>DASSGZ010000614.1:0-7366 GCA_035693165.1 Chloroflexia bacterium | reverse complement strand
CAGGTTGGGCAGGCCCAGGTCCTGGAAGATCATGGCGGCCAGTTCGTCGATGCTGATCTCGGCCTCGTAGTAGTCGCCGCCGGGGGCGTCGCCGGCTTCGCCCGGCCCCTGGCCTTGCTTGCCTTTGCCGCGCGGGTTGCCCGCCTGGCCGATCACGTCGCCCACCTGCGAGTCGCCGTCGCCGGCGCCGGTGTGCTTGCCGCTGGAGTAGTCGAAGCGGAAGCGGTACTCGTCGAGCGTGCGGATCGGCACCTTGATCGTCTTCTGCCCGTCGGACAGGATGATGCTTTCCTCGCTGACGATCTGGCCGAGGTTCTTGCGCACCGCCTCCTTGATTTTCTCCTGGTGGCGCTGCTGGTCGGCCGGCCCTTTGCGGTGCAGCGACCAGTCATGCTGCCCGATCGACATCAGCGGCAGGCGGGATTCGGGGGATTGCTCGTCATTCGCCATGGTGCCCGTCCTTGCGAGTGGTCAGTGGTCAGTGGTCGGTGGTCAGTGATGGGCTTCGCACCGCTTCGCGAGCAGTATGACTGCTGGTAGCAGGTCTAAGTGCCGGGCAAGCGGAAGCAGGCTTCCGAATCAGCCCGGCACTTAGCACTGTTGATCACGGATCACTGCCCACTGATCACTCGTCACTACCGGTTCAGCAGCGAGCCGACGTAGGTCAGGAGCGCGTTCGCGCAGACCGTGCAATAGCCGTGGTCGCGCACCAGGCGGTCGACGACTTCGTTGATCTTGCGCAGTTGCTCCGGATCCGGCGTGCGGGCCGAGGTGGTGATCTTGACCACGTCGCGCAGGTCGGCGAACAGCTTCTTCTCGATGGCTTCCTTCAGCCGCTCGTGGCTGGTGTAGTCGAAGCTCTGCCCGCGGCGCGCCAGGCTGCTGATGCGGATCAGGATCTCCTCGCGGAAAGCCTTCTTCGCGTTCTCCGAGACGCCGATCTGCTCCTCGATGGCCCGCATCAGGCCCTCATCGGGATCGATCTCCTCCTCGGTGATCGGGTCGCGCAACTTCTGCTTGTTGCAATAGGCTTCGACGTTATCCAGGTAGTTGTTGAGCAGCGTACGGGCGGCTTCCTCGTAAGAATAGACGAACGCGCGCTGCACTTCCTTCTTCGCCAGCTCGTCATATTCTTTGCGCGCCTCGGCGATCAGGTTCAGGTAATGGTCGCGCTGCTCGCGGGTGATGCTGGTGTGTTGCTCCAGGCCGTCACGCAGGGCGCGCAGGGCGTCGATGGGGTTGATGCAGGTGATGCCCTCGCGGACGAGCGCGCTCGACAGCCGGTTGATGATGTAGCGCGGCGAGATGCCGTCCATGCCCTCGCGCACCGACTCTTCCTGCAGTTCCTTGACGTCCTTGATCTTGAAGTCTTCCACGTCCTCGCCGTCATAGAGGCGCAGCTTCTTCATCAGGCTCATGCCGGCCTTCTTGGACGGCTCCAGCCGCGACAGCACGGCGAAGGTCGAGGCGACGCGCAAGGTGTGCGGGGCGATATGCACGTTTTGCAACGAGCTTTGCTTGAGCAGCTTCTCGTAGATGCGCACCTCGTCGCTGACGCGCAGGTTATACGGCACGCGCACCAGGATGACCCGGTCCTGCAACGCCTCCGACTTCTTGTTGGCGGCGAAGGCCGCGTACTCGCTCTCGTTGGTGTGGGAGACGATGACCTCGTCCGCGTAGATCATGCTGAAGCGCCCGGTCTTGATGTTTTGCTCCTGCGACAGCGTGAGCAGCACATAGAGGAAGCGCTCGTCCGACTTCAGGATTTCGATGAATTCCATAATCCCGCGGTTGGCGATGTTCAGTTCGCCATCGAAACGGTAGGCGCGTGGGTCGCTCTCCGAGCCGACTTCGCCGATGGTCGAAAGATCGATGGATCCGACCAGTTCGGAAACGTCCTGGCTTTTCGGATCAGAGGGAGTGAACGTGCCAATACCGACACGACTCTTCTCGCTCATGGCGAGGCGCTTCACCGGCACGCGCTCGATATGGCCCTCCCAGGTGTGCTCCAGGTCGAAGCGGCAGCGCGGGCAGAGGTCGCCCTCGATGTAGATGCCATACTCGCGCTCGAAGTCGGCGCGCAGACTCGGCGGGATCAGGTGGAGCGGCTCCTCGTGCATGGGGCAGGTGGCAATGGCGTAGACCGCGCCGCGCTCGGTGCGGCTGTATTGCTCCAGCCCATGCTTGAGCATGCTGACGATGGTCGACTTGCCGCCGCCGACCGGCCCCATCAGCAGCAAGATGCGTTTGCGCACCTCCAACCGTTGGGCCGCCGAATTGAAATACTCCACGATCTGCTGGAGCGGGCGGTCGAGACCGAAGATCTCGGTGTTGAAGAAGTTGTAGCGCGTTTCGCCGCGCTTCCCCACCTCCACCCCCTCGCTCATAATCATGTTGAACACGCGGGCGTGCGAGAGCTGGGCTACCTGCGGTTGCTGCTTGACGATCTCGAAGTAATCGGCAAAGGTGCCCTCCCAGGCTAGCGCCTGTTCCTGTGCGCGATACTCTTCGAGTTTGCGAATCAGATCCATAGCGGATCACCTTCCCTTTCCTGCCCGGCTGCTACGGTACGAGATCGATATCAGATCGGAGCTTGGGTATGGCTACCATCCTGCCTAGGATAGAACAGGTGTCTTACTATAAATACGGCGGACTGGGCAGGTTGGTTGCTTTTGTCGCCGAGGCGACCGGCGGAAACGCCCGGTAGCCTGGGGTAGGGGACCGGTTTATCCGGCCCGAGTGGGCTTGACGGAGCTGGAACACACGGGTGGGCGCGGCAGTAAATACACAACGTCCCCAGAGCGGCATGTGAGACACATGCTACCCTGGGGACGCCCAGTATCGCAGAGACAGGTTTTCAGCCAGACCTATCCGCGCCATTGCGGCTGCGGCGGGCCTGTCCTGACCGGGCGGCCCCTGCTGCCCTTTGTACTATTCTAATATAAACAACGCGCAAGAGCAAGAGGACGATACGGGTGCCGGCCCCCCAAAGAGTCCTACAATCCCTATAGGAATTGGCGCGCGGCCCCCGGCGCCCGGCCCGCTCACGGGGGAATGGGGCCGCTGCGCGGGCCGGCCGGCATGTGGACCAGGTAGCGGCCGCCCTGCCAGCCGGCATCGTACCAGAGCGTGCCCACCAGCGCCCCGGCCCCCGCCTCCGGCGCCGGCAGCAACGGCAGCAACACGCGCAGGTTGGGCACCACGTCGAGCGCGGCGAGGGCTTGCGGATCGACCCAGGACAGGGCGCCTTCCGGGCACGCGGCGGGCACCTGGGCGGCGGCCTCCGCGGTGATGTCGGCCCGGCAAACGTACAGCAGGATCGGCGGCGCGCCCTGCGCCATGCGCCCGGCTTCCCAGAGGGTCAGCGCCAGACCCAGCCGCGGTTGCACATCCAGGCCCACTTCTTCGCGTACCTCGCGGGCGGCGGCCTGCAGCACATCTTCGCCCGCTTCGATACCGCCGCCGACGCCGTTCAGCCGCCCGGCGTTGGGCGGGCGGGTGCGGTGCAGCATGAGCACACGGCCATCGGGGCGGTGCAGGAAGACCAGTGTGTAAGCGGTGCGCAGGGGCAGTGCCTCGGCCAGCCGGGCCAGCACCTCGTCCACCTGGCCCATGGCCGCGGGGCCGAAATAGGCCGGGGTGAGGAAGGGCGCGCAGGCGTAGACGACGCCGCCCGCCAGCGAGTCGATGCGCCCGGCATGGCCCGCCGTGAAGGCCGCGCTGGCCCCGCCCCGGTGCTTGGTGTTGGCCTCGCCGAGCAGAGCGTCGACCAGCGGGCCGAGTTCGCCGCCCGCGCGGATGCCCGCGGCCACCGGGGTCGGCAAAGGGCAGCGCCCGGTGCTCGCCAGCCCCACCCGCCCGGCGCGGTCCACCGCCGCCACCCAGGCCACGGTATACATGCCCCACGGATGCTCGTCGCTGCTGCCTTCGAGGCCGATGCCGAGGTCGGCATCCCGCGCCTGCCGGGCGGCGTCCGCGCGCAGCACCGCGCCCCGCGCGCCCTCGGCATCGTTGCGCGGCTGGTCGGGCACACCCGACGGCACGTCGATGCCCTCGACAGTGGCCCGCGGCCAGTAGCGTGCCACGGCCTGGCGCACGGCGGCGATCTTGCCGGGGTTGGCGCTGCCTACCGCGATGCGGCGCGGGGCAAAAGAGACGCCGTCCTCGGGGACGGCGGCAGGGTGGGGCGCGGACTCGGTCACAGTTCGATGCACATGCCCTCGTAGCCGACCTCGATGGGCGCGTCGAGCCGGGTCGCGACCTCGGCAATCTCCGCGCGCACTTCGGCCTCGTGCTTGGGGTCGATATGCACGGCGATCACATGCGGCACGTAGCCGTGCAGGGCGCGAAAGTCGCGCAGTTCGCGCTCGATCTTCGACGGCGTGAGGTGGCCGTAGGCGTCGGCGTCGGCGATGAGGCGGTTGGGCAGCGTCGCCTCGCTGATGATCAGGTCGGGCCGCATCTGCAGCCACGCGGCGTGGCAATCGCCGCCGGTGTCCGAGGTGAAGAAGAAGCTTTTGCCGTTGTGGTCCACCGAATAGCCGACGGTGGGCACGGCGTGCTTCATGGGCACCGGCAGCACGCTGTAGCCGTTGATGTGGAACCGGCGGCCCGCCTCGACCTCGCAGAAGCGGATGCTGGGCGCCTCCGGGCGCGGAATATCGTACATCTTGGGCCAGATGCTCTGGTTCATGATGTGCGATTCCAGCGCTTCCCGTGTATCCGCCTGACAATAGACCAGGATCTGGCTGGTGTGCATATTGTTGAAGGCGATCATGGGAATGTCTTTGATGTGATCGTAGTGGCAGTGGGTGACGAGGATGGTGTTGAGCTTTTGCTGCTCGTCAAAGGTCAGCCCCGAAGTGAGGCTGCCCGCATCAATCGCGAGCACGCCATCCACCAGAATGGAGATGAACTTGGTTGTCTTGCTCTCGCCTTGATGCACGCCGAGGAGGCGGATATGCATAGGAGCGGCCTGACTTTCCGGGCGGTACTGCGAGTGGCCTGCCGAATATGCGCTGCTTGACCAACAAGCAGTCAGGCCGGGTTCAGGCGTGAAAGGCCCGCCGTGCGGCTTAGGGATGCGTCGGGCGCCCCCCGCGCCCCGGCATCATAGAGCCGATTATAGCACTACTTTGATCGGCTTGACAAGTAGGACCCCGCTAGTACCTTTGTCTCATAAAGGTCCGGGAGCGGGGGCGATCCGGGCCGAACCGGGGCGAGCCGGTGGCCCACCAACCCGCCCCGGCCAAGGACTCGCACCGGGATCACTCAATGCTGGGATCGAGTTTGCGGGCGCGGGCCAGGTCCGTGTGCGCCCGCCGGGTGTCGCCCAGCGCGGCGTAGGCTGCGCTGCGGCCCTTATATGCGGGCGCCCACTGCGGGTCGAGTGCGATGGCCTGGTTATAGTCGGCCAGGGCGTCCTCGTAGCGTTCCAGGGTATAGAGCAGATCCCCGCGCCCCACGTAGGCGTCTCCGTATTCGGGGTCGAGTCGCAGGGCGGCGTCATAATCGAGACCCGCTTCTTTGTATTTCTGCAACTGGTCCTGATAAAGACAGCCGCGATTGAAGTACGCCTCGGCCAGATCCGGGTTAAGCCGGATAGCGTTCGAGAAATCGGCCAGCGCCTCATCCGCGCGCGCCAGTATCGCGTGCGCCTTCCCACGCACGTTATACGCGTCGGCATCATCCGGGTTAAGCTGAATCGCCTCTGTTTCCACCGCCACCGCCTCGTCAAAGCGCTCTAACGAGTACAGGGTGCTGCCGCGATTATAGCAGGCAGTTTCGTTTTGCGGGTCCAACTCAAAGGCGCGTGTATAATCGGCGAGCGCCTCGTCAAACCGTCCTGCATTGACGTGAGTGGTGCCGCGCTCGTTCAAGGCCGCGGCGGTTTCCGTGCGCGCCGATTGCTGGTCGGGATCGAGGACGAGGATTTGCTCACCGAGTTTAATCGCCGTGTCCCAATCCTGCTGGTCCATGGCCTCGCGCTGCTGGGTCCACAGGGTCGCCGCCTGCCGGGTGGCGTCGGCGCGCTGCCCGGCCTGGGCCAGCGTCGCCTCATTGGCCAGGGCGGTCAACAGGCCCTGCCCGGCCCAATCGGCAATCAGCTTGCGGATCTGGCCGGGCCGCGTCGATCCGCCCAGGTCCGCCGGTTTCACGTCCAGCGTGGTGAGCAGGGCCGTCCAATGGGCGTCGTCCAGCCCGCTGAGGGTGGTATAGATCTGGGCGCGCTGCGCGGCCTCCTCGGGAGTGACGGCAGGGGCAGCGGCGGGCGCGGGCGCACCCCCGCGCGCGGCCCCGGCGGGCGCGGCAGGTGGGGCGGTCACCGGCGCGGGAGCCGCGACACGGGCCGCCCGCAACACGATCGGTTCCCGCTGCGAGCCGCCCATCACCGGATGCGGCAGGTTCTTGTTCTTCAAGCTTTCGGAGAGAGCCAGGTAGAGTTCGTCGACGTTCACCTCCTCGGGGCTGTCCTGCCAGTGGTCGAGCAGGAAGTAGGTGAACGCGCCGTGCTGCATCTCCTCCAGTTCGCGGGCCAGTTCGTCGCCGGGGCAGGCGGCCAGCACCATGCGGCCCCAGTTCGTGAACGATTGCTGCGCCCGGTTGAGGAACGCCTGGGCCTGGCCGCGGCTGTCGCCCTCGCCGCGCATCCCGACGGCATAGCCGCTGTGGCAGCAGTCGAGCAGCACCACGGAGGCGCCGTGCTCGGGCAGATAGCGCGTGGACAGGTCTTCCAGGGCGATGGCGCTGGCGGCCAGCGAGGTCAGATCGACATCGGCGGGCAGCAGGTAGGCGATGCTGCTGCTGTCGGGGTCGGTCGGGTCGTCGCTTTCGAGCATGCCGTGGCCCGCGAAGTGGATGACGAAGACGCCGTCCGGGTCCAGGGCGCGGCGCTTCTGCTGGATCGTGGTGATGATCCGGGCGCGCGTGGCGTCGGCCCCGACGAGCGCCGCCACATCGTAGCCCGCCGCCTTCAGCGTATCGGCCATCGCCTGGGCATCGGCCTCGGCGAAGCGCAGCGGGTTCGGCGCCACCGGGCCGCCGTTCGTATTCGCCCCGTTCCCTGGCGCGTGCTGATAGTTGCTGCCCACCACCACGGCTGCGTACTTGGACATTGCGGTGTACCTCCCAGTGGATCCATTACACCAGTGTCGAATGCGGAGGCCGCGCGGGTTGCCGCCCGGCGTGCAGGCAGGGACGGACAACGGGATGCAAAATGACGTGCTGTATCATAGCATAGTCCCGGCAACGGAAGGGCGAGTTATGGGCCGCGAGGATACGGGTCAAGGAACCGGGAGTAGAGCGAAGGGTAGTGCGCGTACTACTACATCCATAGATCAATTCGCACGATTCGTCAATAGGGTGC
>DASSGZ010000613.1:0-10076 GCA_035693165.1 Chloroflexia bacterium | reverse complement strand
CGTCGAGGTTGGCGTAGGTCACGAAGAAGGCGTAGGTGTTCCAGAGGGTCAGCAGGAACTGGCGCAGCACCTCGCCCACCAGGTCGGGGGCGAAGCGGCGCGGATTATACGGCGGCGCCGAGGCGTACATGTACCAGCGGGTGGCGTCGGCGCCGTAGTCGCGCAGCAACTGCCAGGGGTCGACCACGTTGCCGCGCGACTTCGACATCTTGACGCCGTTCACGTCGAGGATATGGCCCAGGCAGATCACGTTGCAGAACGCGGGCCGGTCGAACAGCAAGGTCGAGACGGCGTGCAGCGTGTAGAACCAGCCGCGGGTCTGGTCGATGGCTTCCGAGATGTAGTCAGCCTGCCCGGCCTCGGCGAAGACATCCTGGTTCTCAAAGGGATAGTGCCACTGGGCCACCGGCATCGAGCCGGAGTCAAACCAGGCGTCGGCCACGTCGGGGATGCGACGGCGCGTGCCGCCGCCACAGGCCGCGCAGGCCCACGTCACCTCGTCCACGTAGGGCCGGTGCAGGTCCAGGTCGCTCAGGTCGCGCCCGGCCCGCTCCGACATTTCGGCCACCGAGCCGATCACTTCGGTCTCCCCGCACGAGTCGCAGACCCAGATGGGCAACGGCGTGCCCCAGTAACGCTCGCGGCTCAGCGCCCAGTCGATGTTGTTCTCCAGCCAGTTGCCGAAGCGCCCTTCCTTGATATGCTCCGGCACCCAGTGGATCTGCTGATTGTTGGCGATCAGCGCCTCCTTGCGCGCCGTGGTCCGGATGTACCACGACGGCTTCGCGTAGTACAGCAGCGGCGTATCGCAGCGCCAGCAGAAGGGATAGCTATGGCGCACGCGCCCGGCCCGGAACAGCAGCCCGCGCTCGCGCAGGTTCTGCGTGATCACCGGATCGGCGGCCTTGAAGAACAGCCCACCGAAGCCGAAGGCGTCGAACTCCGGGTAGGTCATGCCCGCCAGGTCCACCGAGAACAGGGTGGGCAGGCCGTACTTGCGCCCGATCTCCAGGTCGCCGTAGGCCGGGGCGATATGCACGATGCCGGTGCCGTCGTCCAGCGACACGAAATCGTCGACCACCACCCGGTAAGCGTCCGCCGGGTCCACCGTCTGGCCGGGCGCGGGCACGCCGGGGAACAGGCGCTCATAGCGTGCCCCGCGCAGGTCGTCGCCGCTGAAGGATGCCAGCACAGTGTACTGCCCTTCGCCCAGCACCGCATCCGCGCGCGCCGCGGCCAGCACCAGGCGCTCCGGCTCCGCGCCGCCGGTGTACTCGACCAGCACATAGCGCGCGCCGGGCTTGACCGCCAGCGCCACGTTTGCTGGGAGGGTCCAGGGCGTGGTCGTCCAGGCCAGGAACGCCGCCCCGGCCAGCCGGCTGTCGAGCGGGTGCCCGCTGGGCGTGGCACGGAAGCGGATCCAGACCGAGGGGTCGTCCACGTCGTCTTTGAAGCCCAGCGCCACTTCGTGGTCCGAGAGCGAGGTGCCGCAGCGCGGGCAGTGCATCGTCACCTTGTAGTCGCGGAACAGCAGATTCGCCTTCCAGAGCGACTGCATGATCCACCAGAGCGACTCGATATAGTCGTTGTGGTAGGTGACATACGAGTGCTCCAGGTCCACCCAGTAGGCGATGCGGTTGGTCATGCGCTCCCATTCCTGGATGTAGCGCCAGACGCTGGCCTTGCAGGCTTCGTTGAAGGCGGCGATACCGTAGCGCTCGATGTCCGGCTTGCCCGTGAAGCCCAGTTCGCGCTCAACCTCGATCTCCACCGGCAGGCCGTGCGTGTCCCACCCGCCCCGCGCGCCGACCACATACTGCCCGCGCATCCGCCGGTAGCGGATCACGATGTCCTTGGATGCCCGCGCCTCCACATGGTGCACGCCGGGCCGCCCGTTGGCCGTGGGCGGGCCTTCAAAGAAGATGAAAGGCCGCGCCCGGTCGCCGTGGCCCAGCGCCTTCTGCACGATGCCCTGCGCCTGCCACCACGCCTCGATCTCCAACTCCAGCGCGGGAAAGCCTTGCTTTGTATCCACCGCTCGAAACGCCATACATCCTCCTCCGCGGCAAACCGCCGGTCTGTTCATCAACGTTGCCCGCATTATACCACTGCGTAGCCCAATCCGTGCCCGCGCAGCCGCATACCGGCGTGCGCGCCGAGACTCTTCGCTCCGCTCAGAGTGACAAGTCTGCTCCTGTCATTCTGAGCGGAGCGAAGAGTCTCCGTCTCGTGGCCCAAAAGACGAGACTCTGCGCTCCGCTCAGAGTGACAAGCCACGGGCCTGATCACTGACCACCGACCACCGACCACTCGTCAAGGCCCAAACTATGCTATTCGCTTAGTGAGAACGCAAAAGCCGGCCCGCGCGCTACCCGCTTCCTGGACGGCTCGCCATCCGATGGAGGAGACCATGAGCAACGGCAGCCCTCATATTCATGCGCGGCATATGGATCAGCGCTTCCTGTTCGCCACCGGCATCGAGTGTAGCTACCCGGTCATCACCGGCCCCGACGGGCACGATCTGCGCGTGGACGAAATGGCGAAAGCGCACCACTACGAGCGCTGGCGCGAGGATTTCGGTCTGGTGCAGGACCTGGGGATCGAGTTTCTGCGCTACGGCCCGCCCTATTACCAGGTGCATCGCGGGCCGGGCCGCTATGATTGGGACTTCAGCGACGCCACCTTCGGCGAGCTACAGCGGCTGGGCATCACGCCCATCGTCGATCTCTGCCACTTCGGCGTGCCCGACTGGGTGGGCAATTTCCAGAACCCCGACTGGCCGGCGTTGTTCGCCGAATATGCGCGCGCCTTCGCCGAGCGCTATCCCTGGGTGCGCCTCTACACGCCGGTGAACGAGATCTTCGTCTGCGCCGAGTTCTCGGCCCTCTTCGGCTGGTGGAACGAGCGCCTCAAGAGCGATACCGCCTTTGTCACCGCGCTCAAGCACATGGCGCAGGCCAATGTGCTGGCCGAGGAAGCGATCCTGGAGGTCCAGCCCCACGCCTACTTCATCCAGAGCGAGTCGAGCGAATACTTCCACGCGGGCCATCCCGCCGTGCAGGACAAGGCCGACCAGCTCAACCACCGGCGCTTTCTCTCGCTGGACCTCTGTTACGGCCAGCACGGGGTCTGCTCCTGCGTCTATGAGTACATCATGGACCACGGCATGACCCGCGCGGAGTTCCACTGGTTCCGCGAGCACGGCACTGCGCTCAAGCTCCACCACATCATGGGCAACGACTACTACATCACCAACGAGCATCTCATCCACCACGACGGCCACATCACCGAGTCCGGCGAAATCCTGGGCTACTACGTCATCACCCGGCAGTATTTCGACCGCTACCATCTGCCGGTGATGCACACCGAGACCAACCTGGCCGACCCGAAAGCCGCGCCCGCCTGGCTCTGGAAGCAATGGACCAACATGGTGCGCCTGAAGGAAGACGGCATCCCCATTATCGGCTTCACCTGGTACAGCCTGATCGACCAGGTGGACTGGGACACGGCGCTCCGCGAGAACAACGGGCACGTCAATCCCCTGGGCCTCTACGACATGGACCGGCGCATCCGCCCGGTGGGCGAGTCCTACCGGCGGCTGGTGGCGCAGTGGCGCGACATTCTCCCCGGCGAGAGCCTGTCGCTGGACACGCATCTGCCCGTGGGGCCGCGCAAACACTGAGCGCGGCGGAGCCACCGGCTACGGCTACGAAGGCCGCCTGCGCGGCCTGGCTCAGGGCCGGGTCCCGCGATCTACTGCATATCGGTTCCGTAGCGACGCCATTTATGGCGCCTGTCGCCCTACCCGGATGCTTGAGGATCGCGCGCAGCCACGGGCGGAGATTGCGCTACGGCGGCAGGCGCCATTCATGGCGCCGCTACGAATTGGAGAGAAGCGGACGCATAAGCAAATGTGTCCCGGCCCCAGGACATTGCCGGGCGGCGCGGCTACCGGCGCAGCAGGCGGAAGGCGATATCGCGGCCCAGCGAGTGCGAGATCTGCACCCAGAGCTGGGCCAGCGACTCGACCAGCGGCGCCGTCGCCAGCGGCCCCACGTCAACCACATCGAAGCCGATGTCCTCGCCCAACTGGCGCACCGTGGCCTTAGCCGCTGCGTTGTCGCCGCACATGAACGTGCTGGCGTTGATGCCGCTAAACTCCAGATGAGCGATGCTCTCGGCGCCCAGGGTATTGAAGGCTTTGACCACCCGCGCCTGGGGCGCCAGCTTTGCCACCTGCTCGGTGCCCGACGCGGGCGCGCCGGGCGCGGGCGGTCCCATGCGGTTGGTGCAGTCGATCAGGATCTTATCTGCGCAACCGGCCGTTTGCGTCAGCACGTCGGGCACCGCCGACCAGGGCACGGCCAGGACGACCACGTCGCCGTAGGTCGCCGCTTCGCGCATCGTCCCGGCCTGGGCGTTGGGGCCGCAGCCGTTCAACACCAGTTGCACGGTATAACTTTGCGGATCGCGCACGCCGAACAGCACATCGTGCCCATTGGCCGCCCAGCGCTGGCCCAGCGCCCCGGCGATGTTCCCGGCCCCGAGAATCCCAATGCGCATGGCGCTACCCTCCTCTGCACCCCGTGCCCGCGCCCGCCCACCCGCCAGGGCGGGTATCGGGCAGCCAATCTTTCCTGGGGGCGTGCCCGGTGACACCCCCGCGACCCTGTGTGCCGGCACGCGGTTGGGGAGTGAGGACGCGATCGAGGACGGCCCGTGGCCGGGCGGAGCAAACCGCCGCAAGGCGATCTATGTCTTCAGTCTACTCCAAGACCCGGTCCCGCGCAACTGGCCGGCGCCGGGAATCTGCCCCGGTATCCATCGGTTGCTCCGCCGATCGATGGACTGGCGGCAACCGTAGCCCCGCTGCGCACCACGCGGACGAGTCTTGGGAGGTCGGGTTTACGCCGCGGGCAGCGGTTCCTGGGGCAGATCGGTCAGGATCCGGCGAATGCCGCGGGCAATCGGTTCCCAGAGCCGCAGGGCGGCCTCGGCGCGGGCGGGGTCGCCGGTCCGCGTCTGCTCGATGACGGTCTGGACCTCGGCGAGCATGATCTCGCCCAGCGCCACCAGGTCGGCAGGCGTCGCACCGCCGCGCAATCGCGCCGCACCCACTTCGCGGATGTAGCTGTGCAGCGGCAGCAGGTCGCCGATCTCCAGCGACTCGGCCAGCACGCGATAGGCAATGGCGAACACGGCGGCGATTTCGGCCGGCGGCACCGCCTGATAGAGGGGGAAATCGCGGTGAGCCGCGGCGGCGGCAGCGTTGGCCATGGCCGCCAGCCGGGCGCGGACCAGCGCCGCGAGCCATAGTCCGGTCGGATTCGTCATCAGCATGGAGGCCGCTCCCATCACGCGTGCCCAACCGGCCCGGCGGGACGGTTCCCGAGATATGACGTCGAGGGCACTCCCGCGTGGGGACGCACCGGCGCGGACGGCTGCCCAGGCGCAGCATAGCACAGCGCCACGAGAGCGTCAAGCAGGGTTGATCTGCTGCACCGCGAAGGCGCGCAGGGCGCGAAGAACGAAATCCATATAAATAAAAACCCTTCGCGTTCTGCGCGCCTTTGCGGTGAACCTATGAACGGATGTGCGAGTCAGGTAGCGCAGACTCAGGCGGCGTGGGGCACCGGACCATGAAGGGCGGCGACCCGGTCCAGCGCCGTCGTGAGGGGCAGTGGCCCCTCCAGGGTCGCGTAGGCATCCGCGCCCAGCGCCTGGACCAGTTGCTGTTCCGCCACCCCCGAGGTCGCCCCCAGGGCGATAATCCAGGGCGCGTCAGGCAGCGTGTGCAGCCAGGGCAAAACGGTCAGCGCGTTCACATCTGCCGCGGCCCACTCCAGCACGACGACATCCGGCGCCACCAGGGGGATGAGCCGCAACGCGCTCGCCGCACCGATCTCGCCGGCAATCGTCACGTCGCGACGCCCGCGCAGGCGGCCCTTGATCGCGGCCCGGCACTCGGCATCACCCACCAGCACAACCGACAGACGAGTCATTTGGCGCTCCTTTCACGCGACTAAACCGCATCACCGCTCGTGTAACCTCATCATAGGGCGGGCGTCTGTTCATCCGCCAGGTCAGAATCTGCTCACTTTGCCCCGCCCGGCGCCCCGCGGCGACCCACGCCGGGCTGCACGAAGGTACAGGCCGGTAATCCGTATATGGGCAGATGCCGGCCCCGCGCGGAACCCCTACACTACATACAGATCCACCGGCGCCGAACGTTCGCGCCCGGCCATGATCATTGCGCATGATGAGGGCAAGGAGCAGACGGCCGGTCATAGTCGTGCGCGTGGCCCGCCCCGTCCCCCTCGCGCACGGTGTAACGCGCCGCCTGTCGGCAACGGGCAGGTTTGAAACCGGCCCCTACAGCGGGGATAATCCTGATACGGAAAGGCGAAGTGACCGGTGGCCCACCGGCGCCGTCACGCGGGGAAAGGCGACGGGGCCGGTTGGCGAACCGGCCCCTATCGGGTGGAAAGGCCGGTCCCGGCTATGAGCGGGGGCCGGCGGCGCCGCGGGGCGGTTGGCGGCGGATCCAATTGCCGATGTATTCGACCACTTCCGCCGGGACATGGTTGGCCGCCTGGAAGTCGTCGGGTGTGCGGCGGTCTTCCTCTGGGATCAGCGGAGGGTTGAGCGTGGGGAAGGTGCGTAGCTCCACCTGGGGCCGCCCGGCCAGGGCGTCTTGCCATAGCTGGAAGTCGGCCATGGTCGCCTGGTAGTCGCGCTCGCCTTGCATGATCAGCATCGGCTGGGGCAGCGTGCGGGCCACCTCGGCGGGCCGGTAGGCCCGCAGGTCGCGCCAGTAGGATGCGGGCAGCCCCAGCGGCAACTGCCCGGCGGGCGTGGTGTCCGGCAATTGCGGATCGTGCAGGCGGGCTACCTGGGCCTCCAGCACGGCCAGTTCCTGTTCCTGTTCGGGCGTGGGCGGGCCGTGGCGGGTGTACAGCCGGGTGAACTGGTCCATCAGCATCTCTTCGGGGCGGCGCGTGATCCCATCGAGGATGATCAGCCCGGCGAGGTGCGGGTCGCGGGCGGCGATGCGCGGCAGCAACGAGCCGCCGACGCCGTGGCCCAGCAGGAAAATCCGCCGCGCATCGACCTTCAGCATCCCGCGCAAGAGCGCGATCGCCGCCAGCGCGTCGTTCACCACTTCTTCCTCGACGGTGAAATTGGGCTCCAACGGCAGCGTTGCGCCGTAGACATAGGTGCGCTTGTCGTAGCGCAGCGCGGCGGTGTTGGCCGAGGCCAGGCCCCAGGCCAGGTCGCGGAACGGCTTCAGCGGCCCCGCCGTAGCGTCGAGATCCTGCGGGCCGGCGCCCTGGATGAGTACGACCGCCGGGAACGGGCCGTCGCCCATCGGCAGGCTGACCATGCCGGGTAGCGTCCAGGGCGGGCTGCCGACCTCGACGGCGCGATCATGGAAGGCGGCTTGGCGCACATACTCCGGCGGATCGTACAGCAGATCCGAGATGTGTTCGCCGGGCAGCGGCAACCACTGGAACCCGGCCACATACCCGGCGGCGTCGAAGATGACCTGGAGGTCCAGCGTCGTGGCGGCGAACTCGCAGGTGTCGCGCACCACGTCGTGTTGCAACAGGCGCCCGCCGGTGGCCGCCAGGTGGCGCTTCAGCGGCCCCACCTGGTCGATCAGCCGCAGCCAGGCCGACTCCAGCGCCTCCGGGGGAACAGCGGCGCGCACGTCGGGCGCGAAACTCTCGGCGGCCTCGGCATAATAGCCCCGCGCCAGCAGGTTCACAAAGTGCTGCGCGGCCACCTCGCGCCCGCTCTTGAGCGGGTTCGCCATACCGATGGCCGCCGCCGGCATCGGCAGGATCGGCCCGCTCACGCGCGGTCCATCCGGCGCCGCCGCCGGTTCAGCGGCGATATCGGGGGCGGCAGGCGGGCCGGCGCCCTCCGTGGTCGTGGGGACGCTCAGGTCCGCCGGATTTTCGCTCTCGTTCGCCGCGCTCGCCATGCGCCGACTCCTTTCCACCCATTGACCGGCCGGGCCGCCCGGCGCCACCGCGCGGGGCCGCGCCGGGGCCGGAGCACGGCCGCCTGCCGCCCGATCGGGCACTGAATGCTGTTCGCACGCAGGGCCGGCTGCCGGTGGCGCCGCCCTGCTCATTAAGACTTTGCAGTTAGAACGGCGGCAGCGAGAGGTTATCACGGCGGGGCCGCGACCGGTCCGGTTGCGGGGCGAGGCTAGCCGGCTACCTGGCAGCGGCAATAGATTTCATGCGTGCCCACCTGCTCGACCCAATTATCTTCCCGCCGGCACCGCGGACAGACCGGCCCGGCGGGCGCCCAGCGATACAGCCGGATGCCGACGGGACGCAGTATTCTGTCCACATCGTCGATCAGGTCCTGGGCGGCCGCCGCCTTGGCATGGGCCAGTTGGGCCGCAAGCATCGCTTGCTGCAGGTTCATGAGGCGATCCTTTCCCGCAACGCCGGCGGACGCTGCGCTTCCAGCCAGGGGCCCTGTCGTCCGGCAGCCTGGGAGCCGCCAGGGCCTGGCTTATTGATTCGGAGACATCCGCCGGACGGGATTCAGCCGCCCGGCCCGCCCCAGCGCTGGTCTTCGGCCAGCAGATGGAGCAGGTCTTCGTCGTCGGCGCCGGGCGAGATGGCGGGCATGCCCGGCGCGCGCCCCCGCCGCACGGGTTGCTCTTCCTGCGCCGGGTGAGCCAGTATCGACTCCACCAGCCGTTGTAGATAAGGGGCGACCTGGTCCGCGCCGCCCGCCCAGGCCGCCAATGCCGCGTATGTGTCGTCCGCCAGGGTCAGGATCACTTCTTTTGCCATAGCGCACCTCCTGGCGCTATCATAGCACACTCCATCCCCAGCGGCGCGCTTTCCTCTGTCCCGTAACCTGTTCGCCATCCGCGCCATTCAGGTAAGCAGACGAAGCGGGGCACCGGCGACCGGGCGCGTCAGGCGCCGCGGACCGGCAGCCACCCCCACCCGCCGCGGCCAATCATGGAGGATACGACCATGTCCCAGCCCAACCAGTACGTGCTGCATGGTGAGCATACGCAGATCACCTATTCGAGCACCAGCTTCGCCGGCAAACCCCAGCTCCACTATCAGGATCGGCAACACAACGTGACCGCCAGCGGGCCGGATATTCGCACGGAGGAAACCGAGATCGGCACCCAGGTCACCATCGTCATCGAGGTGACGGCCATCCACAATCGCCGCCTGACCCTGCTGATCCCGGCGATCAACCTGCGGGGGGACGAGACGGAAGCGGCGCTGCAAACCGTCGCCATTCTCACCACCACGCAAACCGAGAGCCTGGCGCCGGTACGGCAGAGCTACCGTGCCCTGACGCTCCACGGCACCGCCCGGCAGGTCGAATTCTAACCCGGCCCGCCCAGCGTTCCGCCTGGCCTGCCGGCTAGCCGAACACATGCCCCATACCCTCCAGACGGCAGGGGCGGGGCATTTGTCACCGCTTGCCGCCCCACGCCGCGCATCATCCTTCAGGACGGCATCCGCAGGGATTAGTCACACCGCACACGACAACCCGGCGCCACCGCCGTCTATGCTGGGCGGCGGTGGCGCCGGCCCTTGTCACTCTGAGCGCGACGAAGAGTCTCGGCGCCGGCCCTTGTCACTCTGAGCCGCAGCGAAGAGTCTCGGCGCCGGCCCTTGTCACTCTGGGCGCAGCGAAGAGTCTCGGGGCGGGGCCAAGCACACGGGCCGGCTTGAAACCGGCCCCTACAGCGGGCGCGAGGCATCCCCTGCCCGTGTCACTCTGAGCGCAGCGAAGAGTCTCGGCGCGGAGGCAGGGCGGCGGAATGCCGGGGAGAGGTCATCTTACCAGGGGAAAAGGGGCAAACAACAGGGCCGGAGGCGGCGGCTCACGGAAAAGTGCGCGCCAGCCATTCTTGCGGTTCCACATACGTCCCGGCCACATGGACTTCCCAGTGCAGATGCGGCCCGGTCGCGTTCCCCGTGCTGCCCACCAGCCCCAGCACATCGCCCGTCGCCACCTCCTGGCCCACCTGCACCCGGAAAGCCGACAGGTGGGCGTAGAGGGTGAACACGCCCGCACCG
>DASSGZ010000612.1:0-11333 GCA_035693165.1 Chloroflexia bacterium | reverse complement strand
TCTGGTCGATGCCGGCGTCTATGCGGCCAAGCAGTTTGGCCCCATCCTGACTCTGCTGCTGCTGGTACCCATGGCGGCGGGCGTGCGCTACCTCTGGGGCACGCACCGCAGCCTCCTGCTGGCGACCGGGGGGACGGCCGGCCTGAGTTTGCTGGTCGATGTGAACTATAATATCCCCGAAATTGCCACCTACTACGTCCCGATCTACATGATCGGGCTGTTCTGGGCCGGGCTGGGGGTGGCCGGCGGGGTGCGGTGGCTGCTGGGGCAGGCGGTCGCGCAGCGGGCGGCGGGCCTGGCGCGCTGGGGCAGTCTGCCGGCCGGGGCGCTGTTGCCGCTGGTGGCGTTGCTGATCAATGCGGGCGCCGCCGGCCACCGGGACAACTATACGGCGGAACTCTTTATCCAGAACGCCTTCAAGAGCCTACCGCCGAACGCGATCTTGCTGACGGACTACTGGGATCTGTCCTCGCTGAGCTTCTACTGGCAGCATGTGCGCGGGGAGCGGCCCGACGTGGTGGTCATCGACAAAGAGTTGCTGCGCCAACCGTTCTATATCGACTACCTGCAGCGCGCGTATCCGGACGTGATGGCGGAGAATGCCGCGGCGCTGAGCACGTACAAAGGGCTGTTGCAGCACTGGGTGGACACCGGGCAGGCCACGCGCGAGCTACCCGCGGCTTATACGGACACGCTGAACGGCTTTGTGGACAGCAACCTGGGCCGGCGCCCGGTCTACACGGCGTTTATTACCCCGGTGAGCGATACGCAGGGCCGGCGCGAAATCGCCGCCGTCTTAGACCCGCGCGAGGCGCAGTTGGTGCCGGCCGGGTTGGGCTATCACATTGTGGCGCCGGGCGAGGATGGCATAGCGCATGATCCGCACTTCGATTTCCGGGGGCTGCTGACCGACCCGGTGCCATTGGACGAGATCGAGCGCTCGGTGGTGGCCGTCTATCCGGGGTTCGTGCAGCAACTGAGTAGCTACTTGCAAAGCCACCCGGACCCGGCCGATCCGCAGGCGGCGGCCCGGCTGCAGGCGCAGGCCGCCGCGTTGCAACCCTTCAAGGTCTATCAGGATGAACGCCCGCGCCTGCGATAACCGGGGGGCCGGCCACTGGTTCAGCCGGCGACCGGCTGGTCGCGGAAGGTGGCCGCGAACTGCCTGTATTTATAGACATCCGCGAAAGTCGTTGCCAGGCCCAGCGAGGCCCGCAGGGCGCCGGTCGTCTTGCCGTCGATGACCTGCAAGAACTGCGCGAAGGTCAGCCGGTCTTTGTCGCGGAAGCAGGGCGCCAGGTCGGCCGCGGTGAATCCGAGCGCGACTTCCCGCGCACCCGGATTGCAGTGACACCCCGCCCGCAGCGAAATGCGCTCGCCGTTCGCCCGCCGTTCCACCTCGGTACAGTCCCATAAGCGGCCTTCGGGATCCAGGAAATTCACCTGGACCGTGCCTCCCCGCATCCACGTGCCCGCCGGGCCATAGAGGCGAATCAGCGGGTTGCCGTTGCTGTGGCGCAGCGCCGGCAACTGGTCAAGGAGCCAGCCGGTCAGACACATCACCCGCGTGTGGATCAGGTTGATCCCGACCGACTCGATGAACTTGAGGCCGATTTCGACCGCCGGCAGGCTCAGATAGTTCACCGTGCCATCCTCAAACCCGGCCGGCCCCGGCGTCAGGTAGTGGTCGTGGGCGACGACCGAGGAGAAGGTGATCGTGCCCCCCGCATACCAGGGCCGCCGCAGCTTGCGGGCGGCAGCCTTGCGCACCAGCAGGCACCCGGTGCCCGTGGGGTAGCCGAAGATCTTGTAGAAGGAGATGTCCACGAAGTCGGGATGCCAGCGGCTCAAATCGAGCCGGTTGGCCGGGGCAAAGGCGGCGGCGTCGAGCAGCACATCCCAGCCCTGCGCCTGCGCCCGCGCGATCCACTCCAGCGGGTGCTGGACCCCGGTGAAATTCGATTGCGCGGGATAGGCGAACAGATTGGGCGCGCCCGGCCGGCCCGCCCGCAGGGCCTGCGCCAACTGGGCCTCGTCGGCGCGCAGATCGGGTAGCACGACCGGAATATAGGTCACACCGGCGCCGCGGGCGCGGGCATATTCCCGGATGCCGTTGACCGAGTTGTGATTGTCGAAGGTCAGCAGATAGGTTGCCCCCGGCCCGAAGGGATACGATTCTCCGACGAGTTTGAGCGCCCCGGTCGCATTCGGGGTGAAGATGACCATATACTCGTCGGGGGAGGCGTTGAAGTAGTGCAGGACGTACTCGCGGGCCTGTTCGACCAGCCGGGTCATCGCCATCGAGGTCAGGTTCTTGGAATGCGGATTGCCGAAGACCCCCTCGCTGAGCAGTGCCAGGTGGTCGCGCAGTTGGGACTCGGCGTACAGGCCGCCACCGGTATAATCCAGATAGACCTGGCCGAGCCGATCCAGGCGCGCAAATTCGGTCGCGCGTAATTCGTCCAGTTTCCCGGTGGCCGCATAGGCCGGGTAGGCCTGCCGGAAGGCGGCAAAGGCGGAGTCCAGCGGCGCGGAGCCAACGTGGGTCGGTGCGTCAACGAGAGTGGGTGTCAACATTGCGGCTGTTCCTTTCGGCTAGTGCTCAGCGAGCCCCTGTTTAACAGTCAGACTCGGATCATGATAGCAGCATGAAAGGGCCGCGACATCGCCAGAATTGGCTATTTCTGCACGAAATGGGTAAGTTGGGGCCGCGGTACCGGCACGTGTGCGCGAGCGAACGGCAGATGTCAGGTGAGGTCGTGTTCCATGGCGAAGCGGGCGGCCTGGCTGCGCGAGGTCACGCCCAGTTTGGCGTAGATGGCGCGCAAATGGGCGTGGACAGTGTGGATGCTGAGTACCAGTTGGTCCGCGATCTGCGCGTAGGTCAGGCCCGCCGCGAGCAGGCGCAGCACCTCCAGCTCGCGCTCCGTCAGGTCGTGGGCGCCGGCCGGTCCCGCCGGGGCCGCGGGCGGCGCGTCCACCACGCACGCGCAGGCCTCATCGAGGGTCATGGCCCGCCCCTGCGCCCAGGCGCGGTTCCAGGCGGCGGTGTCGAGTTGCGCGGCCCCGCGCGCTACATCGCGCTCATACGCGAGGCGCTGAGCCGTGTACATCGTGACGTGCATATTGTCACGTAAGACCTGGGCGGCGCCAAACAGCCGGGCCGCGTGTTCCGGCCGGCGCTGCGTGACCCAGACCCCCGCGATATCGGCCAGCAACACGGCGATACTCGGCCGATCCCCTAACTGGCGCACCAGCGCGAGGCTTTCCGCCAGCAGGGCCGCGGCGCGCGGGTCATGGCCCCGGTGGTGCTCCATCTGGCCCAGGTTATGCAGGGCCGCCGCGACGTAATAGGTGGCGTGCACCGGGCGGGCCAGGGCCAGGCACTCTTCGTAGAGCCGGGCTGCCCCCTCGAAGTCCTGTTGGTAGCGCAGCACCAGGCCCAGCCGGTTGAGCGCGGTCAGCATCCCGGCCGTATCGCCCAGCGCGCGCCGGCCGGCCAGGCTCTGCTCCAGATAGCTCCGCGCCCGGCCCAGGTCGTCCTGATAGATCGCCACCAGGCCCAGGTTATCGAGCACCTCCATCACGCCCTGGGTATCGCCGTGCGTGCGGCGCAGGGCCTGGCTCTCCTGCAGCATACGCTCGGCGGCGGCATAGTCGCCCTCGCGCAGAGCTAACCGGCCGGCCGCGTTCAGCGCCCGCGCCCGCAACGCCGGCGGCAACCAGCAACCGGTCGCCAGGATAGAATCCAGCCAGCGCCGGCCCTCGCTGCTATAGCCGCGCATGAGCCAGAAGCTCCACAGCGCCGCGGCCAACCGCGCACCCAGCAGCGGGTGCGCCGTCTCCACGGCCCAGGTGAGGGCGGCGCGCAGGTTGTCGTGCTCCTGCTCCAGGCGATCCAGCCAGGCAGGCTGATCGGGCCCGGTCATGGTCGCCGCGGCCGCTTCGGCCAGGGCGAGATAGTAGTGGGCGTGGGCTTCCTGCGCCGTGGCGATCTCGCCGGTTGCCGCCAACTGCTCGTGCGCGTATTCCCGGATCGTCTCCAACATACGCAGGCGCCCCTGATCGGGGGCACCCGGTTCCTGGCGCAGCAGGCTCTTGTCCACGAGCCCGACCAAGGCGGGCAGCACGCGCTCGTCCGCGCGTGCCGGCTCCGGCGCGAGCCGGCACACGGCGCTCACCGCTTCCAGCGTGCATCCCCCGACGAAGACGGCCAGTTGCCGGAACAGCGCTTGTTCGTCGGGTACGAGCAGGTCGTAGCTCCAGGCGACGGCGGCGCGCAGGGTCTGGTGCCGGGCGGGGGCGTCGCGGGGCCCGTCCGTGAGCCAGGGCAAGCGCCGCTCCAGCCGGGCCAGCAGATCCACCGGGGGCAGCAGGCGAATGCGCGCCGCGGCCAGTTCAATGGCGAGGGGCAGGCCATCCAGGTGCCGGCAGATCGTCGCCACGGCCACGCTGCCGGCCGCAGTGAGCGCAAACGCCGGCTGCGCCGCTTGCGCGCGGGCGACAAACAACTGCACGGCCTCGATCCGGGCAAGCACGTCGAGAGGCGGCAGGTGCTGGAGATCCGGGAGCGCCAGCGGGGGCACCGGGTAACTCTGCTCCGCGGCGAGCCGCAGCACCTCGCGGCTCGTCACCAGCACTTTGAGCCGCGGACAGGCCCCGAGCAGCGCGGCCAGGTCCGGGGCGGCCGCGGCCACTTGCTCAAAGTTGTCCAGCACCAGGAGAAGGTGCTCCTCGGCGAGCCGATCTTGCAGGCGTTCCAGCAACGGGGGTTGTTCGGCCGGCGCGCCCGCTTCGTGCAGACCAAGGACCTGGGCTACCATCGGCAGCACCAGTTGGGGATCGGCCAGCGCGGCCAGAGACACATAGCAGACGCCGCCGGCAAACTCTCCCCGCAGCGCCTCCCCGACGGAGAGGGCCAGCCGGGTCTTGCCGATGCCGCCAGGGCCGGTCAGAGTCAGCAGGCGGACCGGCGCCCGTCGCAGCAGGCCACACACCTCGGCCACCTGGCGCGCCCGGCCGATGAACGGCGTGGGCGGGATCGGCAAGCGCCCGGCGGGTCGCGCGGGCCGGACGCCGGGGGTCTCACGAGGAGCTGTACTCATGCCTTGCGGAGAGGTCTCACGTTTCATACGGAACGGCCCCGCAGCGATCGGGCCCTGGAGTGTCCGTCTCGGCCCTTCCAGACGCTGCTCCCCATTGCCGGAGGCGGGCGCTACCGGGTCCCTGCGCCAAGAGGAGGTCGCCCGTATCCATGCTGTCTACGTTGTTATCATAGCACAATGGTCCGATTAGTTACTGCGCTCCCCGTGTTCGGTCTCCGGGGTATGAGGCCGGCGCCGGAGGCCCGCGTACTGTGGCCGGGGCGGCGGGTTCCGCCCCGGCGGGCGCCGGGCGCAGGGCAGGGGAGGGGCCACCAACACAAGTAGAGGCGACGCACGGAACGCGTGGGTCGCCTCTGCCCGGCCGTTGCGGCGCCTAGCCGCGCTCCTTGTCGGTCCGTTCTACGACGACGGTGACCTGCTTCATCAGCCCCGCGATAACGCCCAGCGCGGCCAGGGCCGGCGCCAGGAAGATCGTGGCGGCCGCTCCCGCGATGCCCATGGTCAACGGGATTTCGAACAGCGTCTTACCCTCGTCGTTACGCACGCTGATCCTGTGTACGTTGCCTTCATTAACCAGTTCTTTGAACTTCATGATCAGGTTCGCGGCGTCGATGCGAAATTCTTCGCGATTCGGCAGCTTCTGAGTGTGCACTATTGTATACTCCTCTGCATGGGTACTGCTGCTGATGTGCGGCGGGGCAGTGCGCACTGGCTTCGCCGGTGCTACTATGACGGATAACGAGGATTATCCGCCATAAAGCTCGCAGCCGAGTAGCGCACCCGGCGCAACCGAAGTAGTTCTTATCCTGCCGGCGGCGCTCAGCCGGTCTGTGCGGTGCGCCATTCCCGGATCATCCGCGCATGTTCCAGGTAATGGCTGTAGGTATCGAGCCGCAGGCGGTGCCGGAAGCGGGTCTCGCGTGTGAAGTGTTCTTCGGGCACGCTTTGCACATAGTCTCGCAGCCGGGCGTGGACGGCGTCGAGTTGGCGCAGCACTTCCGCCGGTGCAAGGTCGCGTTTCTGCGCCATTTTTTGCGCGTTGAAGGCGTCGAGGCCGCCGTAGCTGGCGTATCGTGGCGGCGTCCCGCCCGCGACGATCAGCGGCAGATACTGCAGCGTCTCCTCCTCCCACGTTGTCACGTGCGCCAGAATGTCTTTCACCGCCCAGTCGCCGTTGGCACCCGGCACGGCCAACTGGGCGGCGGCCAACCCCGCGTACGCCTCCTGGAGATCGGCCCATGCCTTATCGAGTTTGTTCAAGAGTTGTTGTCGGTTCATACTTGTCCGGTTCTCCTCTCCCGGCTACTCCGGTGTGTTGGGCCGTCCTGCGGGCGTAAGCCGCGGGACGGCCGACGGCGCAAGGCGGGTAGCCGGCGACCCGCGCATCAGCTTTGGGTTTTAGTGTGTTTTCCCAACAATTGTCGGGATGACGACGGTGCCGGAATCGGGCATTTCACCGTTCGCCGCATCCAGGCCAGATATTTGTCCGGCCGGCTCGGCCAGTGCGTAGGCAACGGCCTCGTCGCTCGCCATGGCGCGACCTTCGGCGCACGCCCGGTCAAACGCCTCGGCGCCGAGTTGGGTGCGGACGATGGCCTGATCGCGCGTGTAGCGGGTACGTTCAATGGGCGGGACGGGCGTTCCTATCGCGTCCCGCAGGGCCTGGCTCGCGCCCCAGAGCCGCGCCGCCTTCTCGGGGCTATTCATGGCTCGGTAGAGCATAGCCAGCCCTTCCAGGCTATAAGCGATGCCCAGCTTCGCGCCCAGCACCCGCCGGATCGTCAGGCTTTCCTGGTGCCGCTCCAGCGCCAGGGCATACTCGCCCTGCTCGTATGCCACCAACCCCAGGTCGGCCAGCATGAGCGCCACACGCCGCGTATCGCCCAGGGCGCGCTCCAGTGCCAGCGCTTCCTCCCAGAGCGCCCCCGCGTGGGCAAAGTCACCCAGTTCATAAACGATCAGCCCGAGGTGGTGTAGCGCCGTCTTTCTATCCCCTGCTGCCTGATCCAGGCCTAGACTTTCTTCGTAAATCGCACGCGCCTGCATATAGTCCCCATGATTGTAGAGCGCGATACCCAGGCTATGGAGGGTATCGATGAGGTTCCGCGTATCGCCCAACGCGCGCCAGATCTGCAAGCTCTCCTCCAACAGGGAATGCGCTATGGGATACTCGCCGCGCACATCGGCCAGCGACGCCGCCACGCGGAGCGCGGTGGCGCGCACGGCACCGCCGGGCCGACCCAGGGCCAGGATGCTCAGCGTCTGCTCCAACCCCTCACGCAAGTAGACGCGCACCTGCCAGAACCGCTCCAGCGCAATGGCCAGGCGCAACCCCGTCTCAGCGGCCTCGCTATCGCCCGCTTCGCCACACTCACGCGCCCAGCGAAAGGCCGCGCGCAGATTGTCGTTCTCCGCTTCCACCTGTTCCAGCCAGCGGACCTGGTCTTCCTGTTTCAGGTGCGGCGCGGCTTGCTCGGCGAAGGCCATGAAATAGCGCGCATGCCGGCGGCGGAGGGCCGCTTCTTCCCCGCTCTCCCGCAGCTTTTCGCCGGCATACTCGTGGATCGTCTCCAGCATCCAGAAGCGCCCCTCCGCCCCCTGGCCCTCACGCTGCTGCAACAGGCTGGCGCTGATCAGCGCCTCGATCCCATCCAGGAGATCGGCCTCGTGATCGGAGAGCGCGCACACCGCCTGAATGGCCTCCAGCGTCCTCCCCCCCTGGAACGCCGCGAGCCGGCGGAACAGCGCTCTCTCGGCATCATCGAGCAGGTTATAGCTCCAGTCGAGCGTATGGCGCAGCGTCTGTTGGCGGGTGGGCACGTCGCGGTCTTTACTGGCGACCAGTTCCAGCCGGCTTTGCAGCCGCACGAGCATCGCCTGCGGCGGCAACACCCGGATGCGCGCCGCCGCCAGTTCAATTGCCAGGGGCAACCCGTCCAGCCGGTGGCAGATCTCCACGACGGCCGCCGCGTTGTCCTCGGTAAGCTGAAAGCCCGGCTTGAGTGCTGCCGCCCGCTCCACGAACAGACGGATCCCCTCGTATGCCGTCAGGCGCTCCAGGACAGGCAGGTGCCGGCGATCGGGCAGTGCCATGGGCGGAACCGGATATTCATGCATGCCGCGCAAGCGCAGCGCCACCCGGCTGGTCACCAGCGCTTTCACGCCGGACGTTGAGCGGACCAGGTGTCCGATGAGGGGCGCTGCGTCCGCGACCTGCTCGAAGTTGTCAAGCAGCAACAGCGCCTGTTTGCCTTGCAGGTAGGAAACGATGCTGTCCAGCACCGTCTTACCGGGCAGCTCCTTCACACCCAGCACGGTGGCGATGGTGGCGGCGACCAGGCCAGGGTCGCTGAGCGGTGCGAGATTGACAAAGTAGGCGCCGCCGGCGAAATGCGTTTGCAGGTCGGTGGCGGCCCGCAGCGCGATACGCGTCTTGCCCGTGCCGCCCGGTCCCGTGACGGTTAACAGCCGCACCTCGTCGCGCAGTAATTGCTCGACCACCGCCGTCACTTCGGCCTCACGGCCGATGAGGGGGGTCGCGGCCATGGGCAGGACGGTCCTGCCGCCCGCCGGGCGCTCCGGCGGATGTTCGGTTTCGGCGTCGCGAATACGAGCATACAGCGCGGTGGTCTCGCGGGCCGGCTCCAGGCCGAGCTCGGCGGCCAGCGTCTGGCGGCAGGCTTCGTACTGGGCGAGCGCCGCGCTGCGCTGGCCCGTGCGCGAGAGCAGCCGCATCGCCTGCCGGTGGGCCTCTTCGCGCCACGGTTCCAGTTTCACCTGCCACAACGCGAAGTGCAATGATTGCTCGTGCTCGCCGGCCTCCTCATAATAGTCCGCCAGCCGCTCAAGGGCGCGGAGCATCTGGCGATGATGCGTCTCCCGCTCCAGCAGCATCCACTCCTCAAACGCGCTGTTATCCGCGATGAGGAAACCCTGTAAGAACTCACCGCGGTACAAATCGGTCGCCTGGTACAAGCGTTGGATACACTCGGCGCAGCGATCCGTATGGCCGGATCGCTGCTGATGCGCTTTGCAGGCTGCGAGAAGGTGCTTGAATAGCGCCACGTCGCACCAGGTGTCGCGACCCGGATTGAACTGTACGGTCTGGCGGGTGACAAGGAGCGGGCCGGCATCGGGGTCGGGATCGTCGAGCAGGTGCTTGCGCTCGCCCGGCCTGGGGTCTCTACTGCCCAGGATGTGGCGCAGGACGTAAAGCGCCTGGCGCAGGCTCTGCCGGGCTGCCATATCGGTCTGGTCCGGCCAGAGGAGCGCCGCCAGCGCCTCGCGGCGGTGGGGACGCTCCGTCTCAATGAGGAGGTAGGCCAGGAGCGCGCGCATTTTATCCGACTCAAAGCCGGTCACATGCTGGTCGTCCCGCGTGACCTGGAGGGGACCGAGGAAATAGGCTCGTAACTGTGCCATGTTGCAGCCTCACCTCCAACAGACGGCGGACCCGCGACGCACCGTGGCCACGGTGCACAGGCGAGGGACCCTCCCCTGATTATATTCCCTGTGAAACTCCCATGCAAACGGCAGATCTCTTGACGATTTCTTGACGATCGCGTGCTATCCTCGGTTCAGACCTGGGGGATCTGGAGACGGCAACCATGAATGCACATCAAGACGGCGATACGCGCTATCTGTCCTACATGCTCAGGATGTGGTGTACGCGGGACAGCAAAGGGCAGCCACTGTGGCGCGCTTCGCTGGAAGAACCGGGCAGCCACCAGACGGCGAGTTTCGGGGATGTGCGTTCCATGTTTGCCTTCCTCCAGAGCCGGTTGGGCGTCGAGCAGAATCGTGAGCCGGCACAAGGGGGGCCGCTTACGGGAAGCACCAGTATTGACGGGGCTTAGCGGATCTGCCCGTACTTTGACAGCGGTGGCATGGGCAGAGATGGTGGGCCGTCACAAGGCGGCCAGACGAAAGGAACACTCAGATGATGGTGAAGGGACAAACCAGCCAGATCGCGTTTCTCCTGGGCCGCCTCCTGGTCGGCGGGATGTACCTGGGCGCGGGGATCAAGAACGTCATGAGCCTGGGGGCGACGGCCGGTTACGCCGCGTCGAAGGGGGTCCCCGACCCGGCCCTCCTGGTGACCCTGGCCAGCGCGCTGCTGGTGATCGGCGGCATCAGTATCTTGACAGGGTTCCAGCCCCGCCTGGGCGTGGCCGCTGTGCTGCTGTTCCTCGTCCCGGTCACGCTGGTGATGCATAACTTCTGGGCGCTGCAGGGCTTCCAGGCGGAACTGGAGCAGCATTCCTTCCTGGGGAATGTGGCCCTGGGGGGTTCGGCGCTCATGTTCCTGCTGATCCCGCAGCCCTGGGCCACCAGCCTGGATCGCTGGATCCAGGCGCGCCGAGAAATGACGCCGGCAGGCGAGCACGGGCACGCCGCGTAAGCCCGTACGTTAGCACCGGAATAGGCTTATGCCGGGGGCCGGACGTCGTCCGGCCCCCGGCGTACGGACAACGCTTAGCGCCCCCGGCATATTAGGGCGCGCTCCGCGCCGCGGTGAGCCGGGCTACCAGCCGCCTGGGTGCGATGGCGCAGTAGCTTTCCTCGATCCATTCCATGAGCAGATCGAGCGGCACCTGCTCACCCGGCGCGATGCGCGCCGTGACCCAGCCGTGCTTGCCCAGGTTATAGCCCGAAGGTTGGACGAACGGCATCTGCAGCGCATAGATGCCGGTCTGCGGCAGTTTGACGGTGACCATCAGGCGCTTGTCCAGGTCTTCCATCAGGCCGAAAAAGACGAAGACCTTCTTGTTGACCTTGATCACGCGTTCGCCCCAGGGAAACGCTTCCTCGGCCTCGGGTAGCCCCAGCGCATACGCGCGGAGCGCGTCCGCTGCCTGCTGAAATTCGCCCGCCATCCTGATCCTCCCAGCGCAGCTTCGGGGTGCGTCGCACGAACCTCCCTCAGTCTACACTATCGCGGTTAGCTCTGGAAAGAGGAACCCGGCCCGCCACCCTGCCCGGACGCGCTTGACTGCCGCCGCTACCCGGTTTATAATCGCCTTGTAAACTGACCGGTCAGTCTAGCAGGAGCAGCATATGTCGCCCCGGCCCGATGTGAGTGAAGAACGCAAGAACCAGATTCTGGATGCCGCCGCTGCCGTCTTTAGCCGGCTCGGCTTCCACGAGGCGCGCATGGACGACATCGTGCGCGAATCGGGCCTCAGCAAGGGCACGCTCTACTGGTATTTCACGAGCAAAGACGCGATT
>DASSGZ010000611.1:0-16079 GCA_035693165.1 Chloroflexia bacterium | reverse complement strand
GGGTTGCAGATTCACCAGAATCGGGTTACTGATCGCCAGCAGCGCCGCCAGCGCAATCAGGAACACCCAACTGAGAATCCGGCTCCCCCGGCGGACCGGGGGGGCCAGCGTAGTATCGCGGGCCGGGGTATCGGACGTGGTACGGGCCGTCGAGGCCATGCGGGCATTCCTCGCGAGTGAAAGAATTGGTATAACGCAGGTCACTATAGCAAACGCACAGGGCCGTTGTCAAATCTACCGGGCCGCGCAAATTAAGGCCGCGCAGGCGGCCTTCGTAAGGGTAGCCCGGCGGCTCGAGCCGCCGGGCTACCGATCCCGCGTTTGGCGATTCGCAGCTACTTGCCGTATAATGCTGCTGGTATTCCGGCCTGTCGCCTTTTCACAGTGGAGTTAGCATGGACCCATCCCCTGCCCCGCCGCCGGCCCGGCGCGGGCCTTTCGCCGGGCTAACGCGCAACGTCTTCGTCCTCGGCATCGTCAGCCTCTTCACCGACATCAGCAGCGAGATGATCGTCCCGGTGCGCATCCTGTTCCTGGTGGGCGTGCTGAACACCCCGCTGATCCTGGCCGGGCTGATCGAGGGTCTGGCCGAAAGCACCGTCAGTATCCTCAAGATCATCTCGGGGCGCATGTCCGACCGGGTGAATTCGCGCAAACCGCTGATCGCGGCGGGCTATGGCCTGTCCAACGGCATCAAGCCGTTCCTCGCCCTGGCGACGACATGGCCGCAGGCGCTCGGCTTTATCTTCCTGGACCGGGTGGGCAAGGGCGTGCGCGGCAGCCCGCGCGATGCCCTGCTGGCCGACTCGACCGACGCGCAAAATCGCGGCAAGGCGTTCGGCTTCCACCGCTCGATGGACACGCTCGGCGCGGCTATCGGCCCGCTGCTGACGGTGGGGATCCTGGCGCTCAACAACCAGGATCTGCGGCAGGTGTTCGCCTGGACGGCGGTGCCCGGCGTGCTGGGTGTGCTGGCGCTGGTGTTCTTGCGGGAACAGCGGCGTGAGCGCCCCGCCACGCCGGCCCAGGCCGCGGATCAGCCGAAAGTGCCCTGGCAGCAGCAGGTGCGTGCCCTGGGCCCGCGCTTCTGGATGTTCACCTTCATTTCCACGATTTTCGCCCTGGGCAACTCGTCGGATGCGTTCCTGTTCCTGCGGGCCGAGGGGTTGGAGAGCGCCCTGGAGGCGGTGCCGCTCGTCTATTTCGGCTACAACATCATCTACGCCGTGCTGGCGACGCCGCTCGGCGTGTTGAGCGACCGCTGGGGCCGCGCCCCGGTCCTGATCGCCGGCTACCTGGCGTTTGCGCTGGTCTATGCCGGGTGGACCGTGGCGAACCAGAACTGGCATGTCTGGGCGCTGTTCGCCGTTTACGGCATCTACGCCGCGGCCACCGACGGGGTCAGCAAGGCGCTGATCGCCGACGTGATCCCCAAGACGCAACGCGGGACGGCGATGGGCTGGTTCAACGGCGTGACCGGGTTCGCGGCGCTGCCGGCCAATGTGCTGGGCGGCTGGCTCTGGAGCGCGTTTGGCCCCGGCGCCACCTTCGGCTTCGGTGCCTGGGCCGGGTTCGTGGCCGCCGCGCTGATGATCGCCTGGCTGCCCTGGTTGCTCGGCAAGCGCGCCCTCGGCCCGGCCCGCGCGAGCGAAGCGCCCGCCGGTTAGCGGTCGGGCGTGGACTGGCGCTCCTGCTTGGCCCGCCAGTCGTCCCACTGGGCGGCGTAGAGCGTGCGCCCGGCCTCGGTGATGCGCCACACGCCGCGCCCGTCCAGTTCGGTTAGCCCATCCACTTGTAGCCCGCGCTGGGCCACCGAGAGCCGCTGGCCGAACTCCGCGGGCGGGGGCTGCGGCACCTCGGGGAACCAGCGGGCCACCAGCGGGATCAACTCGGCCCGCCCGGCGGCGCCCCCCGCGCTGATCAGGGCGTGCAGCAGCGGCAGTTGCATGCGCGACGCGCCGGGCAGCCCCAGTTTGCGCCGCTGTCCCGGTATGGCCGCGGGCGGGGGTGGGGCGAAATGGCTGACCGGCGGCGCCCCCGGCGGCGTGACCGCCACGCGGCCTTCCTGCGACACCAGGTAGACTGTCACCCGCCCGACAGCCAGGAACCAGCGCAGGCGCTGGATATAGCGGATATAGCTGGCGACGGCGGGCAGCGCCAGGCACAGATCCATATCCGGGTCGCCGTTGCGCCCTAGCGCCAGGTCGAGCACCGCCTGGGCTACCCAACTGCGGGCAATGACCTCGGGGCGGGTCGAGCGGGGCCGTCCGGCCATGGTGCCGCGCCGGTGGATCGCGCTGGGCCAACCGCGCACGCTGACCAACCGGTGGACGGTGCGCTCGCCCGCTGCTCGCTCGGCCACGATCTCGATGCCTTGCTCGGCGGGCATGGCCTCGCCCGGACTGAGGATGGTGAAGCCCTCCTCGTTCTGCATGTAGTCCAGCACGCGGGCCTGGATATTCCCCTCCCAGAACCAGTCTTGATCGTGCGGTGATTCCGTCTCCATCGAGCCGTTATCCTCCTCCACCCGCTTTGCCGCCCGTGGTCTCTCCGGCGCAATGTGTTACTTTTGCGAAGAATATTCTTTAACCAACTAGAACATTAATCGGGTTGTTTATCTTCTATTATGTTGTTCTATGCACCCACAAAGACTTTGATCAGTTCATCAACACGAGAAATTCGCTGCCTCGACCTATTGACAAGAACCGCTATTCATGCTAATATAGACGTGAGAAGCAGAAGGTAGAAGAACCAAGCATCCAAAATCCTTCCTTTCAAGAACAGCAGGCTGGCGGCAACGCCGGCCTGTTGCTCTTTCCGGGCACTAGCCGCCCTGGCCGTTGCGCTGCCGCCCACCGGGCGCGGGATCGGCGTTGGCCCAGCCGCGCTGCCCCGCCACCCGCCGCCGGCAGTAGGCATAGAGGGCGTCGAAGATGGGCAGCATGCGCTCCACCATCTCGCTGTCCGTGGCCGAGAGCGCGCTGGAACCCTTGGCGATGGCGCGCAGCCCTTCGGACTCGGCGATGGCGCCCGGCTCCTTGAACTCCGCGCCATGCACGATCTCGCTCATCAGCACCAGCGCCGGGTTGGTTTGATCGAGCTTGTATTCGGTCAGCAGCAGGTCGAAGCTGGTGCGCTCCTCGGCGTCGCTGTCTTCCACGCTGGTGTTGTGGAACGGCAAGGCCCCGGCGGCAATCGCGCCGGCCATGCCCTCCCAGTCCACGAAGTCGATCTCGGCCTGGGGATCGATGTGCCGCAGAATCAACCAGGAGCAGGCGGCGCGATCCAGGCGGATGCGCGGCCGGGTTACCCATTTCATGTGTCAAGCCTCCTTGGCTACAGTGCCGTGACCCCGCAAGCTCCGGCCGCTGGTCCCTCACGGGCCGGATCCTCCGCGGAGAAGGGAAAGAGAATATTCTACCGGTTACAAGAATACTCCAACGCGATGATCTGCACGATAAGAACTATTGTCGAACATGTAATAGTTAATATCGGTTCTTGATACGGCTGATTATAACAGATGAGAAACGGTGATGCTAGATCTTTCCTGTTTAAATCAACAGTGTCGATCTTCTTGCGTGCATCTGCCCACGAGCTATTATTTCGCCCCGCGGCACAACCTCTGCTGTAGTAGCGGTGTCCTGGCCGCCGGGGTGGTCGGGCGCCGGCCCTTAGAAAGCCGATAATATCAGGAGGTCTTGATTATGCAAGAACAACACACGCAGTCAGGTGGATCGGCCAATCTAACCGACAGCACGCTGCGCTGCATCACCACGACGCAAGAGCGACTCGATACCTTGGTCAACCAGGTGCGTGGCGAAATCGCCAACGTGCGCGAGCCGAAAGCCCAGGCGTTGCTCGAAACCACCGCTGAGGTCCTGCTGGGCTTGAAGAAGGCGTATGAAGACTACGCGCAGGGCCGCGAAAAAGCCTGGCAATAAGCCGGGCGCCTGCTCGCAGGCGGGGTGAGCGCCCCGGCGCCCGCCCCACGCTCAGCGGCGATCCCTGTCAGATACCGGGTCCGTGCCCACGCCCGCGTATGGCAAGCAGACCGGCGTGCCACTGGCCGGGTCCCGCACCACATTGGCGCGCACGCGGAATACCTCGGCCAGCAGGGGCGGGGTCAGCACCTCCTCGGGCGTGCCGTCGGTGACGACGGCGCCGTTGTTCAGCACGATCATGCGGTCGGCGTAGCGCGCCGCCTGGTTGAGATCGTGCAGCACCAGCAGGATCGTCATATGCCGCTCGGCGTTGAGCCGGTGGACCAGATCCAGCACTTCAAGCTGATGGCCGATGTCCAGGAAGGTCGTCGGCTCATCGAGCAGCAACACCGGCGTGGCCTGGGCCAGCGCCAGGGCGATCCAGGCGCGCTGCCGCTCCCCGCCCGACAGACTCTCCAGCACCCGGTCGGCGAAGCCGGTCATATCGGTCAGCACGAGCGCCTCGGCAATCGCCTCATGGTCTTGCCGGCGCAACATGCGCAACGGGCCGGCGTGCGGGTAGCGGCCCTGCTCCACCAGTTCGCCCACCGTTAGCCCGGCGGGCGCCACCGGCCCCTGCGGCAAGATCGCCACCTCGCGCGCCACCGCCGCGGTCGGCAGGCCGCGGATGGCCGCGCCGTTCAGGTAGACCGCGCCCGCGCTCGGCACCAGCAGCCGGGCCAGCGTTTTGAGCAGCGTCGATTTGCCCGATCCGTTCGGCCCCACCAGCGCCGTGATCCCGCCACGATAGATCGCCAGGTCCAGCCCCGCGATGACCACGCGCTCCCGGTAGCCCACCTGCAACTGGCCGGCGCGCAACACCGGGTCCGCGGCCACAGCCGTCATCGGGGCCGGTTCGTGGGCGCCGTTGGCCCGCACCAGCGTGCTCTGCATGCCTTCTCGCTTGCTCATCGGATCCCTCGCCATAACAGAAACATGAGAAATGGCGCGCCCAGCAGCGACATCAACGCGCCGACCGGCAACTCGTTCGGTTGCGCCACGCTGCGCGACACAATATCGGCCACCAACAGCAAGATCGCGCCCATCACCGCGCTCAGCGGGAAGGTCCGGCGGGCGTCGTCGCCGACGATGCGCCGCGCCAGGTGCGGGGCGATCAGCCCCAGGAAGGCCAGCGCCCCCACCACCGAGACCGCGCCCGCCGTCAGCAGCACGGCCACGAACAGCAGCAGCGCCCGCACGCGCTCGACGCGCATGCCCAGCCCGGCGGCGATGTCGTCGCCCAGTTGCAAGCCGTTGGCCGCGCCCGCGCAGGCCAGCCCCAGCGGCAGCGCCACCAGCGCCCACGGCCAGATGGCGTCCCAGTGCGTCCAGGTGCGCCCGTTGAGCGAGCCGATGATCCAGAGCACGATGCCGCCGATGGCGTTCTGGTTGCGCAGCAGCACCAGCGACGTGAGCGCGCGCAAGATCGTCGAGACGAGCACGCCGGTGAGCACCAGGCGCACCGCGCTGGTGCGCCGCTGCCAGCTTAGCGCATAGACCAGCCCGCCCGAGGCCAGGGCGCCGAGCAGGGCGATCACGGCCACCTCGGCGCTGGGTGGCGCCGTGTTCCAGCCGACCAGTTGGCGCGAGAGCCAGAGCACCGCGAACAGCACCCCACCCGCCGAGGCGCCGGTCAGGTCGGGTTCGGCCAGCGGGTTGCCCGTCAGCGACTGGAGGATGGCCCCCGCCAGCGCCAGCATGGCCCCGGCGCAAATCGCGACCAGGGCGCGTGGCAGGCGCAACTCCCAGACCACCGTATGCGTCAACTCATCGGTTTGCTGCCCCGTCAGCACATTGACCACATCGCCGGGCGACACGTCCACCGTGCCCACGCTGATGTGCAGCACGAGCAGGGCGGCCACGAGCAGCAGCCCGGCCAGCAAGACCAGGGGAAAGTGGCGGATGGTAAACGGCCGCTGGCTCACCCGCCGAGCGGGTGACCGGGCGGCAACAGTACTCATGCGCGCGCCTGCCTCCCCCCTAGCTCGCGCCGCAACAGCAGCAGCAGCAGCGGCCCGCCGATCAGCGTGGTCCAGATGCCGACCGGCAACTCCAGCGGATCAAACAGGTTTTTGGCGACCAGGTCAGCCAGGGTCAGCAAGACGGCGCCCATCAGCGCGGCGATGGGCAACACCAGGCGCGCGTCAGGCGTGCCCAGCGCGCGGCGGGCCATGTGCGGCGCCATGAGGGCCACGAAGGCAATCGGCCCGGCCACGGCGACGATGGCCGCCACCAGTGCGGCGCTCAGCAGCAACAGCAACATGCGCATGCGGGTCACGCGCAGCCCCAGCCCCTCGGCCACCTCATCGCCCAATTGTAACAGGTTCAGCGGGCGGGCGGCCAGCAGGGCCAGCGGGATGGTGATTACCGCCCAGGGTAGCAGCACCTGGAGTTGCAGCCAGGTGCGGTTCGCCAGGCTGCCCAGCAGGTAGAGGTACAGCAGACCCACGTCCTGCTGCTGGCCCAGCGTGATGATGGTGATAATCCCCGCGTAGAGCAGCGCGTTCATCGCCACGCCCATCAGCACCAGGCGTACCGGGTCGTTGATGCGCCGCATGCTCAGCAGCACGACGGCGCCCGCCAGCATGCCGCCGGCCAGCGCCGCCCAGGGATACAGCGGCCAGTCGAGTTCGAGGTGAAAGATGGTGATCGCCGCGATCACCACCGAGGCGCCCGCCGAGACGCCCAGCAACTCGGGCGACCCCAGCGCGTTGCGCAGGGTGCCCTGCAGCAGCGTCCCGGCCAGGGCCAGCATCATCCCGGCGCCGGCGCCCAGCAGCACGCGCGGCAGGCGCAGTTGCGTCACCACGATGCGCGCCAGCCGGTCGCCACCGCCGTTGGCGATGGTGCCCAGATCGTTCGGCGCCAACTGCGGCGTGCCCAGCAGCAGCCCCAGCATCATCAGGCCGCCCAGGGCCACAACGAGAACCGCCGCCAGGACCAGCACGCGGCTGGCCCTGGCGGCCGGGACGGCGCGAGATGTCTGCGCCAGTGTCGCCATTACGGGAAGACGTCCGGGTAGATCTTGTGCATTGCGTCCTGGAGCGCGATGCTGATCGAGTGGGTGCCGCGGCCAAACAGGTACATGCTGGGGTTCACCTCATAGACCTGCTTGTTCTGCACCGCCTTCAACTGGCTCCAGAGCGGGTTGGCCGCCAGGATCTGCGACAGCTTGGTGCCCGACCCCTGCGTCTCGAACAGCAGCACGTCCGGGTCCTTCTGCAGAATCTTCTCCAGCGAATACTGGATCGAGCCGGGTTCCTGGTCGGGCGCGCTCACATCCCCGGCGCCCGGCGCGGGCCACGGGTAGTTGGTCACGTCGGCCAGCACGCTGCCGAACAATGACGCCGAGGTGAAGATGCTGAAGTTCTGGTCGCGGCCAAATACGAGCAGCGGCACCTTATTGTTCGGCGACTTGGACTTGTAATACTGCATCTCCAGCAGCAGCCCCTGCACGGCCTGCTGCGCCCGGTACACGCGCCCGGTCAACAGGCCCATCTTGATCAGGAAGTTGAGCGAGTCCTGGTACTTGGCCGGGTTCATGACGAACAGCGGGGCGATGGGCTTGAGCGCGTCGCGCAGGCCGATGTGCGGGATGAAGCCGATCACCAGGTCGGGCTTGAGCGAGGCGATGGTCTCCAGGTTCGGGGCGGCAAACGACCCCACCGACTTGAAGCTCTTGGCCTTGTCGCCCCAGAAGCGCGGATCCTGGCCGAAGGTATCGTTGACGCCCACCGGCTCCATCCCCAGTTCAAACAGGATGTCCTCGCAGAGCGCGACCAGGCAGACGATGCGCTCCGGGCGCTTGGTCAGCGTGACCTTGGTGCCGGTCGAGTCGGTGAACGAGAGGTCGGTGCGGGCCTGGTTCTCGAACGTGCCGAGCTGGCTCAGCAGCACGTCGTTCGGCGCCTGGTTCTCCGGGTGCAGCTCCAGGACGGCGCGCTGGAAATACTGCACGGTGTAGGACTTGCCGTTCAGCTTGCTGACCTCGGTGAACTCGTCGGACACCGGGTAGCCCTGCTGGGCCAGGCCGCCGTGGCTCTCCCAGTAGGCGCGGAACTTGCCGCCGATGGTCTTGCCGGTTTCCGAGAATTTGTAGGGGTTCTGTGTGCTGGCGTGCTGGTTCGGCGCGCCGTTCACCTGCGGGTAGTTGCGCAGGTAGTAGAAATACCCCAGCAGCGAACCTTGCACCTCAAAGGGCGTGCCCGCGTTCTCCGGATGCAGTTCCAGGACCATGCGCTCGAAATACTGCATCGTGTAGGTCTTGCCGTCGGTCGGCGAGACTTCCTGCACCTGGTCGGTCAGCGGCAACCCCAGTTGGGCCAGGCCGCCGTGGCCGTTCCAATAGGCCAGGAACTTGCCCGACACCGTTTTGCCGGTTTCGGGGAAGGTGCGCGAGTCGGACTGAGCGGTATTGCCGGCGGCGGCGGGCAGCGTCGTTCCGACCAACATCAGCAACAGCAGGGCTGTTAACCACCAGTGTTTGCGGTTCGCCACGAAAGGTCCTCCTTACAGTACACAAGACAATGCAGCCGCGAAGGGTAGTGTATGGACCCGCGTCCGCATCCGCTGGATACCGGCAGGCCCGGCCAGGGGAAGGTGCGGGGTGCGGGTCGCGTGGAACTGTCTCAATCTACTTCACGCTGAGGGCGGATGTTGCGAGGACTGGATGTGCCGGCGAGTTGAACTAATTAAGAACACCAGTCTGACCGAACTACAGCATGATCCTGGCTGTCGAGACGGGCACATTATAGCATTGCCTTTTGTAGACTGTCAAGCAAAACCAGATCATTTTCGATTATATAGAGGTCTTGTTATTTCTCTGCACGATCTGTATGTTCTATATAAGCCTGTAGAAACAAATTAGAATATTCTCTTGCTTCAAGAATTATTCTTTCCATGGACTCTGCCGGCGGGATCACCGGCAGCGGGCTGGCCTGGGCAGACAGATCGGTGCCCGGCGGCGCGCCGCCGGGCACCGGCCCGTTCGCTCGGTTGGTGCGGCGCCTGCTAGCCCCGGCCCCAGCCCGGCTCCAGGCCCGCCCAGCGCGTCTGGCCCGCGACCTTGCGCCGGCAATAGGTGTAGAGGGCATCGAAGATTGGTAGCATCTGCTCGACCATCTCCTGGTCGCTATGCACCTGGGCGTTCACGCCCTTGGTGATGGCCCGCAGGGCGTCGTCAGTCCCGCCGGCTTCGCCACCGATCTCGGCGGCGTGAATAAAGGTCGCCATCTCCGCCAGCGCCGGGTCGCTTTGGGCCAGCCCGTTCTCGGCCAGCAAGTCCTCGAAGCTGCTGCGCGTGCGCGACCCCGGCCCGGCGTAGGTCACATTATGGAACGGCTTCGCCCCGGCGGCGATGGCCTCCTGCATCGGCTCGGCCTCCAGGTAGAGGAACTCCGCCTGTGGATCGAGGTGCCGCAGCACCAGCCAGGCACAGGCCGACCGATCTAATTTCACGCCCTTGCGCGTTACCCATTGCATAGCAATTGCCTCCTTCGTCGTTAGAGCCGTAGCGTGGACTCTGTTCTGCCCCATTATAGCGATCCACGCCCGCCCGGCAAGCCGCCGGGGTCCGTGCCCGCTGTAGGGGCCAGTTTCAAACCGGCCCGATGGACGCCCGGAATCGCGGCGCGCCACCATGCCGGGTCACTATCGCCGCCTCCGCCCGTTATCCTGATAGAAGGTTGCCAAGTTAAGAGGAGTCGCCATGCCCGATCCCATCCCCGCCCCATTGAGCCGCGAGTCGCTGGGCCACCTGGCCTACCTGCGCCGGGTGCTGACGCAGCCCCCCGGCCAGTGGGACGGCTTCTACACGCCGCAGGCCGACGCCATGAACTTCGGCTTGCGCTTCCAACTGGCGTTTGCGTCCTACGCGGTGGCCGCGCTGGGGCTGCACACTCCCGCCTATACGCGGCCCTACGTCGAGGCGTTGGGCGGCGCCCTGGACCGGATGCTCGATGTGCGCGCCTGGGGCTACTGGCGCCCGGCCCCGACCCCGGCAACAGGCGAGGCGCGGCCCGGCGGGCATGTTGCCGTGCTGCTGGCGCCCCATGGCCGCGCCGCCGGGCCGCTGCCGCCGCCCGCCGACCCCGTGGTGCAGGACAATGTCCAGTTCAGCGGGCACCTGGGCACCATGCTGGGCCTGTTCGAGCGCGCGGGCGGCGACGACCGCTACGACCGCGGCTTCCGCCTGGCCGACCCGGCGAGCGGCGTGGCCTACGACTACACCCACAGCGGCGTGGCCGAGCGCATCGTCAGCCAGATGCGCGCCAACTACTTCCACGGCGTGGCCTGCGAGCCGGCGTGCGCCTATGTGCCGTGCAACAACCACGCGATGACCTGCAACGCCATCCACGACGCCACCCACGGTACGGACTATCGCGCGGCCAACGCCGATTGGCTGGCCTGGGTGCGCCGCAAGATGGTCTTGCGCGGCCCGGCGGGACGCGGGCTGTTCGGCGCCTGCTTCCTGCGCGACATGGGCGTGGCGACGCCTGTCGCCTTCCAGTTCACCGATAGCTGGGGGCTGGCGTTTCTCCTGCCCTTCGACCGGCCCCTGGTGCGCAAGCTGTATTCCCGCTTCCGCAAGCGGCTCAGCCGCGACAAGAGCGCGCCGGGCGGTGTGTATGTGGGGTCGGCGCCCATCTGCGAGAAGATGGAGATCTCCGACGTGGCGCTCAACACGGCCTTTGGCTTGATCGTGGCGCGGGGCCTGGGCGACCGCGCCGTGGCCGAGCGCATGGCGACCTACGCGGCGACCACCTTCGACCGGCGCTGGGCCGGGCCGGAGTGCTTCTACGCGGGCGCGCCGCGCACCCTGCACAGCACGGCGCTCTACACGCTGGCCGGACTGGTGGACGGCGAGGGGCGGCTGCTGGAAAGCCTGTTCCACGCCCCGCGCGACCCGGCTCTGGACACCGGGCCGTGCCTCGACAGCGTGTCCATGGATGCCCCCGGCGCGCCCACCGACGGGGCGCGCCACATCGGCGTCGCCGAGGCGCGCTATGACGCGCCCGCCCGCACCCTGCACCTCACCACCGAGTGGCTAGGCGACGCCCCGCCTTCCGCCGCGCCCGTCCTGCTGACCTGCCTGCAGGTGCCCGCCGTGGCGCAGGTGACGTGCGATGGGCAGCCCTGGGCCGAGTGGACTCATAGCGCAGACCTCCAGACCCTCCAGATCCGCGCCCCGGCGGGCGCGCGCCGGCAATTGACCGTGCAGTTGGCGGCCAACGGCAGTGGCGCGACCTGACGATTTGTGTGCCGGTAAAACATTTGTGGGGAAACAATTCCTCGGCAATTCCGTTTTCTTAAGCACGATTCGACATTTTCGTTGCGGGAGGCCAATCCGGTAGCTCTACGGAATCGCGTAGGGCGAGGCTGCCGGGCGAATCCATCTATGCCGGAACTCAAAAGCAAGATCGAGGATGCCCTGAACGAAAGCCGGATTCTCGTGCTGGGGATGCAAGTGCTGATCGGCGCCCAGTACAACTCCGCCTTCGCCAGCGGCTTCCAGAAGCTGCCCGACCTCTCGCAAGGACTGATGGTCGGCGCGCTGGCCCCGCTGCTCCTGGCGATGACCCTCATGATGGCGCCCGCGCCCTATCACCAACTGGTCGAAAAGGGGCAAAATACCCGCCCCTTTCTCGATTTCACCAACCGCATGCTGGCCGTGGCCCCGTTCCCTTTTGCCGTGGCTCTGGGTATCGATCTCTATGTCGTCACCGAAAAAGTGACCGGGGTGGGCTGGGGGATCGCCGGGGGGCTGGCGGGTGGGCTGCTGGCCCTCTTTTTCTGGTACGGGCTGGAGATGCTGAGCCGGGGCCGCCACGCCCACGCCGCTGCCGCCGCCCAGCAGGAACGCAACAAAGCCGCGAAGGAAACCGCCATGAACGAGCAGAAACCCCAGCCCGAGGGCAATCATACCCCGACGGAAACCAAAGTCAAGAACGTGCTGACCGAGGCCCGCGTGATCCTCCCCGGCGTGCAGGCCCTGCTGGGGTTTCAGATCAACACCATGCTGAGCGAGGGCTTCGACAAGCTGCCCGACTCCTCCAAGTACATCCACCTCACCAGCCTGGCCCTCATGGCGATCAGTATGATCCTGCTGATGACCCCGGCGCCTTATCACCGCATCGTCGAGCGGAGCGAGGATACCGAGCATTTTCAGCGCTTTGCCAGCCGGATGGTGCTCTGGTCCATGGTGCCGCTCGCGCTGGGCCTCTCCGGCGATTTCTTCGTGCTGGTGCGCAAGGTCAGCCAATCGGACGTGGGGGCCGGAATCGCCGCCGGGGTGATGCTCCTCGGCTTCTACGCCGCCTGGTTCGGCTTCACCTTCTATCGGCGTGCTCAGCAGCAAGCGGACGCATCCGAAGGCTAAGCACCGCGTCCTATCCCCCGGCAAAAGTCCCAATCCGCACGGAACCTGCGGCGGACGCATCCGCGGCCGGTCCGCGCTATACTTATGCTGGATAGATAGGGCTATCTCTTTGACTTTTGATCCATGTCTTTTCCATGGAGGTATACAGATGCGAAGTTTACATAAGCTAGTGATTGTGGCCGGGCTGGCGCTGTTCGCGCTCGTGCTGAGCGGCTGCGACGGCGGATTCGGCGGGGTGGTCAACGGGTCCGGCAACGTGACCAGCGAGTCACGCAACGTGAGCGGCTTCCAGGCTGTCTCCTTGAGCGGGGTAGGCAATCTGACTATCGACCAGAATGGGACGGAGTCCCTGACTGTCGAGGCCGAGGATAACCTGTTGCCCTATATCAAGACCGAGGTGCAGGGCAACCGCCTGGTCATCGGCTCCAAGGACAACACCAGCCTCAACCCGACCAAGCCGATCAACTACCGCCTGACGGTGAAGGATCTCAACAGCATCGATCTGTCGGGCGCAGGCAAGATCACCGGCGCGGACATCAACACGCCGAAGCTGGCGGTGAACGTGAGCGGCGCGGGCGATATTACCCTGGCCGGCAAGGCCGATAGCCAGGACATCAACCTGTCGGGCGCGGGTAACTATCACGGGGAGGCTCTCGCCGGCAAGGATGTGACGATCACCACCAGCGGCGCGGGCAGCGCGGTCGTGCAGGTCAGCGACACTCTGGACGCCACGGTGAGCGGCGCCGGTTCGGTGCGCTACATCGGCGATCCGCAGGTCAAGCAGAATGTCAGCGGCGCGGGATCGGTCAGCAAGCAGAACAAGTAGCTCTCGTGAGGCAGGGCGGCTCTCGCTAATTAGCGGGGGCCGCCTTTACGTTGCCGAGCCGGTCGCCCCGCGCCACATAGTAACTCGCCCCCTCTGGCACGGCCCGAACAAATGTGCTATACTGGCGCCTGTTGGACCAACGCATCAACAGGAGGTGCTTCGTGAACAGCATCATGACCGGGTATTACCCCACATTTGAACTGTACCAGGCGATGCGCAATCAACTGATGGAGATCCTCACCGACGCGGATTTGGATTACACGCCGGGCGGCGCGAATCCGCCGCTGGGCGTGCTCTGCCGCGAACTGGGCGAGGTGGAACGCGCCTATATCGAGTCGTTCAAGACGTTCACGCTCGATTTCTCCTACCGCAACCCGGAGCCGGGCCTGGAACACAGCGTGGCGCGCTTATCCGCCTGGTTCGCCGACCTGGACCGCGAGTTAAAGGCGACCATCGCGGGACTGTCCGAGGACGACATCCGGCAGCGCGTGGTCGACCGCGGTGGCGGCTTCACCCTTCCGCCGCAGATCAACCTGTCTGTCTACAACGAGGCGCTGCTGATCTTCTACGGCAAAGTCATCGTCTACCTGCGGGCCGCGGGCAAGCCTGTGCCCGAGCAGTGGGCCGACTGGCTAGGCTGAGGCGGATGCCGCGGTAGGAGCCGGTTTGAAACCCGCCCGGCGCCCGGCTAATCCACGGTCCCGACGATTGGTGCTGTAGGAGCTGGTTTCAAACCAGCCCGGTGCCCTGCTGCGTGGCTAAACGCTCGTGACCTCGCAGATCAGGCACTTGAGGTAATGGCTTTCGGGGTAGCCGAGCAGGATGGGGTGGTCCACGTTCTGCGCGCGCTCCTCGACCAGGCGCAGGCGCTTCCCGGCGTCGGCGGCGGCATCGGCCACCACGGCGCGGAACAGCTCCGGGCTGACGTGGAACGAGCACGAGCAAGTCACCAGGAAGCCGCCGTCGGGGATCATGCGCAGCGAGCGCAGGTTGATCTCCTTGTAGCCGCGTAGCGCGCTTTCCACCGAGGCCCGGTTCTTGGCGAAGGGCGGCGGGTCGAGGATCACCAGGTCGAACTGGGCGCGCTCGCCGTTCAGCCGCTTGAGCACGTCGAAGGCGTTCCCGGCTTCCCAGGTGATGCGCCCGGTCATGCCGTTGAGCGCGGCGTTTTCCCCCGCCAGGGCCAGCGCCTCCTCCGACGAGTCTACGGCCAGCACGCCGGCGGCGCCCCCGGCCACGGCGTTGAGGGCGAAGCCTCCCACGTTGCAGAAGCAATCGAGCACCCGCGCGTCGGCGCTGTAGGGCCGGATCGCCCGCCGGTTGGCCTGCTGGTCGAGGTAGTAGCCGGTTTTCTGCCCGGTCGCCACGTCGATCGCCAGGCGCAGGCCGTTCTCCTCGATCACCAGGTGCGGATCGAACTCGCCCCAGAGCGGGCCGGTGCGCAGGTCCACGCCCTCCAGCCCGCGCACCGGTGCGTCGTTGCGTGCATAGATGCCCACCGGGTCGAGCACCGCATGCAGCGCCTCCACGATCTCGCGTTCCCAGCGGTCCATGCCCAGCGTTAGCGATTGCAGCACCAGCACATCGCCGAACTTGTCCACGACCAGCCCCGGCAGGAAGTCGGCCTCGCCGAAGACGACGCGGCAGCAGGTGACATCGGGCAGCAGGTGGCGGCGGTAGGCCCAGGCGCGCTCGATGCGCCGCTGGAAGAAGGCGGCGTCCACCGGCTCGTCGCGGCGGGTAAGCACGCGCACCGCGATCTGCGATTGCGGATTGTAGTAGCCGCGGGCCAGGAAGTGGCCGCGCGTGTCCATCACGTCCACGATGTCGCCGGGGTTCGGGCGGCCCTGGCTGTGGTCGATCTCGTTGCCGTAGACCCAGGGGTGGCCCGCCAGCAGGCGCTTCTGCCGCCCCGGCGCCAGGAAGACTTTGTATTTGCTCGTCGTCGTCTTCGTCAACTGCGTAGTACCATCAGGCTGCCCGATTCGTAGCGGCGCAGCCCGCGATAGAACAGCCACACGGCCCCCGCCAGCAGCCCGGCGGCAAAGCCGATCTCGATCAGGAAGCTGCCCCAGTCGAACCGTTGCAGCAGCGCCGTGGGCAGGTGGGCCACGAACCAGGCCGGCACCACCGTGAACATGATCAGCTTGACCACGCCGTGGAACAGCGGGGTGGGATAGGTCGAGAGCGTGACCAGGCCGTTGAACACCTGCAACGCCAGCCCCTCGGTGTTGCCCATCCAGAAGGCCAGCGACCCCAGGACGATAAAGAAGCCGATGAACACCATGCCCCCACAGAGCGCCAGCACGACGAACAGCAGGATTCGTTCCGGCGTGGGGTGCAGGAAGGCGGCGAACAGCCCGAAGCCGAACAGGATATCGCCCAGCGCGGGCAGGTCCATCTTGCTGATCAGCACATGCAGCAGCACGTTCTTGGGCAGCGCCAGGTAATAGTCGAGTTCGCCCTGGGCGATGATGCGCGGCAGTTGCTGCACGTTGCCGAAGAAGCCCAGGCCCAGGCCGAACCCGGCCCCGGTGATGGCCCAGATCGTCAGCACATCCTCGATGCGCCAGCCATTGAGCACCGGGAAGCGCCCGAAGTAGAGCACCCAGAATGTCACCCACATCACGTCGTTGAGCAACATGCCGAACACCTGGCTGATGAACGGCCCGCGGTACTCCAGCGTGATCTGCAGGTTCAGCTTGACGGCATCGAGAAAGAAGCGCGCGTGGGCCGCCACCCGGCTGCCGAAAGACCCGGCGCGCTGTTGAATCTCCGCACTCATCGGGTTGGCCTCCTTTCTACCCGCCGTTGATGTTGACCTGGCGCGCGCCGCGCCGGAAGACCAGGCTGACCAGCGCGCCCATGATCACGATGGTGATGCTCTGCTTGAGCA
>DASSGZ010000610.1:0-25453 GCA_035693165.1 Chloroflexia bacterium | reverse complement strand
GGATCTGGGCGACGCCTTGGTGGCCGGAGCCAGGGCCGCCGGGGACGCGACCTGGCCCCCGCCGGCCGGGATGCCGGCGGCTTATCCCCTGACCGGCTTTGCCCACGGAGCCGCCGGTTGCGCCTGGGCCTTGCTCGAACTGTGGCGGGTCAGCGATGTCAGCCGTTACCGCGCCGCTGCCGCCGCGGCCTTTGCCTATGAGCGGCAGTGGTTCGATGCCCAGGCGGGCAACTGGCCTGATTTTCGCCTGCTGCCAGCCGGCTCCCAGCCCACCGATGGTCCGGCCGGCGCGGGCGAACAAGATACGGCAGCGGCGTTGCCGCAGGGCGCGGGCGGCGCGGCGGCGGCAGCGGATGGGCCGCCCATGCGTGACCAGGCCCGCGTGCGCCCCGGCTGGCCGGCGGCCCTGGCCTGGTGCCATGGCGCACCGGGCGGGGCGCTGGCCCGGCTGCGCGCCTGGGCGCTGACCGGCGACCCCCACCATCGACAGGAAGCCGTGGCCGCGCTGCACACGACGGCGCGGGCCCTGGCAGCGCAACGCACCGCGGCGACCGCCAACTATTCGCTGTGCCATGGACAGGCCGGGAACTCCGACGTGCTGCTGGTCGCCGCCGACGTGTTGGGCGAGGCTGCCTGGCGCCGCCTGGCGGCGGAAGCAGGGCACGCGGCGCTCGATGCGGTGGTCGCGGCGCAACGGCCCTGGCCGTGTGGCGTGCCGGGCGGCGGGGAGGCGCCAGGGTTGCTGCTGGGCTTGGCCGGCATCGGCTATTGGCTGGTGCGCCTGGCGACCCCCGCCACCATCCCCTCCATGCTGTTACCCTCCGTGGCAGCGCCATAGGCGGTATTCATCAGCGCTTCGGTCACAGCCGCGTCCAGCGGTAACGCGGCCCCGGCGGACAAGGCCGTAGCCCAGGTTACGGGATCTAGTTGCGCCTGGGCAATGGCCCGCGCCTGGATAGCAACCGCTTGATCGGGCGGCTCCAATTGCTGGTTTATTGCTGTTAACAGCGCCGTGGCGGCCCCGAATAACCGGGCGGCTAATTCCGGTGTTTGGCTCTTGGCCGCTAATACCGCCAGCAAGGTTAACGCGTGGGCAATGCCACCCTTGAGCATGCGCCGGTGAAATAAAGCAAGGCTCTCGATTGCCAGCGAGCGCGCACGCGCTGTATCCCCCCGTTGCTCGGCCACGGCGCCGCTTTTATATAGGGCCCAAGCGGTTCCATAGGTCAAACCCAGCGTGCGGTGCAACGCCAGGCTTTCAGCATAGCGGGCGCCGGCCTGGGGGTAGTCGCCCTGTAGACGCGCCACATCGCCCAAGACCATGAAGGCATTCGCCATGCTTCCGCGATCACCGAGGTTGTGAGCGTGGACTAAAGCATTCTCGCACAACTTGCTCGCCGTCCCATAGTCGCCGCGATATAACGCGGCGTTCCCCAGGCAATGCAGCAAGATCGCTGTTCCTCTTTCATCGCCCAGTTGTTCAAATAAATCCAGGCTCTCTTCGTAATAGGTGCGCGCCGCCGTTTCATTGCCTTTATCAAGTTCGAGATTCCCCAGACTGAGCAGGGTAGCGGCCTTGCCCCTCTTGTCGCCTCTGGCCCGCCGGCAGATCAGCACTTCCTCATATAAAGCTATCGCTGTCGCCAGATCCCCTTCATACCAGGCGAGTTGTCCCATAGCATAGCGCACCTCATCCGCCCCATGGAGATCCTGCACCTCCTGATAAAGCTGAAAGCTTTGCCTATACAGCAGATGCGCCGGGCCGCCTTCGATCATGGCGTTGCGCCCCAAGCCATGCAGGGCATCCGCCTGAGTGCGCCGGTCGCCCGCTGCCGTGCTCTCGCCCAGGGCGGATTCCCAGGCGGCGCGGGCCGCGGGCAGATCATCCTGGTGATAGGCCAGCCACCCCGCGGCATTGAGCGCTGCCGCGCGCACGGCGGGGGGCGCGCCCGCGCGGGCCAAGAGGCGCGCCAGCCAGGCCCGCCCTTCGCGGGCGTAGCCGCGGCTGCGCCAGAACAGCCAGAGCGCGGTGGCCAGGCGCAAGCCGGCCTCGGGCGGGGCAGCGGTCGCCAGCCAGGCCAGCGCCGCGCGCAGGTTGGCGTGCTCCGCCGCCAGCCGATCCAGCCACGCCGCCTGATCCGGCCCGGTCAGATGTTGCGCGCCCTCTTCGGCCAGGGCGGCGTAGACCGCTGCGTGCCGGGCCTGGCTGGCAGCCAGCTCACCGGATGCCGCCAACTGTTCCAGCGCATAATCGTGGAGCGTCTCCAGCATGGTATAGCGTGGCTCCGTGGCCGTCCAATCGAGTTGCAGGAGGCTGCGGTCCCCCAGGGCGGCCAACTGATCCAGTAGTTCCGGTTTTGGTTTGCCGTGCACGAAAGGCGGGCTGCCCGCGAAATCGGAGGGCGCGTCCAAATCGACCACCGCGCTGATCGCGGCCAGCGGGGCGCTGCCCTGAAACACGCCGAGGCGCCGGAACAGTTCCTGGAGCGGGGGCGGCAACAGATCGTAGCTCCAGGCGATGGCGCCGCGCAGGGTTTGCTGGCGGGTGGGCAGATCCTGCGCCCCGCCCGCCAGCAGCGCCAGCCGCTGGTCGAGTTGGGCGAGCAGGGCCGCCGGCGGCAGCATCGCGCTCCGGGCCGCGGCCAGTTCCAGCGCGAGCGGCAACCCATCCAGCCGGACGCAGAGTTGGGCCACCGCTGCCGCGTTCTGCCTGGTGAGCGGAAACAGCCCCCCGGCGGCGCGCGCGCGCCCTACGAAGAGCGCCACCGCTTCGTACTGCGCTAGCTGTTCCGGCCCTTCGCCCGCGGTCGGGTCCGGTACCGTCAGCGGCGGGACGACATAGCACACCTCGCCATAGAGATGCAACCGTTCCCGGCTGGTGACTAACAAATAGAGATCGGGCGCGGCAGCCCGCAAAGGAGCCAGGCGCAAGGCGCCCGGCACCAGGTGCTCAAAATTGTCGAGTACGAGCAGCATCCGGCGACTACTCAGGTGGGCCGCCAGGGTCTCCTCCAGGGGCCGCCCCGGTTCCTCGTATACGCCCAGGGTGCCGGCGATCAGCGGTAATAGACCGGTCGGCTCCGCGAGCGCCGCGAGGGGCACGAAGTAGATCCCGTCGGGGAACTGATCCAGGAGGCTGCCCGCCGCCTGCAAGGCGAGGCGCGTTTTACCGATCCCAGGCGGCCCGGTCAGGGTGAGCAGGCGCCCCGCGCCCTCCAGCAGCAGGGCCGGCACCTCAGCCAGCGCCGCAGTTCGGCCAATGAATGAAGTGGGGGGAATAGGCAGATTGTGGCGGCGGGCGGGCCGGGCGGACCGGGCGGGCGCGGGCGCGGGCGCAGCCGCCGCCGTGGCGGCGGCTGCGGGCCGCGCGGCGGCTTCAAAGACGGCCCAGTCCTCCGGTCCCAATCGCAGCGCGGCCGCCAGCCGTTGCACGGTGGTCCGCCGCGGCACATGGTTCACACCGCGCTCCAGATCCTGGATGGCGCGGGGGCTTAAGCCGGCCTCCTCGGCCAGTGCCTCCTGGGTTAATCCTGCCGCCGCGCGATAACGCCACAGCAGTTCACCAAAGGTTAGCGGTATAACGGCACTCATGTGGAACTCCGCACAGATACACCCGGTACTATCTCGAATAGTGTATGTATCATCCGGCGTTGTCTGAAATCGCCGCGCCCTGGTGCAGGGGCGCCTGACCGTGCGCGTCTCTCAAGGTCCCGCCGCGGGATGTGCGGGCAAGGCCGCGGTAACAAACAATTGACCTGTCAACGTCTGCTTCGCCGAGGGTTACAATCTCTATTATAGACTCACGATCTTCCAGAAACAATAAGCCTTGGGACCGAGAACGTCTGTCATGTCGATGTATTTTGCCCGGTGCGCACTTAGGCCGGGCGATGGAGCCGCGGGTAAGCTGCGGCGCAACCGGCGGACGCAGGCTGCAAGATGCGGGACATAGTGCGATCGTTAATGTGCATTTTTCGTGTTCACCGGCTCCCTTTTCTCATAAGCTAAGAGCAGAACCAATCCCGTACCGCTCCCCGGCCCTATCATGATTGTAAGGTGGGCCGCCGGAGCGCACAGCAGACGCGGAAGGCAGCACACCGGCCCGCGCGAGGCAGACCCGGCTGCGGCAGGAGGCGGATCCCGTCCCGCCACCTGACCGCAGGCCGGGGGCCTTCCGGCCCGGCGTGCCGCCCGCGGCCCCGGTCGCAGCGCCGCCCGCGCCACGCAAGAGAGGCTCAGTATGCCGGCACCCGCATACACAATGACTATCGGCGGCCAGGTCGTGGATACCACCGACGACCCGCGGACGAGCACAGTGGTCACGCTGACCGTGGCGCTGGCCCTGGGGACGCCCGCCGACAGTTTCAGTCTGACAGTCGGTGAGGTGGGAACCTGGCGCCCGCGGCGCACCGACGCCGCCACCATCGCGCTGGGCTATGCCGGCGACCCCCACCCGCCCACCCCGGTAGTCACCGGAACGGTCGATACCGTGGAGTCCGGGCTGACCACCATGCGCGTCATCGGCTACAGCGGGTCTACCGCGCTTCTGCACCCCCCTGTGGAGCAAACCTACGAAGACAAAACCGCCGGGGCCATCGTGCGGGACCTGGCTTCCCAGGCCGGCGTGACCGTGGATACGGTCGCGGACGGCCCGCAATTTCCCGCCTACGTGGTGGATGGGCGGCGCGGGGTCTATTACCACATGCAGGACCTGGCCGCGCTGATCGGCTATGACCTCTACCTCACCCCCGCCGGCACGCTGGTGTTCGCGCCGTTCACTGGCGGACGGACGGTCCACGTGCTGGAATACGCCCGCCACCTCCTGGCGCTCGAAGTCTGGCGTCTGCCGCCGGCGGCGAGTCAGGTCGAAGCCTGGGGCGAGAGTCCCGCCGGCAGCCGGGGTATTGAAGCCTGGGCCGGGCTGACCAAAGACTTCAGTGGCGCCATGGGCCGCGCCGGGAGCGGCGCCCGGCTACTGCTGGAGCGCCCGGCGCTGCGCACCCCCGCCCTGGCCCGCGCCGCGGCCGCTGCCACACTGGCCGGGATCCAGCGCGCGGCGGTGCGCGGCACCCTCTGTACCTACGGGCAGCCGCAGATCGGGCTGGGCGACGCGATCCTGTTGCGCGGGCTGCCCGATGCGTCGTTGAACGGGCGCTACCAGGTGGGCGCCGTCACGCATCGCATCACCAAACACGACGGCTTCACGACGACGGTGGCCTTCCACGCCATCGCTGGCTAACCCGGCAGCCATCGTTACGGTCGCAGGGAGCGGGAACATGACCAGTAACAGCAGCGTGAGCACGATCCAGGGGATCATCCGGCAGGAACTACGGCGGGTGCGCATCGCCGAGTTAGGGGTAGTCGAGGCCGTCTACCCGCACGGGCGCGCCGCCGGCACGGAGAACTACGGTTGCGATGTGCGGCTGAAGAACAGCGGCCTGCTGCTGCCCTGGGGCAGGCGCCCGCGCCGATTGCCACGATCGGCGCACTGGCGGCGATCGCCCCTGCAGAGGCTATCCCAGGTCTCTCCCTGGAGCGCCGCCGCACGCTGAAAACCCGTGCCGAGATGATCCTCGATCAGGATTTCACCGGGGCGCCCGCTGCGCTGGCCGCCGCCCCCCTGGAGTCGCTGTTGACCGCGTCTACCGAGGATCTGGCCCTGAGCACTGACCAGGACCAGCGTAACATCGCCCAGCTCCAACGTCAGTTGCGTGCGTTGCGCGAGTTGCTGAAGAACGCAGCCTTCGCCAACCTGCGCCTGGCGGATCTTCTACCAGGCAGCAACTCGTAGAGGCGGTAGCAGCATGCCTTAGCACTTGGACCTGTTGGTGCGCAAGTGGACTAGCCGGCCCATGCCGGCTACCGCAGGAGATGGTTCGTCAACTTCATGCTTCGTCGCGGTGCAGAGGTCGGAAGACAGACTTCAGCCGGGTCGCGCCCATTCCTGTACCAGCTCCACGCAGACCGCCACGGCCTTTGCCATATCCTGCAAGCTGACCCATTCGAGCGGACCGTGAAAATTCTGCATCCCGGTGAAGAGGTTGGGCGTCAGCAGCCCGCGCTCGGTCAGCTTCGCGCCGTCGGTGCCGCCGCGGATAGGCGTGGATACCGGCGCGATCCCGAGCGTGCCCATGGCCCGCACAGCCGCCTCCACCGGGCGCATATCTTTCTCGATCCAGTAGCGCATGTTGCGATATTGCGGCCTGATCGCGCATTCGATCCTGGAGCGCGGCTCGGTCGCCTGCACCGCGGCGCAGGCCTGCTGCAGGAGTTGCCCGTGCGCCGCCAGGCCATCCAACTCGAAGTCCCGCAGGATGAAGTCGAGCCGGGCGTGCGCCTCCGAGCCCTGCATGTTCGTCAGGTGGATGAAACCTTCGCGCTCTCTGGTGGTTTCCGGTGTGCGGGTATGGTGCGGCAGTAACATGATGATCTTGGCGGCCAGGTGCTGGGCATTGACTAGCTGGCCGAAGGCGTGGCCGGGGTGGATCGAAACGCCGGTGATAGACACCACCGCCTTGTCGGCCGAGAAGCTCTCGTAGGTGATCTGGCCGAGCGGGCCGCCGTCCAGTGTGTAGGCGTAATCCACAGACAGCTCATTGAGATCCAGTTGATCGATGCCGCGGCCAATCTCCTCGTCCGGGGTGAAGCAGACCCGGATCTCACCGTGCGGGAGTTCGGGATGCGCCAGCAGGGTTTTCACCAGCGTCATAATGATCGCGACGCCTGCTTTGTCGTCGGCCCCCAGCAAGGTCGTCCCGCCGGCGGTCACGATGTCCTCCCCGATCTTCTGCTGGAGATAGGGGTTGGCTTCGGGCGCGAGCACTTGCGCGGGGTCGTCGGGCAGCACGATCGGCGAGCCGTCGTAGCTGCGGTGGACGATTGGCGTCACCCCGGCGCCGGGGAACTGGGCAGTCGTATCGACGTGGGCCAGGAAGGCCAGGCGCGGCGTAGCGCGCTCCACTGTGGCCGGGATCGTGGCAATGGTGAAGCCGTTTTCCGTCACCCGCACCTGACTCGCCCCTACCTCTCGCAGCTCCTGCTGCAGAAGATTGAGCAGATCAAACTGCTTGCGCGTGCTGGGCACGCCAGGGGACATCGCATCGCTCTGGGTATCGATGCGCACGTAGCGTAAGAAACGGTCTTCGAGATCGGGTACGTAGCCGGTTGCGAAATCAGTCATAACAGCCCCTCCAGGAAGCCAGGATCGATATGCTGCACTTTACCTACCTGCACTGCGGCTCGGTCCAGCGGCTGGAGTGGACGGTGCCCAGGTGTCGCGCCGGTACCTGGGCCACTGGCGCCGCCCGGTGAGCCGCCCCTTCGCGGGGGCAGCCGCCCATTTGCGCCACCACGCGACCGGCAGTTGCGTCCATCGGCTCATCGGTAGCCGCCGGGCCGACTCGCGCAGCCGTGCGGGGCCCGCCGCTGGGGCGGTAGGTAACGCCATCGCCGCATACTTCATGCCAGGACGCGGCGCGTTACATCCTATGCACGCCGCCCGATGCCTTGCAGGCCAGCGCCGGCTAACCGCCTGGCACGGCAGAGCCAGGCTGCATAGACGGCCCGGACCTGACCGGGCCGATCGGCAGCGGTTCGCCAACCTACGGCCGGATCGCCATCGCCAGCGCAATCAAGTTGTCGGCGTACGCGGGATCGCCGGTGTCCCAGCGGCCGGTCAGCGCGCCGGCGGTACGCGCCGTGCCGCGCTGCGGCGGCGCCAGCGGAGGATAGCGCGGGGCGTGGCGGATCATCGCCAACTGATCGGGCGCCAGCTCGCCGTCGGTCAGCGCGAAGGCCAGTAAGCGGCCCAGGTGCGCCTGCACCGTATCGGCCCAACTGGCAAAGGCCAGGCCGCTGCCCGCGTCGGCCCGGCGCAGCAGGCGCCCGGCGGCGCGTGCCGCCCAGGGCGCGCGCAAGCCGTCGGTCTCCAACACCAGTTGGGCCGCCGCCAGGAACGGATCGACGCGCACGCCCGGCGCGTGGGTCCAGTAGTGGCCCACGATCTCCGCCACGCTGCCCGCATACTCCGACCCCGCCGGGAGTCGGGACTCGATATGGGCGATTACTTTGTCGCGGGTACCGCTGGCCGGGCCGAGGATAGGCGATGCGGCGGTGATGGGTTGCTGCTGCGCGGTGATATCCGACCACTGCCCGGCCAGGCTGATCACCAGATCGGCGTACTCGTCGGGATGGTTGCCGTCCTCTTTGGGGGCGTAGCGCGGCAGCACCGTGCGCACGGTGCGCCGGTTCTCCCGCACATAGATTGAGTTGGGATCGGTGAGCCGGGCGCAGAAATCGGCCAACCCATCGACCCAACTGCGGTAGACCGGGAAGTCGTGGAAGTGATCCACGCCCTTGACCTTGAAATGGAAGCGCACAGTCTGGCCCGTGGTGCGCTGCGGGTCGGTGGGCGTGGCCAGGTTGCCCCAGTTCAGCGTTTGCTTGGCGAGGCCGTTCGGGTCGGTGCCGAAGGTCGATTCTTTGGCGAAGAAGCCGAGGGCGACGGCGGGGTTGACACCGAAGTCCCGGCAGGTGGTGTAAAGCGGGCCGGCGTCGGGTGCGGCCGGGCTATGGCGGCGCTGTAGCTCGGCGGCGAAATTCTCGTCACTCATCGCCGGCGCGGCCACGATCGGCAGGTCCGTCAGGTCGCGCGTCCCGCCGACCCCGATCCCGTACTCGTCCGCGAGCGCGTTGCTGCTGGATGTGTCGAAGTGCCGCTCCGCGGCGGGGGTGGGTTCTGTCTGGCTCATATGCACTCCTTCGCAGCCGCGCCGCAGAGGGCGACCGGCCCGCGGCTACTATATGGGAAACCCTGGTGAACACCCCACCGGCCTGCTGCGCGAACCCGGCCGATACGGCCCGCGCCGCACTCAAGCTCAGGACGGTGCCTGGCAGGACCATACAATACACGCCGCCGCTTTGTGCATGGCACACCCCTTGCGGGTTGTTGCCGCCTACGCTACCGTACCGGAGAGGAGAAACGCATGGATTCCCAACCCACCGCCGCCCACCCGCGCATCGTGACCTGCGACCCCGTGCCCGGCTATAGCCCGCAAATCGGGCGCTACGTGGCCCAGATGACCGAAGTCCGCGCGGATTTATTGCATGAACTGGAGGGGCTGACCCCTGCGCAACTGGATTGGCACCCGGACGAGCAGACCGAATCGATTGGCACGCTCTTGCTGCACCTGGATGGCGTCGAATGGTCCTGGATCCATGAGGACATTTTCGGCCTCGCCGATGACGCCTACCCCGGCAACTGGGCCGAGGCGATGCCGATCCGCGTGGGCGTGCCCCAGGTGCAGGGGCGGCTCCTGGCGGCCTACCTCGATCAACTGGCGGCGACCCGCGCCCGCACCCTGGCGGTCCTGCGCGACTTCAGCGATGGCGACCTGGCCCGGCGGGTGGGCGAGGCCGAACCGCTCTCCGGCCAGGAACGGCGCAGCACCCTCTATACCATCGACTGGATCATCTGGCACATCATCGAGCATGAGGCCACGCACGTCGGCCAGGTCGAATTGCTGCGCCGGCTGGCTCCCTCCCCGGCGACGCAGCAATAGCACCGCCGCCGGGAAGCGGTAGAGAGCGCCGCCCCTACGGGTGGACCAGTTCGACCTCGCAGCCCTCCGGGGCATGGTATTCGATCGCCATCTGCCCGGTATCGTCCAGGCGCCAGGAGACGAAGACCGGGCCGCGCGGCGTCGGCACCGTGCCCCGCGCCCAGCGCAGGTGGAACGGCTGCGGGGCGATGCGGATGCGAGCATAGCCGGGCGCGGCGGGCGTGACGCCGAGCACCTGGGTCGAGAGGAAGTAGGCCGGGGCCGCCGACCAGCCGTGGCACAGGCTGCGGCTCCAGTGGCCCGCGCCGATGAAGCCGGGGAAGGTCTCCCAGAAGGTGGTCGCCCCCTTCTCCAGCATCCGGTTCCACTGCTCGCGCAGGATGTTGAGGGCATCCTCGGCGTAGCCTTCCTTGAACAGCGTTTCCAGGGTGAAGAACAGGAACCAGGGGCTGCCGACGGGCACAACCTCGTCCGGGTGGCCGTAGCGGGCGCGCCAGGGACTGCTGCCGATGAACTGGCCTTGCTTGGCGGCGAGCACAAACCGCAGCACGGCTTCCCGCCGCTCTGCCGGCACGGCCTCGCATTGCAGGACCAGCGTGTTGGTCGGCTCGCTCACGCGCTGCTTGCGCTCGAAGTCCTCGAACGTCTCCGGGTCGATCCCCCGCTCCCGGCACCGCTGCAAGTAGCGCTCGTATGCAGGCTGGTCGCGCACGGTATCGACATAGCCCTGGTGCTGCTCGGACCAGCCGTAGGTATTGACGGCGGCCCGCAGGCGCGCGGCCAGCTCCTCATGGGCGCGGGCCGCATCGGGCTGGTCCAGGGTGCCGGCCATGCGCGCCGCGTAGTCGAGCGCCTGGGCCATCAGCACGGTGTTGCTGATCACCTCGCCGTCGCGCTCCAGATCCTGCGCCGCCCAGTCCACCAGGTTCCAGACATCGGGGATGTCGAGCAGGTCGCGGTCGGTCAGGAAGCCGGCGCAGCGGGCCAGGCACTCGCGCACGTCGGCGTAGTAGGCGGCCAGGGCGGCGCGGTCGCCTGTGTGCTGGTAGTTTTCCCAGGCCATCCAGACCCAGAGAAACGTCCACATTGGGATCTCGTCAAACCAACTGCTCACCACGTGCGACGTGGTGATATGCGGGCGCATCGCCTGCAGGTGCGGCGGCTTGACGGCGCGCAGCTCCTCGGAAAGCGACTGGCCGGTGAGGCGCACGCAGCGGTCGGTCAGGTCGAACGCGCCGAAGGCCACCGCGTTGACCAGGGCGCTGTTGCGCGCGTCGCCCACCCAGTAGACCTGTTCGTAGGCCGGGCAGTCCACATACGTATCGAGCATGCAGAGTTGGACCGTGTAGGCCGCGACCTCCCAGATCTTGGTCAGCGTTTCATCCGACGCCGCGAAGTGGCCGCGGGCAGCGACCGGGTAGGTCGCCAGGTGGGTGCCGATGTAGCGGATCTTCAGGGGCCGCTGCAAGTTGCGGAAGGTGAACGCGCCGTAGCGGAAACCCCGCCGCTGGTGCGACGTGAACCGCTGCAACCCCGCGCGACAGGTGTAGCGGAAGCTGTTGCGCAGGTTCCAGGTCCAGAAGATGCCGGTATCGTCGATGCCCTCGAAGAAGTTGGCGTCGATCAGCGCGTCCGCCGGGGCGTCGATCTCCAGCTCCACGTAGCCGATAATCTCGCGCCCGAAATCCACGATCAGGTGCGTGTCGCCGTCGGGCTGCGGGTTGATCGTCGTCCAATTGTCGTTATCGTGTAGCAACGCCTCGGGCTGCCCGGCGGGGACGGGGCGCGCGCCGGGCAGGGGCGGGCGGGGCGTGGCCCGCGTGATGTCGTACGAGCAGAAGCCGCCCTCGACGGCAAAGAATCGCTGGGTGGCGGTCAGGGCGAAGATGTCGAGCTTGTTGGCGGCAGCCGGGATCCCCTGCCGCGTGCCCTGCGCGGGCAGGTCATCCAGCGAGCCCACCGACCAGAAGCGCTGTAGTTCGCCGTTCAGTTCGTTCAGCGGCGCGATGAGCACCCATGCCGTGCCCGGCACAAAGCGGTCCGCCGAGAAAGTCAGCGGCACGTCGGTCTCGAAGAACCAGCTAGGCGTGAGCATGTTCTTCAGCATCACCAGGTTCGCCCCGGCGCGCAACGTCGCCTGGATCGGCTCGTCGCTGAACCCCAGTATGTCCTCGGTATCGAATACCTGGTCGTTGACGCGGATGCCCACCGGCTCGTAGTTCGGGAAATTGTGGATGCGCACCGTCGTCTCCTGCGGGGCAAAGACTTCGGTGAAGAGGATCAGGCCGCGCTCGCCGGGCGGCGCCGCCCGCTGCCCGGTGCGCTCGGCCCCCGCCTCGTAGCGCACGTCGAGTGTCCAGAAGACGCCGGGGCGGGGCCGGGCCAGTTCCACCGCCTTGATCTCCGCCGGCCACACCATATCCTCGCTCAGGAAGGGAATCGTGCGCGGCAGCAGCGCGGTCCAGGGGCCGCCGCCCGCCGGGGCCACCTCGTCCGCCGCCGCCCATCCGCTATCGTCAAACGCCGGCTGATCCCACCCGGCGATCTCCTGCCGGGCGTCGTATTGTTCCTCGAACTCCTGCTGCGTGGCGATGCGCGGTGCGTCATTGTTGAAGGTGGCGCAGACCGCCGTCCGCCAGTCCTTGCCGGAGGAATAGCGGGTCTCGTGCCCGGCCTCGTCTTCGAGCACGATTTCGCAGAGCAGGCCCGCCGCGCCGGGGATGTAGCTCATCGTGTGGTCGGCCAGGTGGTTGACCAGCACGGCGATCACGTTGTCCGCGCCGGGGCGCAGGTCGGGCGTGAGGTCATACACGTCGTAGCTGTAGGCGAAGGGGAAGCCGCGCGCCGGGCCGCGGCCAATGTACCGGCCGTTCACGCTGCACTCGTAGCGCGAGTCGGCGGTCAGCAGCAGGGTCGCCCGCCGGACATCCGCCGGGGCGGGGAAGCGGCCCCGGAAATAGCGCCACTGGTTGCGCGCGGTCGGATCGTCGCCGCCCCAGATCCACTGCGCGCCAGGAGAAAACTCGGGCGCTGCGGGCGACGCCGCCACGTCCTGCGCCACGGGCGTTAATTCATCAGTCGTCATGGCTTGTGTCCCATCCTGTCTGTCGATTACAGGCTGATGCCGCCCTGCAGGCCGGCCATAAAGCGGCGCGCCGTGAAGGCGAAGAAGATCAGCAGCGGCGCCGACGCGATCACGTAGGCGGCGAATGTGGTGCCGTAGTCCGCCGAATAACTCGAATTGAAGGCCAGCACGCCGATCGAGATTGGGTATTTGGTGGCGTCAAAAATGGCGATCAGGGGCCAGATGATATCGTTCCAGGCGAACAGCAGGGTCAGAATGCCCAGCGTGCTGAACGCGGGCAGCGCGAGCGGCAGCGCGATGCGGTAGAACAACTGCAACTCGGTTGCGCCGTCGAGCCGCGCGGCTTCAAAATACTCCTTCGGCATGGTCTCGAAGAAGGTGCGCATCAGGAACATGCCGATCGGAATCTGCACGGCCGTCCAGGGGAACACGATGGACTGAACGCTGTTCTGCCAGCCCCACCCGACAATTTGTACGAACATGGGGATGACCAGCAAGATGCCGGGCAGCATGATAATGATCAGAATAGCGAAGAAGAGCGGTTCGCGGCCCGGAAAGCGGTAGCGCGCGAACGCATAGCCGGTAAGCGCGGAAACCGCCAGCACCATGAGGGTGGTGGGCGCCGTGTAGATCACGGTGTAGAGCAGGCTCTGCGCGATCACCGGCAGCGCCTTCATATAGTTCTCGGCATGCAGCGGCAGCGCCGGCAACCAGAACTCGGTGAAGAACTGGCGGGTGTCCTTGAACGAGTCCACCAGCACGATGACCAGGGGCACATAGGTCAGAAACGCCAGCACGGCCAGGACCAGGTTCAGGGGCCAGTCGCGCCGCCAGCGCCGCGACTGCGACTGGGCAGCCACGAGCGGCGCGCTGGTCACACGGGTGTCAGACTTCAACATCGACGGCTCTCCTGTAGCGTGCGATTAAAATGAATACGCTAAATGCCAGGGTAATAAGCATGAGGACGGTGCCGATGGAGGTCGCGTACCCAAACTTATTGTAGGTAAAGGCTTGCTGATACAGGTAAAGCCCAGGCGACTGCGTGGCGTTCACCGGCCCGCCGCCGCCGGTGATAATCAACATCGGGGCGAACTCTTGCAGGCCGGCGTTAATGCTGAGGATCGTGATCAGGGCTAACGGCCCGCGGATCGCCGGCAGATCGATCGAGAAAACGCGCCGCCAGGGGCCGCAACCGTCGAGCAGCGCGGCGTCGTTGACTTCGGGCGGCAGGTTCTCCAGCGCCGCCAGGATCACCAGGAAGCCCACGGTGGACACCAGGGGAAAGCCGATCACGATCAGGGCCGGCAGCGCCGTATCCGTCTGCCCGAGCCAGGGTTGCGCCAGCGATTGCAGGCCCAGCACCTTCAGGGCTTCATTGAGCAGTCCGATGTCCCCGGCGAACACGCGGCGCCAGATCAGAAAGACCACGGTCGTCGGAATGACCAACGGCACCGTGAACAGCACACGCCAGAACGAGCGCCAGCCGTGGCTGTGCAGGTTGTAGACGAGTTCGGCCCCCACCACCGCCATCACCGTCACCAGCACGGTACGCCCGGCGGTATAGATGAGGATATTCTTCAACGACAGTAGGAACACGGGGTCCTGAATCAGCGCCTGGTATTGCTCCAGCCCCACAAAATTCGCGGGCTGGGTCCCGTTCCAGTCGGTGAAGGAATGATAGATCGCCGAAAGCGCCGGGAAGTAGCGGAACAGGATCAGCAGGATAAAGGCCGGGATCAGGAACAGGTAGGGGATATAGATCGGCACCCGCCCCTGGCTGATCCGGGTCCACCGCGTCTCCGCCTTCGCTAGAGGCATGTCGCTTTGCATGGGTTCGCCCTCACTGAACGAAGGGCCGGGGGCAACCGGCGGGCTGCCCCCGGCATAGTTTCATCGATGAAGGTGGTTGGCGCCCGACCCTACTTCGGACACCACTCCCACTTCTGCTTGGCGCACTCCGCCTTCGCGGCGTCCATCCAGATCTGCTGCAGCTTCGTCTTCGTGGCGGTCGCATCGGCCTGGCCCAGGAAGAAGGCTTGCATGGCCTGGTTCCACTGGTTGCCCGATTCGACCGTCAGCCGGTTGTCGGGGTCGTTGAACAGGCGCTCCGGCAGGTCGGCGATCTTGCGGAAGCCTTCCATGACTTCGCCCGCTTCGGTGCCCTTCACCATCGGGATGAAGCCGCCAAAGCTCTTGGCCAGCCGGCCTAAGTTCTGCGGGGCGCTGATGAACTGCAAGAAGTCAACGGCGAGATCCAGCTTGCCTGCTTTGGCCGCCGACTGGGCGATGCCGTACTGGCCGGCGCTACTGGGGCCGCCCACGCGGTAGGCCGTGCCCTGGCCGCCCGGCGCATCGTCCTTGGTGAACGGCGGCAGGTAGGTAATGCCGTAGCTGAACGGGATGTTCTTGACGTAGGGCGCGTTCTTCCACGTCCCCGTCCAGACCGACGCAACCTTGCCCGTGTAGAACAGCGGGTCGAGTTCGTCGAGGTTGGGGATGCCGGCGTAATCGCTCGGCAGCAGGCTGATGTAGTCCTTGACCATCTTCAGGTAGTTGTCCATGCGCGGGTCGGTCGCGCTGAGCTTCCCGTCGAGGATGGCCTTGCTCATTTCCTCCGGACTCATCTGGCGGAACTTGATGCCGGGGATGTTGTACTTATCCAGGTAGAAGTCGTTGGCCTTATCCGCCCAGTTGGCGGTGAGCAGCATGTCGTCCATCCACCACCAGTTGGACCACCCCTGCTGGGCCACAAACATGCCCAGGGGCGCGGTGTTGCTCTTTTCCTTTACCGTCTTCATCTCGCTGACCATCTGGTTCCAGCTCTTCCAACTGTTGGGGTCGATGCCGGCTTTGCTAAAGAGGTCTTTGTTGTAATAGAGGCCGGTCTCGACCCAGTCGAGCGAAACCTGGTACCAGTTGCCGTCGGCGGCGCGGGTCTGGGCGATGACATAGTCGGGGAGGGAGTCGGACCATTTGTCGTGGCCCGGCGTGCCCGCGGCGATATAGGGGTTCGGGGCGTCGAAATACGGGTTGAGCGGGACCCACCAGGTGCTGCCGCGCTGGTTGCGGGTGCCGAACTGCTGCCACATGATGTCGGGCGACTGGTTGGCGGCCATTCGGCCTGCCAGCCACGCTTCGAGATCGGTGCCCGTGGGCAGGTTGGCAACCAGGTTGATCTTGACGCCGGGGTGCGCCGCTTCGTACTCCTTGGCGATCGCCGTGGCAAGGTCGGCGGTGGCCTTGTCGGTGTTGGGATCGTAATACGCGTTGAGGTAGACGGACAGTTCGCCGCTGAGTTGCTTGCCGGATCCGGTCGCGCCCGATCCGCTCGGCGCGGTGGTAGCGGCGGCGCCCGCGGTGCCCGCGGTATTGGTCGGGGCGGCCACCGGCGTGTTCGTGGCGGTCTCGCCGCCACAGGCGGTCATCAAGAGGCTCAAGACGGTGATCAGGATGGTGACTCGCGCAAAGCGTTGCGAAGACATGCTTTCCTCCTTCATCGTAGGACCAGCCGATCCGTTTCCTAAGCGTGTGCCGGGTTCCCTATACGTGGCGACCAGGGCGGCGGAGGAGCGCGAAGCGAGAGCAAGCCGCCGGTGCCGGGAAGGTAGTGGGTGGTGGGGGTGGAGTAATAAGCAGCTCCTTTCGCGCAAGCCGGCCGGTCTCAATGCGCAGGGTGCCCTGGCCGGCCACCGGACGGACACCGCCCCAGGGCGCCGATCCAACCCGGCTCGCAGGCCGCGCCTACCGGTCGCCTTGCGGTGGGCCTGTCGCCCGGATGCAGGCGCCCGGTTCCGGGCAACAGGCGACAACTACCGAAAGCCTTTCAATTTCCGGAGCCTCCGGTCGCGTTGCATGGACGATAGCACATTTTCCCTGGAAAGTCAATAGTTTCTCAGGCAACGGATTCTGATTATGTTTTGAATGCTTGATTTCCCCGACTCTTTCTGCTATGATACCTGCAGCGTACCCCGATCCCTCGTCATATTCAGCAGTCATGCGAGGTAGTGCAATGGCCCAGACCGAGCCGGCAATGTCGCTGGAGCAACGGCGTGAGATGCTGCTGGCCTACTTGAGCAAGCACGAGCGCAGCTCCGTCAGCGAGCTAAGCCAGATCTTCGGGGTTTCCGAAGTCACCGTGCGCAAAGACCTGGATCAGTTGGAAGCGCAGGGCGTGCTGACCCGCGTGCATGGTGGCGCCGTCGTCTCCGGGCGCGGCCGTCTGGAACACTTTTTCGCCACCCGCGAGCAAGAACACCTCGAAGAGAAGCGGCGCATCGCCCAGGCCGCCGCGGCCTTCGTGCAGTCCGGCCAGCGCATCTTCCTCGACGCGAGCACGACCGCTCTCCAGGTCGCCCGGCTGATCAAGGATCGCGAAGACCTCATCGTGGTCACGAACGGCCTGTATATCGCCCTCGAACTCACCTTCTCGGATAACGTCACAACTATCGTCGTCGGCGGGACGGTGCGCCATCGCTCAAGCTCGCTGCTCGGCAGCTTTAACCACGACTCGGTGCAGCGCCTGCGTTTCGACCTGGGCTTTTTCGGCGCCCGCGCGCTGAACGCTGCCGACGGCTTGATGGAAGCCAACATCGAGGAAGGGCAATTGAAGCAGCAGATGATGCACGCCTGCGGCGTGGTCGTCGGGATCGTCGATTCCAGCAAGTTCGGCACGACCTCTTTCAGCGCCTTCGCGCTGCCGCACGAGATCCACCGCATCATCACCGACATCCATGCGCCGCCGTCCGTCGTCATGGACCTGCGCGCGCAAGGCATTGCCGTCGATCTGGTCTGACGGCGGGCGCGGGATGATCGCTGTCGCGCCGCGCTTTCGGTTGTCTTCCGCAGACGTTTGAGTAGCGGGACTTTCGTTTTCCTTATGCTCAGAGAAAGAGGTGTCCTCGATGATCAGCACTAGCCCAGGTTCCGGCGCGGCGAGCGACCTGTTTCAGAGAGCGGCAGCCCCGCCGGTGCGCGTCGGCATCTTCGGCATCGGCCTGGCCGCCTACTGGCCGCAGTTCGCCGGCCTCAAGGAACGCCTGGAAGGGTATCAGCAGCAGATCGAGCAGAAGCTAGCGGCGACGGGCGCGCAGGTCGTCAGCGCGGGGCTGGTCGATACGGCCCCGGCGGCGCGCGAGGCCGGCGACCTGTTCACGCGGGAAAACGTCGACCTCATCCTCTGCTACGTCGGCACCTACGCCACATCCTCGCAAGTCGTGCCGGCGGTGCAGCGCCCGAACAGGCCGGTGCTGGTGCTCAACCTGCAGCCCGTGGCCGCTCTCGATTATGAGCACACCGATACGGGCGAGTGGCTGGCGAACTGCTGCGCCTGCTGCGTCCCCGAGATCTCGGGCGCGTTCCGCCGCTGCGGCATCCATTTCAACGTGGTGAGCGGGCTGCTGCGGGAAGAGGACGGCGCGGCGGGCGCGCACGCCTGGGCCGAGATCCACGACTGGCTGGCCGCGGCCGCCGTGCTGCGCTCGTTGCAGTATGGCCGGGTCGGCTTCCTCGGCCACACCTATCCGGGCATGCTCGACATGTATTCCGACTTCACGATGATCACCGGGCAAACCGGCCTGCATGTCGAGATCCTGGAGATGGACGACCTCAAGCAGAGGGTGGACGCCGCCCGCCCGGATGAGATCGACGCCGTGCTCAACCGCACGCGCGACCTGTTCGAGATCAGCGAGGACAGCCCGTCCGACCCGCTGGCCCGCGCGCCGCACCCCGACGACCTGCGCTGGTCGGCCCAGGTGGCCGTCGGGCTGGATACGCTGCGGCGCGACTTCGCCCTGGACGCCTTGAGCTACTACTATCGCGGCCTCGACGGCAACGAGGACGAGCAGTTGGCCGCCGGGCTGATTCTCGGCAACACCCTGCTGACCGGCCAGGGGGTCCCCTGCTCGGGCGAGGGCGACACGAAGAACGCCCTCGCCATGCTTATCATGGACCGGCTGGGCGCCGGGGGATCGTATACCGAGTTCTACGCCATGGACTTCGTGGACGATTTCTGCCTGATGGGGCACGACGGGCCGTTTCACATGGGCATCTCCGAAGGCAAGCCGGTCTTGCGCGGGTTGGCGCTGTACCACGGCAAGCGCGGGCACGGCGTGTCGGTCGAGGCGCGGGTCAAGACCGGCCCGATCACCATCCTCACCGTCACCCAGACGGCGGCGGGCAAGCTCAAGCTGATCGTGGCCGAGGGCGAGGCAATACCCGGCCCGGTGCTGCGGATCGGCAACACCAATTCGCGGCTCAAGTTCGCGCTGCCGCCCGCCCAGTTCATGAACGATTGGTGCGAACAGGGGCCCACCCACCATTGCGCGCTGGGCATCGGGCGCCAGGCGGCCAAGCTGGAGAAACTGGGCCGGCTGCTGGGCCTGGAAGTGGCCCGCGTTTGCTAGACGCCGGTGCCCGGCGCCGCCACCGGATGCGCCGACCGGCTATTCGCCCCACCGAAGATCCCTGGAGGTAGCCTGATGGAGGATGCAACGCGCGTGAGCATTGACGACCTGGCCCGGCAGTTCGCCTCGCCCCCGCGCGAGTACTCCCCGGCGCCGATCTGGTGGTGGAGCGGCGAGCGGCTGGAGCGTGGCCGCCTGCGCCGCCAGTTGGAGCAACTGGCGGCGGGCGGCGTCTATAACGTGGTGCTGCTCAATCTGGCGCCCACCGGGCCGCTTTTCGGGTCCGTGGCCGACGACCCGCCCTTCCTCTCCGAGGAGTGGTGGGCGATCTTTCTCGGCGTCTGCGCCGACGCACGCGAGCTCGGCGTGCGGATTCTCTTCTACGACCAGATCGGCTTCTCCGGCGCGAACCTGCAAGGCGTCCTGGCGCGCGCCAACCCCCAGTTCACCGGCCACTGGCTGGCCTGCGCCACAGTCGAAGGCGAAGGCACCCTGGCACTGGCGACCCCCGGCGAAGGGACCGCGCTCGGCGCCGTGGTCACCGACCTGGCGACCGGGCGGCGCGAAGCGGTGCCACTCACCGGCGCAGGCGTCACGTACACGGCGCCGGCCCCGGCGCGGCTGCGGCTGGTGTACGCGGTGCCGCGCGGGTTCGATTATTTCAACCCCGCCGCCTGCCAGGCGCTGTTCGACACGGTGCATTACGAGTTCGAGCGGCGCGCCGGCCAATTCTTCGGCACGGTTATCGCCGGATCCTTCCAGGATGAGTTGCCGTCGATGCCGACCTGGGGGCCCGACTTCGCGGCGGCTTGCCGCGAGCGCTGCGGCTACGATCTCATGGACAATCTGGGGGCGCTCTGGGAAGGCGAGGACGATTGGGCGCGGCGGGTGCGCGCCGACTATCAGGCCACCCGCGCGGCCCTGGCGGAGCAGGCGTTCTTCAAACCGTTGTTCGACTGGCACGCCCGCCATGGCCTGATCTGCGGCTTCGACCAGACCCACCCGGCCCGCGCCGGCGATCCGCAAGGGGCGGTCGGCCTCTACGCCGACTATATGCGCACCCATCGCTGGTACACGGCGCCCGGCAGCGACCACCACGGCGAGGCCAAGATCCATAGCTCGCTGGCCCACCTCTATGACCGGCCCCGCACCTGGATCGAGTCCTTCCACAGCAGCGGCTGGGGCGGCACGCTCGAAGAGACCTTTGACTGGCTGCTGCCCTGGCTGCGCGCCGGCGCCAACCTCTATAACCCGCACGCCGTCTACTACAGTACCCGCGGCGGGTGGTGGGAGTGGGCGCCCCCGTCCACCTGCTGGCGCCAGCCCTACTGGCGCCACTACCGCCAGTTTGCCGGGGCGGTGAACCGCCTCTGTTACATGCTGACCCGCGGCCACCATGTCTGCGATATCGGAGTGCTGTACCCGACCACCACCGTCCAGTCGGCCTACACGCCCGACGGGCCACTGCCCTCTGCGCAGCCCGCGCACCAGGCCTACATCGACCTGGTCGGCCACATGACCTGGTACCACACGGTGCCCGGCGTGTTCGACCGCGCCCGTCACGATTTCGACGTGCTGGACGACGCCTCGTTGCAGCGCGGCCAGATCGAAGACGGCGCCCTGGTAATCGGCGCGGAGCGGTATAAAGTGGTGGTGCTACCCCATTGCACGGTACTCGAACCGGCGACCGCCGCCGCGCTCTGCCGCTTCGTCGAGGCCGGCGGGCGGCTTATCGCCGTTGGGACCCTACCGGACACAGTGACCGGACCTGACCAGACGCCGATAGAAGCTCTACGCACCCTGTTCGATGCCGGACGGGCCACGCTGGTCCTGCGCCCGGACGACGTGCCCGCCGCGCTCGGCGATCTGCCCCGCCGCGTGGACGCACCCGTGCCGGTGCTCCACCGGCGCATCGGCAACAGCGATCTGGTGTTCGTGCCCGCGGCTTTCCCTCGCGCCACCCAGGAACCGGCCAATAAACACTGGGCCAACTTCCACTACACCTTCGACCCCGCCGACTACCAGCGGCGGATGCGCGTCCGGGTGCGCGGAGTCACCGGCGCGCCCCAACTCTGGGACGCCGCCACCGGCCAGCGGCGCGCGCTCGCCGCCACACCCGTCGCCGATGGGGTGGAGGTGGAGATCCCGTTTGAGGACGGCCCGGCTGCCCTGCTGGTCTGGTCCGACCCCGCCGAGCCGGTGGAACAGGTGCCGGAAGCGGTCGCCACCGGTGGCGAGAAAACACTGGCCACGCTGGATGACTGGCAGAGCGAGATCGTGCCGACCCTCGACAACCGCTACGGCGACCTGGCCCTGCCCGCCGCGCCCGGCGCGCCGCCCGTGCAAACCTGGCGCTTCGAGCATCGCATCGAGCGCCCCGGCGAGGACTCGGCGGCCGGCAGCGGGCCGGCGGATGCGGCGGGTGACTGGCAGCCGGTCGAGGCGACCTTCGGCCCCTACGGCTGGTGGACCGGGCCTCTGCCCGCGGACAGGCTACCGGCGCCCCGCGCGGCTCTCGCAGACGGCGAGGCGCTCGCCCCCGCGGACTGGCAGCCGGCAGTATACTCGCGCTCGCGCGGCATCGCCCGCGACCCGATCCATTATTCGACGCTCGGGCCGAAGGCCCGCGTGCCCCAGGAATTTCTCCTGTTTGGTCCCGCCGCGCCGGGCGAGGGCGTCCGCTTCCGCACCACCGTGGCGTCGCCCGCCGAACAGCGCGCCTACCTGGCCCTCGGCGGCCCCGGCGCGAAGCGGGCCTGGCTGAACGGCGAGCCGTGCGGCGAGGCGCCCCCCGGCTATCTCTGGATGACGCCGGTGACTCTGAGCCAGGGGCGCAATGTGCTGGAATGGGAACTGGTGGCCGAGGCGCGCGCCAACCTGCGCGCATCCTGGGCGCTGATCCGCGACCCGGCACGCTACACCCGGCCCGAGTGGCTGACCATCGCCGGGGCGCCGGTGCGCGACTCGCGTCTGCGCTTCTCGACCACGCTGGATCTGCCCTTTGCACCTGTCGAGGGCACGATCCAGATCGGCACGGCGGACCCCTGCCGGGTGATCGTGAACGGCGTGGAGGTGGGCCGGCAGGGCGGATTCGACCCGTACCTGGTCGGGCGGGTGCAGCCCTACACCACCAGCGCCTGGCGGCAAGGCGCGAACAGCGTGGTGCTTGAAGTGCTCGACCCCGGACGGCCGGTGGCGCTGGTCGCCGATGCGCTGATCCACGGCGCGGGCGGCGAGACGGCCGGCCTGATGACCGGGGCGGACTGGTCGGTCCAGCGCGACGACGGCCCGGCGCAGCCGGCGGCCCTGCGCCGCCGGCAGTGGATCGACCAGCCGGCCATCGACGCCAGCGAGGGTTTTGGCGAGATGGACGTGGCGTTTGCCAACCTCTGGCGCCGCCCGCACCCGCTACCCGATGCCGACTGGCTCGAAGACATGCCGCACGACGACACCGTGCTGCCGCTGGTGCCCGACGCCTTCGGCAGCCGCCGGGTGGAGTGGTTCCGCTGGCAGATCCCGCCCGGCACCACGGCGATCCACCTGCCCGTGGACGGCGAGGTGCGGCTGTGGGTGGATGGGGTCGAGGTAGAGGTAAGCGAAAGCGCGGTCAAGCAGGCTGGGCTGGGCGGCGTGCCGGCTGCGGCGCGGCAGGCGGTGCTGCGGATGGTGCCCGCGGATAACCTCAGCGGCGGCGCCGTGTTCGCCGGCCCGGTCACCTACGAGATCGGTGCGGGGCGCATCCGGCCCGGCGAGTGGTCCGCGCAGGGCCTCGACGCCTACAGCGGCGGGGTGCGCTACACCACGGAGTTGGCCCTGGACGCATTGCCCACCGGGCGGCTGATCCTCGACCTGGGGCGGGTGCGCGGCACCGCGGAAGTGACCGTCAACGGGCAACCCTGCGGGGTGCGGGTCTGGTCGCCCTACCGCTTCGACATCACGGCGGCCGCCCAGCCGGGGCAAAACACGGTGGAGGTACTCGTCTGCAACACGCTGGCGCCCTACCTGCGCGCCGTCAGCCCCACGCACTACGTGTTCCCAGGGCAGGAAGTGTCGGGCATGCTCGGGCCGGTGACGGCCCGCGCGGCGAACCGGCCCGCCGGGGCCGGCTAACCCCGGCCTGTGCTAATGCCCGCCGCGCACCCCGCACACTGCCAGCAGGCGACTCAGCGCGGCGGGGTCGCCTTCGACGCGGATACGGCCCCCGGCTATGGCCGCATCCGGGGCGATCTGGCCCAGCAATAGCGCCAGATAGGTCTCGATATCGGTGTGAAACACCGCACCCGCCTTGAGCGCAGTTCCCTGCTGCACCTCAATCGTGCCCTCCGCGATCTGCACCTGCAAGACCTCCCGACCGATGTGCAGCTCATAGGTCTCGTCCAGCCCCTGCGCCTGCTCGGGCCGGAAAAAGGTCTTGAGGGTCAGCGCGTAGGAATTCAAGCCCAGCACGGTGACGCCCTCGGCTGACGGCGGCACGAACCGGCTACCCCATTTGCCCAACTCCAGCAGCGCCGTTTCCAACCCCTGCCCCACGTCGGTCAGTTCATAGACCGTGGACCCGGCCGGCGGCGGAAGCACGCGCCGGCGCAGAATCCCCTGTTGTTCCAGGCTGCGCAGCCGATCGGCGAGCAAATTGGTGCTGATGTCCGGCAGCCCCTCTATCAAATCCTTGAAGCGGCGCGGCCCGGCGATCAATTCGCGGACAATCAGCAGCGTCCACCGCTCACCGACGACATCCAGGGCATAGGCCAGCCCGCAATACTGGTTGTAGGTGCGATTTTTCATACTCCTTATTATACAACAAATTCTCCCGGTTTGAAAGAGGAAAGTTTATACAATAAATTTTGAAGTGAAGGCTTGATTTTGCTTCCGCATTCCCCGGCCCCGCCGGGATAGATTCTGTATACCGGAAACTGAAACAGGTGGGGTACTGGAACCCGTAAAGGAGGAGCTATGAACACCGCTGATGAAACACGAGCGCCGGCGAGCGCCGAACGCGCGCCCCGCGCCACCACCCGCGAGTGGGTCGGACTGGCCGTGCTCACCCTGGCTTGCCTGCTCTACTCGATGGACCTGACCGTGCTGCACCTGGCGGTGCCCCGGTTGAGCGAGGACCTCAAGCCCAGCACCACGCAGTTGTTGTGGATCATCGACATCTACGGCTTCCTCGTCGCCGGCTCACTGGTCACGATGGGTACCCTGGGCGACCACATCGGGCGCCGCAAGCTGCTGCTGATCGGGGCCGCTGTGTTCAGTATCACCTCGGTGATCGCCGCGTTTGCGGTCAGCGCCGAGATGCTCATCGTGAGCCGCGCGCTCATGGGGGTGGCCGGTGCCACGCTGGCGCCGTCCACGCTGTCCTTGATCTTCAACATGTTCCGCGACCCGCGGCAGCGGTCGGTCGCCGTCGGCGTGTGGATCTCGGCCTTCTCGGCGGGCGGCGCCATCGGCCCGGTGCTGGGCGGCCTGTTGCTGGAGCATTTCTGGTGGGGGTCCGTATTCCTGCTGGCGCTGCCGGTGATGGCCGTGCTGCTCGTGCTGGGCCCGCGTGTTCTGCCCGAGTTCCGCGATCCGGCGGCGGGGCGCCTGGATCTACGCAGCGCCGCGATGTCGCTGGTCGCCATGCTGGGCGTGATCTACGGGCTCAAGGAGATCGCACAGCATGGCCTGGAGTTGGTGCCCGCGCTGTCCATCGTCGTCGGGCTGGGCGTCGGAGTGGCGTTTGTGCGCCGCCAACTGGCCCTGGCCGATCCGATGATCGACGTGCGCCTGTTCCGCATTCCCTCGTTCAGCGCGGCGCTGGCGACCAACGTGCTGGGCGTGTTCGTGGTGGTGGGTTACTTCCTGTTCATCGCGCAGTATCTGCAACTCGTGCTGGGGCTGGCGCCGTTCGAGGCGGGCCTGTGGTCGGTGCCCTCGGCCATCGGGTTCATTGTCAGCTCGAACCTGGCCCCGCGGGTGCTGCACCGCCTGCGCCCGGCGTTCGTCATCAGCACCTGCCTGGCGCTGGCGGCCGTGGGGCTGAGCCTGCTCTTGCTGGCCGGGTCATCCTCCGGCCTCGCCGTCCTGGTGACCGCGTCGGTGATCATCGCCCTGGCGCTCTCGCCGCTGTTCGCGCTGACCACGGAGTTGATCGTCGGCAGCGCGCCGCCGGAGCGGGCGGGCGCGGCCTCGGGCATTGCCGAGACCGGTTCGGAGTTGGGCGGCGCGCTGGGCATCGCCATCCTGGGCAGCATCGGCACGGCGGTGTACCGCAGCGACCTGGCCGCTAGCCTGCCCGCCGGCATCCCGCCCGCGGCGGCCGCGGCGGCGCAGGACACGCTGGGCGGCCATGGCCTGATCCAGGCAGAGGGAGAAGGGGAGGACGCGAGCCACGGAGCGCACGTAGCCGCCCACCTTGCGCGGGAATGCGC
>DASSGZ010000609.1:0-6448 GCA_035693165.1 Chloroflexia bacterium | reverse complement strand
TGCGCCGACGATACCAGAGACTACTACAGAGATTACGTCAGAGATTAACACCAGAGAGAGAGAGAGCGACGGCGCCCCCTCTCCCCCTGCGTTTGAACATTTCACGATGACGGAGACGCTCACCGGCTGGTTGGCTGCCGAATGCGCGACCCTGGGCGTATCCCCCACCGGGGTCAATGCCGCCCACGAGACCGACAAATGGCGCGACGAGATCCGCGCCGGGCGCCGGGCCGTGCCCGCCGACGCCGCGGCCGATTGGCGGCAGTGGATGCGCCGCGCCCTGGCCTACGCCCGCCACCACCCACCCACAGGAGCCCCCGTTCATGGACCGGTTTCACTCGCTACACGATCAGCTCAAGCAGATGCTAGCGACCTCGACGCCCGCAAAGACGCCGCCGCCGCCCAACTCCGCGAGCTTGTTCTTGGCCGTCTATCCGAAACTGCCGCTGGCAGCGCGGGAGCGGCTGCGCTGTGAGCCGTGTAAAGGCACAGGCCAGCAAGGCGGCAGCATGTACGCCGCGCACGAGGAGCAGCCCTGGCCCTGCCCCGAGTGCCGCGGCACGGGTACGCGCTGTCCCACCTGCCGGGACATGCGCTGGCTGCGCACCACGACCGGCCCGGTCGGCAATCGCCCGCTGATGCCGTGCCCCGACTGCACCACGCCCGCACAACGCACGGCCACCATCGCCCGCTACATCCAGGCGCACGAGCTCCCGCCGGCCGCCGAGGACCCAGCGGCCTGACCCCGGCGAGCGGACCAACCTAACCCCCCAACCCCCCTTCCCGCCGCGGGAAGGGGGGCGACGCTGGCGCAAAACGCGATCTCCCCTCCCCGCGGCGGGGAGGGGCCGGGGGAGAGGTTGGTTCGGGCGCCGGCGTGCTCCCCTCCCCGCGACGGGGAGGGGCCGGGGGAGAGGTTGGTTCGGGCGCCGCGTACTGACCACTGACCACTCGTACTCAGCACTCCGCACTCAGCACGCCGCCGGGGAGGTCGGGCGGCGCGGGCGCGGTCTTGAGGAAGCGGTAGCCCAGGCCATGCTCGGTGGCGATGTAGCGCGCGCCGCTGCCGGCTTCGAGCTTGCGCCGCAGGTTGCGGATGTAGATGCGCAGCGAGTCCAGGTCGTCGGCGTAGGCCGGCCCCCAGACGCCTTCGAGGATCTGGCGGTGGGTCAGCAACTGGCCGCTGTGCTGCATGAGGAAGGCCAGCAGGCGGTATTCGGTGGGCGTCAGCTTCAGGTCGGCCCCGCCCAGCATGGCCCGGTGCGCCTGCGGGTCGAGGATGAGATCGCCCTGGTGGTAGACTTCGCGCTCGGGGCGGCTCGCGGCGGCGCGGCGCAACACCGCCTGCACCCGCGCCAGCAGTTCCGGGAAGCCGAACGGCTTGGTCACATAATCGTCGGCGCCCATCTGCAGGCCGCGCACCTTGGCCGGCTCCTCGGCGCGCGCCGTGACCATGATGATCGGCACCTGCGAGACCTCCCGAATCCGCTCGCAGAGCTGCCAGCCGTCCATCTCGGGCAGCGCCAGGTCGAGCAAAATCAGGTCGGGGTGCGTATCGTAGAACAGGCGCAGGGCCGCCCGCCCGCTGCCCGCCGTGTGGCACTCATAGCCCGCGCGCTCCAGCCAGAGCTGGATCAGGTCGCGCAGCCCGGCTTCGTCTTCGACCACCAGGATCGCCGCCATGGATCAGGTCCCTTCTAGATGGATGGGCAGCCGGCAGGTGACACACGTCCCGGCGCCCGGCGTGCTTTCGAGGCTGATGCGCCCGCCGTGGGCCTCGACGATGCTGCGGCAGATAAACAGCCCCAGCCCCGTGCCCGGCACCTGCAAGCGGCGCGCGTTCTCGGCCCGCTGGAACTTGGTGAACAGCCCGGCCTGGTCCGCCGCGGGCACGCCGATGCCCTCGTCCCGCACCTGGAGTTCGACATAGCCCGCCCCGGCCCGCGCCCGCACCAGCACCGGCCCCGCCGGCGAGGAGTATTTGAGCGCGTTGTCGAGCAGGTTGAGCACCACCTGTTCGAGCCGCTGCGGGTCGGCGGCGAGCAGCGGCAGGTCGGGCGCCACCTCGGCCCACACCCGCGACCGGTAGGCCGTGTAGGGCAGCCCGGTGATCGCCCGCCGCACGACATCCACCAGGCGCACCGGCTCGCGGTGCAGTTCCAGGCGCCCGTCCTCGATGCGCGTCACGTCGAGGATCTGCTCGACCAGCCGCGCCAGCCGCTCGGTGGCCTCGGCGATGCCGGTCACGCAGGTGCTCTGCTCGCGCGGGGTGAGATCGAGGTGGCGCAGCGTCTCGCTGTAGCCGCGCAGCAGCGCCAGCGGCGTGCGCAGTTGGTGCGACACGGTGATCAGGAAATCGGACTTCATCTGCTCGATCTGCTTCTGCTCGGTCATGTCGCGCAGGATCGCCACGGCGGCGGGGGCGTCGTGGGGGTCGAGATCGAGCGCGGCCACGCTGGCGGCCACGTGGCGCGGGCCGTGCGGCGCGCGCACCAGCAGTTCCGCGTAGGGGATCGGCTCGCGCGAGGCCAGCACCTGGGCGAACGGGCAGGCCCCGCCGCAGCCCGCCCCATCGGCGCAACTCAGCACCTCGGCGCACGACTGGTCGAGCGCGTCCGCCGTGGTGTAGCCGGTGAGCAGTTCGGCGGCGCGGTTGAAGTCCTGCACCCGCCCGCCCGGCGCCACCTGGATGATGGCGTCGGTCGTGCCCATGACGATGGCTTCGAGCTTCTGTTCCTGGGCCAGCAGCGCCTGGCGACCCATCATGGCCCGCAGCGCCGTGCCCATCTCGCGCGCCACGGTGTGCAGGAAGCGCAGGTCGCGGCCCGACACGCCCTGGTGCGCCAGCAGCGCCAGCCCGATCAGCCGCTCTTCGGCCAGCAGCGGCAGCGCCAGCACCTGCTGGTCGCCGCTACGCGCCTGCAGCCAGGCGGCGGCGGTCTCGCTGTCGGGTTGGGCGGGCGGATCGGCGGCCAGGCCGTGCCACACCTGCGGCGCCAGCCCGGCGGGCGGGGTGGCGAGGTAGAGGCACGCCGTCTCCGCCCCGGTCATGCGTTCGAGTTCGCGCAGGAAGATGGCGCACAACTGGTCAAGCTCTTGCGCCGCGCTGAGGAACTGCGTGATCTGGTAGAGGGCGAAGAGGTCGTCGGCCTGCTGCTGCGAGTCGCGGAAGATGCGCAAGACCTCGCGTTCGCGGGCATCCTCCGCCGAGAGGTCTTCGAGGTGGACCAGGGTGAGCGGGCTGCCGGCCACGGGGCGCTGCCAGGCGCGCACGGCCACCGTCGCCGCGCCGCAGCGCACGTCCATGCGCCGGGGCACGCCCCCCAGCACGGGGCCGCCGGGACACAGGTCGGCCCACAGCGGCGCCCAGGGCTGCCCGCGGATGGCGGTCGCGTCCCGCGCCAGCAACTGCGCCGCGGCGGGCGTCACATAGGCCACGGCCCCGGCGGCATCGAGCACCAGCGCGGGCGCGCCCATCGTCGCCAGCCCCGCGCAGAGCACCGCCAGCCCGCTCTCGGCGCCCGTTTCCAGCATCCGCGCCTCTCTTCCTCGCGCCGGCCTAACCCCCCTGCCCCCCTTCCCGGCGCGGGCAGGGGGAGACGGGCCTAACCCCCCTACCCCCTTCCCGGCGCGGGCAGGGGGAGACGGGCCTCTCCCCCTACTCCCTTCCCGGCGCGGGCAGGGGGGAAAACGTGACTCCCCTCCCCGCTCCGGGGAGGGGTTGGGGGAGAGGCCCGCTCAGCGCGCCTGCGGACACATCTGCCGGAAGGTCCGCACGGCCGCGTCGAACATCAAATAGCAGGAGGTCGCGCCGGGGTCCTGGTGGCCCGCCGAGCCGGGGCCATACTGCATCGCCAGCCCGCAGCGCGCCACCATCGGCGTGGTCGCCTCCATGCCCTGGCGGGCGGCGTCCGCGGCGGCTTGCAGGCCGTACAACAGGCTCTTATTGTCCTCCGCCGCCGCCGCCAGCGCGCGGGCCGCCGGGTCCAGCGCGTCCAGGATCGTCTTATCGCCCAGGCGGCAGCGCCCGCGCCGGGCCAGCGCGTCGGCGGCGCTCTTCGTCATGTGGGCCAGGTCGACCAGTTGCAGCGCCTCTTTCCAGTGCGCCGCGATGGCCGCCGCGATAAACGCCGTGCTGTAGAGCGGCCCCGACGCCCCGCCCACCGTCGTCACCAGCGTCATGCCCGCCGAGCGCAATAAAATGCCGGGCGTGCCGGGCGGCAACGGCTCGATGGCCTGCTGCACGCTCTGAAAGCCCGTGAGCATGTTCCGGCCATGATCCCCGTCGCCGATGGCCTTATCCAACTGCGTGAGATAGTCCGCGTTTTTCGCCATGCTGGCGGTAATCTCGTAAATAATGGCGCGGGTCAGATCGAATGTGAGTGCATCGCTCATAGGGAGATTCGGCTCTTCCATAACTATGGGTGGATGGGTCCCGCTGCAGCCCGCCAGAGGGTGCGTCCGGGCGTGCTTGCCCACATTATACCCGGTTTGTCAAGCGTGTGGGGCTGCCATCCGTTCCTATGCACCGCAGAGACGCCGCGAACGCAGAGGTTTAATAGGCTGGGGTCAAGAATAAGACTTATCACGCCTGCAAACAACCCCTATTTTAATAATCTCTGCGTCCTCGGCGTCTCTGCGGTGCGATCCGCACATAGGGCGCATCCGCATGCGGAAGGCATGACGGGCGGCACCGGTTGCTCAGACCGGGGGCACGGCGCTATAATGGCCCTATTGTCTCACTACTCGCGCCGGCGGGATCTGCGGCTTGGTCCGCCCCGCGAAGCCCACTGCGCGGCCAGGAGAAGGAGTACACCATGACCGAAGCCTGCCCCCACCTCACCCCGGAACACGTCCACGCGGTCCAGCCCAGCGCGCTCGGCTGCGAAGACTGTCTCAAGACGGGCGACACCTGGGTCCATCTGCGCCTCTGCACCGAGTGCGGCCATGTCGGCTGCTGCGACAACTCCCCGAACAAGCACGCCACCGGCCATTATCACACCAGCCGGCACCCCGTCATCCAGTCGTTCGAGCCGGAGGAGGAGTGGGGCTGGTGCTACCCCGACCAGCTCTACTTCGACTCGCTCGGCCCCGCCCCCAACCAGTCGGGGCACCACTACGGCTAGGAACCGGGACGGCGAAGAAGCCAGGTAAATCAAAGGGGGGTGCCGCGGCGGGTGAGTACACCCGCCGCGGCCTTACTGCGGGGGCCTGCGCGCCGGGTGGGGCCGGAGGCACCCACGCGCGGCGCCGGGGCGAGGGGCAGGGGGCGCCCGGCCACCCACGCAGCCGGGCGAGAAGCAGGCACACCCGGAGCCGCCGGGCCGTCTGCTTGGGGGATCCGGCGCGGGTGGAGCAGATGTGCCCCACCCGCGCGGCTTGTCGTCAAAAACCCCGCCGCGCCCGTGCGGGGACTAGTGTATTGTGCAGTTCACCTGATTGATCGGCGCCAGCAGGTTGTGCAGCGCGTCGAACGAGTTGTGGGCGACGGCATCGCTCCAGAGACCGGCGACCTGCGGCGGCGTGTACGGGAAGTTCAGGCCGAAGGCACTGTTGAGATAGGCCGCCACCACGTCACGGGCCGCCTTGCGCGGGGGACTGCTGCCACCGCCTGTGCCGACCAGATCCAGCATCGTCTTACCGTTCAACGACGACACCGGCGTGAAGAACGAATTGAACAACCGCGTCGTGCGGTACGGATTGGTTCCGAGGCCGCCATGCAAGGCCCAGTCCGGATCGGGCGGCCCTTGATTCCACAACGTCACGCCCAGCCCACCTTGCCAGAAGCCGGGAGTGCACCCCTGGCCGGATGGCGTGGGAGTGGGCGAAGGGGTAAACGTCGGCGTATTGGTCGGCGTGTTGGTCGGCGTATTGGTCGGCGTATTCGTCGGCGTGTTGGTCGGCGTGTTGGTCGGCGTGTTGGTCGGCGTATTCGTCGGCGTGTTGGTCGGCGTGTCCGTCGGCGTCGGCGTGTCCGTCGGCGTATTCGTCGGCGTATCGGTAGCTGTTGGCGTATCGGTCGGCGTGTCCGTCGGCGTATTGGTCGGGGTGTTCGTCGGCGTGTTCGTCGGCGTGTTCGTCGGCGTGTTCGTCGGCGTGTTCGTTGGAGTATTGGTCGGCGTATCGGTCGGCGTCGGCGTGTCCGTGGGCGTATCTGTCGGGGTATTCGTCGGCGTCGGCGTATCCGTCGGGGTATTGGTCGGGGTATTAGTCGGGGTGTCGGTCGGCGTATTCGTCGGCGTGTTGGTTGGCGTATTGGTCGGGGTATCCGTTGGCGTATTGGTCGGGGTATCCGTTGGCGTATTCGTCGGCGTGTTCGTCGGGGTATCCGTCGGCGTGTTGGTTGGCGTATTGGTCGGGGTATCCGTTGGTGTATTCGTCGGCGTGACGGTCGGAGTATTGGTCGGCGTGTTGGTCGGCGTGTTCGTCGCCGTGGGCGTTTCCGTGG
>DASSGZ010000608.1:0-7940 GCA_035693165.1 Chloroflexia bacterium | reverse complement strand
GTCCGCATCAGAAGAGTTTGAACACATTAGGTCGGCATTTGACCTCCAACTGCCGGAAATTAGCCAGCCAAAGCAGTAAGGCAATCGCCCCTCCCCGCGGCGGGGAGGGGCCGGGGGTGAGGTTGTCCCCACCGCGACACGGCGTTGTATTCCCGGCCAAGATCTGCTAAGATCGGCGTTAACCAAAAATGCACGGCCTGGCGCGATGGCGCCCAGGCAGGGGGAACATGCGATGTGGCACACCTATCTCCAACCGACCACCCTGGAGGAAGCCCTGCGGCTGTTGCAGCAATACGCCGGGCAGGCCCGCGTGGTCGCGGGCGGCACGGATCTGATCGTGGAAGTCGAGCGGGGCATCCGGCCCACGGCGACGGTCATCGACATCAGCCGGCTGCCCGATCTGAAATATGTGCGCGCCGAAGGGGGGCAGATCCGCCTGGGCGCACTGGCGACGCATAACGACGTGCTGGCGTCCGACGCCTGCGCGGCGGGCGCCTTGCCGCTGGCCCAGGCGTGCCTTGAAGTGGGCGCGCCGCAGATCCGCACCCGCGGCACCGTGGCCGGGAACGTGATCACCGGCTCCCCGGCCAACGACACGATCACGCCGCTCATGGCGCTCGGCGCCGAGGTGGTGCTGATCAGCCGGGAGGGCGAGCGCGTGGTGCCGCTGGCCGAGTTCTACACCGGCGTGCGGCGTACGGTGATCCAGCCGCAGGAACTGTTGCGCGAGATCCGCTTCCCGGCCCTGCGCGCCGACCAGCGCGGCCTGTTCACCAAGCTGGGGCTGCGCCGCGCCCAGGCCATCGCCGTGATCAACGTCGCCTTCGTCGTCACCCTGGACGGCGACACGGTGCGCGAGGCCCAGATCACGATGGGCTGCCTCGCGCCGACGATCGTCCATGCCCGCCAGGCCGAGGCGTTCCTGGCGGGCAAGCAACTGACGCCGGAGGTGTGCGCGCAGGCCGGGCGGCTGGCCTGCGCCGACGTGAAGCCTATCGGCGATCTGCGCGGCTCGGCCAACTACCGCCTGGCGACCCTGGCCGCCCTCGTCGCCGACGGATTGGGGCGCATCGCGGCGGGCACGCAAGCGCAGGGCTTCCCGGCGCGCCGCATCCTGCTCGATACGGGCCGGCCCGGCCCGAGCACGGGCGAACCGTTCGCGGGCACTATCGAGACGACGATCAACGGGCAGCGCTACAGCCTCGCCGAGGCGCAGGACAAGACGCTGCTCAACGCCTTGCGCCAGGACGCCGGGCTGACCGGCAGCAAGGAGGGCTGCGCCGAGGGCGAGTGCGGCGCGTGCACGGTCTGGATCGACGGCCAGGCGGCCATGTCCTGCCTGGTGCCCGCTGCGCAGGCCCACAACGCCCAGATCACCACCATCGAGGGGCTGGCCCCGGACGATACCCTCCACCCCTTGCAGCAGGCGTTCATCGACCATGCCGCCGTACAGTGCGGCTTCTGCATCCCCGGCATGATTATGGCCGGAGCCAAGCTGCTGGAGGAACAACCCGACCCGAATCTGGACCAGGTCCAGGTTGCCATCAGCGGCAATCTCTGCCGCTGCACCGGCTACCGCAAGATCCTGGACGCCATGTTGAGTGTGAAGGCGGAGGCAGTATGACCGAACTGATTGGCGCCTCGGTCAAGCGAATCGATGCGCGCGGCAAAGTCACCGGGGCCACGGCCTACCCGGCGGACCTGATCAAGCCCGATATGCTGCACCTCAAGGTTGTCTTCGCCGGGCGGCCACATGCGCGCATTCTGGGCCTCGACACCAGCCCCGCGCTGGCACATCCCGGCGTGGTGGCCGTGCTCACCGCCGCCGACGTACCCTACAACTATTACGGCCTGATCGACGCCGACCAGCCCGCCCTTTGCGGCGACGTGGTGCGCTACGTCGGCGACCGGGTGGCGCTGGTGGCCGCCGAGACGGCGGAAGCTGCTGCCGTGGGTGCCTCGCTGGTCAAGGTCGATTACGAAGACCTGCCCGTGGTCTGCGACGCCCGCGCGGCGATGGCGCCGGATGCCACGCTGGTCCACGAGAAGCACGGCAGCAACGTGCTGGAACACGTCAAGATCCGCAAGGGCGACGCGGCGCGCGCCATGGCCGAGGCCGACGTGGTGCTGGAAGGCGAGTATAGCACGTCCTGGCAGGAACACGCTTACTTGCAGCCGGAAGCGGGTGTCGCCTACATCGACAAGTACGGCAAGCTGGTCATCGAGACGGCGGGCCAGTGGCTGCACGAGGACCGCCGCCAGATCGCCGCCATGCTGCAACTACCGGAGGACGAGGTGGTGGTGCGCTACGCGGCCATCGGCGGGGCGTTCGGCGGGCGCGAAGACCTGTCGATCCAGCACCTGCTGGCCCTGGCGACCTGGAAGTTGCGCCGCCCCACGGCCATAATCTGGAGCCGCGAGGAGTCGATGACCGCGCACCACAAGCGCCACCCCATGACGGTGCGCTGCCGCTGGGGCGCGAAGCGCGACGGCCATATCATCGCCGTCGAGTCCGAGGTGGTGGCCGACGGCGGCGCCTATGCCTCGACGAGCGTCGAGGTGGTCAAGATCGCCACGGTGTTCGCCAACGGCACCTATGAGGTGCCCAACATCACCGCCGACGGCTACGCTGTCTACACCAACAACGTGCCCAGCGGCGCCTTCCGCGGCTTCGGCGCACCGCAAGCGCAATTCGCCGCCGAGATCATGGTCACGCGCCTGGCCCACGCCCTCGGCATCGACCCGGTGGAGATGCGGCGCATCAACATCTACCGCGAGGGCAGCATCGAGTCGAGCCAGCAGCCGCTGCCGCCCGGCGTGAGCGCACTGCCCGTGCTCGAACGCTGCGTCGAGGAAGCGCGCGCCCGCTTCGGCTACGGCACGCCGCGCCCGCAACCCGCCACGCCGCACCTGCGCCGGGGCATCGGCATCGCCTCCGGCATCAAGAACATCGGCTACTCGTTCGGCTACCCGGAACAGGCCACGGCCACGGTCGAACTGCACGGCGGCGAGCAAATCGAGCACGCCACGGTGCGCGCCGGGGCGGCGGAGGTGGGCCAGGGCGTGCACACCATCCTCAAGCAGATCGCCGCCGAGACGCTGGGCCTGCCCTTCGAGCGGCCCGAAGGCGCCGGGGAGGCGCCGCTGATCGAGATGGTCACCAACGACAGCAGCCAGGCACCCAACACGGGCAGCGTCTCGGCCTCGCGCATGACCTTCATGGGCGGGCGCGCCGTCCACGACGCCGCCCAGAAGGCGCTCCAGGCGTGGAACGCGGGCGAGCGCCCGGCCCGCGGCACCGTCCAGTACCGCCCCGACCGCACCACGCCGCTCGACCCGGAGACGACCGCCGGGCACCCCAATTACAATTACGGCTATGTGTCGCAGGCGGTGGAGGTGGAGGTCAATATGCTCACCGGCAACGTGCAGGTGCTGCGCATCATCAGCACGCACGACGTGGGCCAGGCCATCAACCGCCAGCAGGTGGAGGGCCAGATCGAGGGCTGCCTGGCCCAGGCGCTGGGCTATGCCCTGCTGGAACACTTCCAGATGCGCGACGGGCGCGTGCTGACGCCCTACCTCAGCACGTACTTGCTGCCCACCACGCTCGACATGCCCGCCGAGATCATCCCGGTGATCCTGGAACTGGCCGACCCGAACGGCCCCTACGGCGCCCGCGGCGTGGCCGAGATGCCCCTGGTGCCGCTGGCTCCGGCCATAGCCGCCGCCATCCACGACGCCACCGGCGCCTGGGTCACGCAGCAACCGATGACGCCGGAACGGGTGCTGGCCGCCCTCCAGGCCCCGAACCCGGCCTAGCGCCCCACGCCCCGCCCGTCACTCTGAGCGCAGCGACGAGACTCTTCGCTGCGCTCAGAGTGACAAGGATACTTCGCCCGCCTCGCACTCAGCACTCGCCTTACCGTCTGCACGACTGGACAGCGCCGACGAAGCCGGGCAGGCCGCGCCCGCGCGCCCAACTGTCCAGGTGCGCCAGCAGGCGGCTGCCCGCGTCGCGCAGCGGGGCGAAGGCGGTGTAGGCGTCGTTGAAGGCGAAGATATCGTAGTCAGTAAGGGCGCCATACGCCGTCGCGCTGGCCGTGTAGACCTGAGCGGCGTAGGTGCGGGCCTCGAAGTCGAGATCGAGCAAGGCCGTGGGGGCGGGCCCGGTGTACCCGGTGCGCACCGGGGCGGCGGCGTCGCGGATGGCGGCGAGGTCGGTAATGGTCTGCTTGCGCCAGTTGGAGTCGAAGATGCTGGTGTTGTGCAGCGCGGCTTCGTCGCGGGAGAGCGCATCGGCGCGCAGCAATAGGTTCAACAGACCGCCCGCCAGCCAGGTCACATAGTTGCATTCGTCGGCGCGGACCGGCGGCGTGGGAGTGGGCGTGGGCGTATTCGTCGGCGTGGCCGTCGCGGTGGGCGTGGCGCTCGCGGTCGCCGTGGGCGTAGGCGTAGCGGTCGGCGTCGCCGTGGGCGTGGGCGGTGGCGCGAACGGGTTCAGGTTGCCGCTGTCACAGCCCACGGCCAGCCCCGCGGCCAGTACCAGCAGCGCCCCCAGTACGATTCCGCGCCCCCGGTCGATCCCCATCGCTCCCTCCCTTCCGCTCGCTACGTATCCGGTAGCAGCCAACCCCGACCAAGCAGAACCTGGGCCACCTATCAGGCGTCTTTCTTGGAACAGATTATGCTGAGCAACCGCAGGGACTTTGCAGTTGCAATGTTTCCGTTTCATCCTGGGACACAGACCGAACTAATCCGTCATTCCGAGGTGCGTTGATGCCCAGGGAAGTCGCACCGGCCCTGCGTTGGGAAGCTTTCACCGGCCTCCCGCTGTTCCCGATATGTTCGTCCCGTCCGCCGGCCGCGCGGTTGCGGCCGGCGCCGGCCGCCCCTGTGCTACTCCGGATATCTGCACCTGGGCCGCTGCCGGACGGCGTCGGGCGCCACCGAGTCCAGACCACCAGCGGGGTGCCGTGCCGAAAGTGACAGGGCCGGCCCAGCGAGATCCGGCGGGTGTGGTCGGGGGGAAGGAAGCCACACCGCCGATCCTTGTCCTACTGAAAAATACGGGTCTTCCGCTGCCCCCTGACGCAGGGCCGGCGGGGGGTAAACGAGGTGCAATGTGGATAATTTGCCAAAGGTCCTGGTAGTCGACGATGACCCGGCGATCTTGGAGATCTGCTCCGACCTGCTGCAGACCGAAGGATACGCCGTCATGGTCGCCACCAACGGCCAGCAGGCGCTCGAACAGATCCGGACGGACCCGCCGCATGTGGTCCTCATGGACATCATGATGCCGGTGCTGGACGGCGTGGAAGCGTGCCGCCAGGTCAAAGCCAACCCGGCGACGGCCGACATCCCGGTCGTGCTGATGTCGGCGCGGACCAACCTGACCCGGCAAAGCCAGGATCTGGCCTCTGCCGACGCGCTGGTCGCCAAGCCGTTCGACATCGACCATTTGCTCAACACGATCCACGACCTGGTCGGGGAGGATTCGTAACAAAACCGGCCCCGCGCCGGCCCGGCGTCAGGACCGGGCCAGCAGGGTGTTATGTTTGGGGCTGTAGGGGAGGAGTTTGCCGGCGGGCATCATCAGCAGCGTGTCCGGCTTGATCTGGCCCACAAAGTCCACATCATGGGTCACGGCGATGATCGTGCCGTTGTAATCGGCCAAGGCTTCGCCGATAATCTCGCGCGACATCGGGTCGAGGTGCGTGGTCGGCTCATCGAGCACCAGCAGGTTCGGCCCGGCCAGCACCAGCTTCGCCAGCGCCAGGCGCGTCTTCTCGCCGCCCGAGAGCGTGCCGACGGTCTGCATCACGCGGTCCCCGGTGAAAAGGAAGCGGCCCAGCACGGCGCGCACGCGCTTGCTGTCGTCGGGTAGCACGGCCAGCGCCTCCTCCAGCACGGTGCGGTTGTAGTCGAGCCCCTCGTTCTCCTGGGCGTAATAGCCAGGCTGCACCCGGTCGCCCCAGGTGGCCGTGCCCGCGTCCAGCGTGGTCAGGCCCTGCAAGGAGCGTAGTAGCGTGGTCTTGCCCGCGCCGTTCAAGCCGATAACGACCAGCCGCTGGCCGCGCTCGACCCGGAAGTTGATGTCGCGGAAGACCAGCTTGGGGCCGTAGCTCTTGGCGAGGCCCTGCGCGTCCAGCACCTGCTTGCTGCTCGGCTGGCGCGCGGTGAAGTTGATCTTCATGCGGCGGCTGTTCTGGCTCAGCACCGGCATGCTGGTCTCCAGGGTCGCCACCCGGCGCTCCAGGGCATGGACCTGGCGGACGCGCGTGGCGCCGTAGCCGCGCAGCCGGTCGGCGGTTTTGCGCAGGCGGGCGATGTCGCGCTCCTGCTGTTGCTGCGCCTTTTCGAGCGTCGCCTGCAACCCCTCGGTCTGGCGCACATAGGCCGAGTAGGTGCCCCTGCTCTCTTCCAGCTTATGGCTGAACTCGTTCAGCCGGATGATCTTATCGATGTTGCGGTCGAGCAACTCCAGGTCGTGCGAGATGATCAGCAGGCTGCCGCGATAGCTGCCCAGGAACTCCATCAGCCACTTGGCCGCCTCCACGTCGAGGAAGTTGGTCGGCTCGTCGAGCAGCAGCAGGTCCGGCCCCTGGAACAGCAGGCGCACGAGAGCCAGCTTGGTCTTCTGCCCGCCGCTCAGCGTCGCCACGCGGCGGTCGAGCGTCACGCCCTTCAGACCCAGGCCGTGGACCAGTTCCTCGGCGCGGGCGTCGGCGTCGTAATAGCCGAGGCGCTCCAGCGTGGCCTGCGCCTCGCCGAACCGCTCCATGGTCTCGTCGAGCATGGCGCCGCTGACGGTCGCCAGCTTGTCGGCCAGGATCTCGTATTCGCGCACAGCCTCGTCCAGGCCGGTGCCGCTGAAGATGTAGTCGCGCACGGTGCCGCCCGCCGCCACCGGGTCCTCGTGGGCCACGTCCTGCGACAGGTAGCCCACGGTGCGCGGCAGCAGCACGGTGCCCGCATCGGGGCTGATGTGGCCCGCGATGATCTTGAGCAGCGAGCTTTTGCCCGCGCCGTTGATGCCGATCAGCCCGGCTTTCTCGCCCCGCCCGATGGTGAAGGACACATCGTCCAGCACCAGGCGCGGGCCATAGGATAAACTCACATTAGAAACTTGCAACATCGGTTTTCTCGATCCCTGATTCGGCTTTTTGGTTTATTATCAGCGCCGTCTATTCACACACAAGCGTTAATTATACCGGCCCGCGCATCCGGGTGTCAAGGACCGTGGGACGGAGTTCGCGGGCCGCCCGCCTCCCCCCAAAGGCGGAGATGGGCGCCGGGCGCATCTGCTATAATAGCCGCATGATCGTGTTGCATCCCGGTGGGTGGGCAACCTCTCCCCCGGCCCCTCCCCGCCACGGGGAGGGGAGTTGCTTACCCGCGCGCGGGCGATCCCCCCTTCCCGCGGCGGGAAGGGGGGCAGGGGGGTTAGGTTGCTCGCCTACCCTCCCCTCCCTTGTGGCCCTGGCCCGGCAGGGCGCCTGATGCGCCGGCTGACGCCCTGGCTACAACTGCTCCACTTCGGCCCCAGCGTGTTCACGACGCTGGCCTTCGGCGTCTACATCGTACTGGTGGCGCGGGGCCGGCCGCCCGCCGGCCCACTGCTGCTGCTGCTGGCCGCCCAACTCGCCACGCAGTTCGCCATCTCGCTCTGGAACGATTACTGGGACCTGCCGGAGGACCGCCTCGCCAAACCCGATAAGCCGATCCCGGCGGGCGTGATCAGCGCGGCGCGGGTGCGGATGCTCGGCTGGGTCGCGGTGGTCGCGGCCTTCGTGCCGGCGGTGCCGCTGGGGCCGCTGGTGGTGGTGTGTACCGCTGTGGGCCTGGGCGCAGGGCTGCTGTATGATGTGCGGCTCAAACGCACCCCCTGGAGTCCCCTGCCTTTCGCGCTGGGCTTCGGCGTGCTGCCGCTGTGGGCGGCG
>DASSGZ010000607.1:0-2852 GCA_035693165.1 Chloroflexia bacterium | reverse complement strand
AGCCTGGTGCGGCGCTTCGACGCCAACAGCTACCTGGTCTTGAGCCGGGCCATGGACCTGCACGACCTGGCCCAGGGCCGCGAGTCCATGGCGGCGGCCCTGGCGCAGATCGCGCCGCAGACGCGCGTGCTGGCCGTGGGCATCAGTTCCGACCTGCTGTTCCCCACCGACTTGCAGCATGCCATCGTCGCCGCTGTGCACGCGGCGGGGCGGGCGGCGACGTATGCCGAAATCGAGTCGCCGTGGGGCCATGACGCCTTTTTGATCGAGTACGCGCAACTCGGCGCCATCGTCGCCGATTTCTTGAGCGGGAGTACCAATGCCGACTGAGACCGCAGCGCTGGGGATCGTCCAGATGGGCCTGGGCCAGGTGGGCCGCGCCCTGATCACACAGTATATCGAGGCGGCGGATCGCTATCCCTGGCTGCAATATCGCGGCCTGGGCGACCGCTCGGGCTTCGTCTGGCGCCCGGACGGCTGGACGCGCGCCGAACTGCGCGAGGTGGTGGCCGCCAAAGCCGGCGGCCTCTCGCTGCGCCAGTACTGGAGCGGCCTGCGCCGGCCGCGCGGCGAGTGCGTGCAGGACCGCTTCGACCGCGGCCCCGAACTCGTCACCCGCTTCGGCGGGGCCTGGGGCGACGGCGCGGTAGCCCTGGTGGACGTGACCGCCGAGCGCAACACCTACCCCGCCGTGCTGGCCGCCCGCCAGGCCGGCGCGCACGTGGTCCTCTGCAACAAGTGGCCGCTGGCCGTGGACCAGCCCGAGTATGACGCGCTGGTGCGCGGCGGCACCGGGCGCCTGCTCTATGAGACCACCGTGGGCGCCGCTCTGCCCGTCATCGGCACCCTGGATTCGCTGCTGCTGACCGGCGACGACATCGCGGAGATCCAGGCGGCGATCAGCGGCACCCTGGGCTTCGTCACCAGCGCCATCCAGGCGGGCAAGCCGTTCAGCGCCGCCCTGCGCGACGCCCAGGCGCTGGGCTACACCGAACCCGACCCGCGCGACGACCTGGGCGGCGTGGACGCCCGGCGCAAGGCGCTCATCCTGGCCCGCAAGCTGGGCCTGCGCCTGAACATGGCCGACATCGAGGCGGAGAGCCTCGTGCCGCCGGGCCTGGAGAGCGTGTCGCTCGACGCCTTCTGGACCGGCCTGCGCGATGTGGACGCCGAGTACGCCGCGCGGGTGGCGGCGGCCCACGAGCGCGACGCCGTGTTGCGCTTCCTGGCGCTCATCGACGGGCGGGGCGCGCGGGTGGGCCTGCACGAGGTGCCGCGCGCCGGGCTGGCCGGCAGCCTCACCGGCACCGAGAGCCTGTTCGTCTTCAAGACGCGCCGCTACGGCGACCAACCCCTGGCCGTGCGCGGGCGCGGCGCGGGCGCCGAGATCACCGCCTCCGGCGTGCTGGCCGACCTGCTGGCCCTGCGGCCCGCCGCCGCCGCCGCGACCCTGCCGGAGCGCCGGGGATGAAAGCCAAGCCCGTCCTCCTGCTACAACTGGGCCTCGGCCAGGTGGGCCGGGCGCTGGTGCGCCACTACCTGGCCCGCGCCACGGCCTATCCCAACCTGCGCTACCTGGGCCTGGGCGACCGCCACGGCCTCTGGATTGTGCCGGAGGGCTGGAACCGGGCGGCCCTGGAGGACGCGGTCGATTTCAAGAACTACGGCATGCCGATCACCCGCTGGCACCCGGAGGTGCTCGCCCCCGAAGCGGTGCCCGCCCCCGACGCCTTCAGCCCCGACCTGCTCTGGCGGCTCGACGAACTGGGGCTGCGCCGGGCCATCATCATCGACGCGACCGGGCCGGGCAGCGGCACCGCCCCCATGCTGGCCCTGATGCGCCGCGAGGGCTATGATGTGGTGCTGGCAAACAAGGCCCCGCTGGCCGGGGCGCAGGCCGAGTACGACGCCCTGTGCGCGCCCGCCAAAGGCCGCCTGCGCTGGGCGAGCGCGCTCGGCGCGCCCCTGCCGCTGGGCGAGATGCTACAGCGCGCGGCCCACGGCGGCGACACCGTCCAGGCCATCGTGGCGATGTGCAGCCCGGCCCTCGGCTGGATTATGACCGCGGTGGGCCAGGGCCGCCTCTTCAGCGACGCCGTGCGCGAGGCGGGCAGCCGCGGCCTGCTGCCCGGCGACATCCGCGAGCACCTGAGCGGCCAGGACACGGCGCGCACGGCGCTGCTGCTGGCCCGCGCCCTGGGCCGGCGGCTCGAACCGGGCGAGGTGCACCTGCAGCCGTTGCTGCCCGCCGGGTTCGAGGGCGCCGCCCCCGGCGAGATCTGGCAGCGCCTGGGCGACCTGGATCGCTTCTTCGCCGAACGCGTCTGGCTTGCCGGGGAGCGCGGCCACATGTTACACTACTTAGCGCAGATCAAACCCGACGGAGTCACAGCCGGTCTCGAAGAAGTGCCCCAATCTACGGCCCTCGGCCGCCTGGCCGGGGATGAGTCCTATTTTGCCTTCTACACAGAACATGGCGGCGAGCGCCCGACCCAGATCCAGGGTCGCAGCGCCGGCCCCGCGGCAACGGCTGCAGCCGTCTTCGCCGACGTGGTCAGCCTGTTGTAGGCGGAAACCTGCGAGTGTTGGTGGGATCAGTATTAGTGCAAAGGAGAAGAGCACAAATGGCATCGGAGGAGAAATTCAAGGGCTACGCGAATCCGGATATCCTCGTTTCGACCGAGTGGTTGGCCGAGCATCTCCACGATAAGGGCCTGCGGGTGTTGGAGTGTGACGAGGATGTGCTGCTCTACGACCAGGGCCATATCCCCGGCGCGATCAAACTCGACTGGCAGACCGAACTCAACGACCCGCTGCGCCGCGACTACCTCGACCAGACCCACTTCGAGGCG
>DASSGZ010000606.1:0-2822 GCA_035693165.1 Chloroflexia bacterium | reverse complement strand
CCGGCGCCCTGGCCCACGGCCACCCCCACACCAACGCCCCTGCCCCGCCCGACTCCCGTCCCGTGGCCGCCTACAGTGCGTGTGCCCGATCCGCATCTGCCCAACGTGCTCTATTTCCCCGCAGTAGGCCATAGTTTGCAGGGCGGCTTCCGCGTCTATTGGGAGGCCCACGGCGGCCTGGGGCAGTTCGGCTATCCGATTACGGAAGAGTTCACCGAGTCGGATGAGAGGCGAGGCGTCTCCTACAAAGTCCAGTACTTCGAGCGCGCCCGCTTCGAGTGGCACCCGGAGAATCGCCCGCCCTACGACGTGCTGCTTGGTCTGCTGGGGCGCACCATCACCGCCGGGCGGGTGAACGAGCCACCCTTCCAACCCGCCGCGCCGCAAACCACTCCCGGCGGCCTCTACTTCCCGGAAACACAGCACAACCTGGCGCCGCAGTTCGTCGCCTACTGGCAGAGCCACGGCGGGCTGCCGGTCTACGGCTACCCGATCAGCGAAGCCTTCACCGAGACCAGCCCGACCGACGGTAAGCCCTACCTGGTGCAATACTTCGAGCGCAACCGCCTGGAGTACCACCCCGAATTGCCCGACCCGTTCCGCGTGAGCCTGGGCCTGCTCGGCGTCCAGGTCTTACAGGCGCGGGGGTGGTTGCCCTGACGCGTGGTCAGTGGTCAGTGATCAGTGGCGGGTGGCCGGCTTCGTTCCGGCCACCTGTTATTTGATCGACCTTCCGACAGGCCGATCCGGGGATTCCGTTAGCTGTAGGGGCCGGTTTCAAACCGGCCTGCCCCGCGCATCTTTCGTGCCGGTTTGAAACCGGCCCCTGCGCCGCAAAAATCACCGTAGCGGACTATTAGCGCATGCAGACGTTAATGGCGTAGCCGCAGTCGCACGCGATCCCGGCGCTGCGGAGTAGGGCGAGCAGCGCGCCGGGATCGCCGCCGGTGGAGCGATGTGCCGTCAGGAAGACCGTGGTGTGGCGGAAGGTGTGGTCGCAGTGGGTGGGGGTGTAGTCTAGCTGGCGGGCCAGATAGTCGCACAGGGCGCGCGCATCGACAAGCTGCGCGAAGTAGGTCACGGTCGCCTGCTGGTCGGGGGTCAGGGTGAGGCGGCGGGCGGCGACTGCTTCGGCGGTGGTGTCCTGCGCCGGGGGGAGGGTGGCTTCGACAGCCGTATCGGGCGCGCCGAGCGCCAGCAGGGCGTCCAGTTGCCGCCGCTGGAAGCCGACAATCAAGTCCGCGCCGATGGCGATCACCGGCACGCCGCGCTGCCCGGTGCGGGCGATCACGTCTCGCGCCGCCGCCTCGTCGGCCTCCACATCGATCTCCGTGAACGGCACACCCCGCCGGGCCAGGTACTGCTTGGCCTTGCCGCACCAGTGGCAATCGCTCGCGGTGTAAATCGTTACCGGTGGGAAAGTCCGCGCGCCACCGCCGGTATTCTCTACGGCTGTGTTCATGGTCGCCCCTCTCGCGTCTCAACGGGAACCTTAAGTCTCATATTGATTAGCTTAACACTCTCAAGAACAAAATGCAATATATCGGCACTCGTACTTTGGAAGTATTTATCTTTTAGTCAAGGAGGTCGTGCTGAGCGGCAGCAGTAGCGGCAGTCGCTACCTGGGGCATGCGGTCCACTCCGGCGGTGCTTTGCGGGCACATGGACTCGCACCCTTGGCTTATAATAGGGGGTAAGGAGGCAGGCCAGGACGAAATGAACGCGGGCCGGGCATAGCGGCGGATGCGAGGTCGGCCCGCATTTACGCAGCCAGGAGAAACCGCTAATCACCGCTGCCGCATAGGCAGCATCAGGCAGGAGGGAATGACAACGATGGCGATCGATCCTCGTGTGGCCGCGGTGCGCCGGAACTTGCCGGCGGTGGAGGGCCAGGTCTATCTGAATACGGGCACGGCGGGGCCGCTGCCCCGGCGCACCGCCGAGCTCATGGCGGCGGAGAACGAGCGCCAGTTGCACGGCGGGCGGGCGACTATACAGACATACCTGGACGTTTATTTTCCCTTACGGGAGGAGGTGCGTGCCCGCTTCGCCCGTTTGCTCGGCGCCGAGGTCGAGGAAATCGCCCTCACGCACCATACGACCGAGGGGATGAACATCGCCTGCTGGGGCCTCAACTGGCAGCCCGGCGACGAAATCGTGACGACCAGCCACGAGCACGAGGGCGGGCTGCTGCCGGCCTACGCCGTGGCGCGGCGCTTCGGCGTGACTCTGCGGGTGGTGGACCTGGACCGCGCAGGGGGGGACATCGCCGGGGCGGTGGCCGCCGCGCTGACGCCACGCACGCGCCTGGTGGTCATGTCGCATGTCGCCTTCACCACCGGGGCGGTGCTGCCGGTAGCCGCCGTCGCCGCCGCCGCGCACCGGGTGGGCGCCTACCTGGCCGTGGACGGGGCGCAATCGTGCGGGGCCATCCCGGTGAATGTGCGCGAACTCGACGTGGACTTCTACGCCGTGCCGGGGCAGAAGTGGCTATGCGGGGTGGAGGGTATGGGCGCGCTTTACGTCCGCCGCGAGCGGATCAGCGAACTGCTGCCGACATTCGTGGGCTTCTTCTCCATCCGCGACCCGGAGGCGATGGACCTCTCCGGCTACTTCGTGCCTGCCCCCGGCGCCGCCCGCTACGAGCAGGGCACGCTCTACTGGCCGGGCCTGTCCGGTATGAATGAGAGCCTGCGCTGGATGGAAGAAGATCTGGGCTGGGCCTGGATCTACGAGCAAACGGCCGAGATCACCCAGCGCTGCCGCTCGATGCTGGGCGGGTTGCCCGGCGTGACCATCCATACCCCGGTGCCCTACGGGTC
>DASSGZ010000605.1:0-21984 GCA_035693165.1 Chloroflexia bacterium | reverse complement strand
CGGCCCTGAGCGGCACCCTCGCCCTGCGCCCGCAAGCTATCCCGCCCGGCCTCTATGCCTACGGCGCGCAGGGCTGGCTGGCCCTGGCGGGCAGCGATAGCGCGAGCCAGGTGTTCGATGTGTGCCCCGACGGCGCCGTGCTCTTCGATGTGCCGGGTGGCGATACGGTGCCTGTGCCCGTGCCCACGCTGGACCCGGATTCGGCGCGGGTCACGTCCCTGTTGCGCGGGCGACGGTTGGTCGTCGCCGTGCCCGGCGCGCCGCCCCGCGCGACCCTGACCCTCGACCCCACCCAGTTCCAGTCGTTTGGCTGCCATGAGCTGGGCGTGTGGGGCGCCAGTTACGCGGCCGCCGCGGCGCAGATCATCGGCGCCTACGGCATGCTCCAGGCCGAACATGTCGCCTACCAGCCTTTCGACGACCAGGTGCCCCACGTGCCGGCGCTGCCCGGCCCGGCCTGGTATGTGCTCGGCATCGCGCCCGATGGCCGCCACATCGCGCTCATCGACACCGCGGGGCTGGTCCCCGGCAACTGGCGCACCCGTATCTACCTGGCCGCGCCCGACGGCGGCGGGCGCCGGCTCGTCTTCGACGGCCCCGGCGTGCCCGGCTACACGCCCTTCAGCGCCGACGGACGCTATCTGCTGCTGGACTTGCAACAGGCCGCCGCCGCGGCGGGCCGGCTGCACCATACCGTCCAGGTGGTGGATGTGACCGGCGCCGCCCCGCCGCGGGTCCTGGCCGATGTGCCGCAGGATGCGGGGCCCGCGATCCTGGGGCCGCGCGTGCTGGCGCGCTTCGTCCAGCGCTGGGGCCGCGACCCGGAGGTACTGCTGCGTACCCCCGAGACCGACGGGCAGACGATTCGCCTGTTCAACGTGGCCCACCCCGAGCGCCCCCCGGTGCGCTACACGACCGCTGCCGACCTGGGGCTGCTGCTGTTCTGGGACACGAGCGGCACGGCGGGCGGCCTCGCGCTGGCCTGGCAGAACTGGCTGCCGGACATTACCCCGCGCACCGGCACGATTCTCTATATTGGCGACGACGACCGGGTGCAGGTGACGGAGATTGCGCTGGCCGGCAACACCCAGATTATCCGCGCGACAGTCCGCGCCGGGCGCCTGCTGGTCGCGACCATGCCCTATGGGCGCGGTCCCGACGATTCCCGCTGGGAAGAGACCTTCAGCAGCCGGCCTATCGGGCCAGCGACCGGCGCCACGGTGAATCGCCTCTATACGGGCACGGAGAGCACGCCGCCGCTGGGCCGGAGCTGGTATCTGGGGCCGGGCCTGCTGGCCTACACCTCGCCCAGCGGCGAGGTCTATGCCCGCGCCTACGACGGCAGCGCTGACGTGCGGCTGGACTCCGGCGTGCGCGGTTTCAGCCCGTTGGACCTGACCACGCGGCGCTGAGCGCCGCCCCGACGAACGGTCCCTCTGCGCCAACCATGGTCCTGCGGCACGCCATGCGCGCGGAAACAGGCCGGCATGCCGCTGTAGGGGCGGGTTTGAAACCCGCCCTGCCGCCTCACGCGCCCGGCTCCTTTCAGCGGAGCGCAGAGTCCAGGTGCGGGGGCAGGCGCGGGCCGGTTTCAAACCGGCCCCTACAGCGGGCGCGGGGCAATGCCAGGTCTTGTCACTCTGAGCGCAGCGAAGAGTCTCGTCGCCGTTGGGATACGAGACGAGATTCTTCGTTGCGCTCAGAATGACAAGGTAAGCAGGATGCGCTACCGTCCGCCTGCCCGATCTATAACCTGAGTTATACGCCCGCCCCTCACCCAGGGCCAGCCCGACGGCTGGCCCTTTTCTATACCCCCAGGCTTGCCCTGCGCCAGATCCGCGTCCGGCGGCGCGCGCCTACAATGGACACATATGACAACGGCAGCCCCCGTTCCGCAAGGCGGGGATGCGGCAAGGCAAAGGAGACAGACGGTGAACACATTGGTGGAGACACAGACTCAGGTACAGAGCCCGGTGATCGAGGTGGCCGATCTGGTCAAGGCGTATCCGGGCGTCAAGGCCGTGGACGGCGTCAGCTTTCGGGTAGGCGCGGGCGAGATCTTCGGGCTGCTGGGGCCGAACGGCGCGGGCAAATCGACCACGCTGAGCATGATCGAGGGGCTGCGCCGGCCCGACGCGGGCACGGTGCGCGTGCTGGGCTTCGACCCGGCCACCCGCCCGGCGGCGGTGAAGCAGCGCATCGGCGTGCAGTTGCAGAGCACCAGCCTGCTGCCCGACCTGTCGGCGCTGGAGCAGGTGGCGCTGTTCGCGCGGCTCTATGGCCGGGCCGCGAACCGGGCCACGGCCCTGGCGCTGCTGGAGCGCGTGGCCCTGGCCGACAAGGCCAATGCTCTGCCCGGCCAGCTCAGCGGCGGGCAACAGCAGCGCCTGGCGCTGGCGCTGGCCCTGGTCAACGACCCGGAGATCCTTTTCCTGGACGAGCCGACGGCGGGCCTCGACCCGCAGGCACGCCACAACCTGTGGGACCTCGTGCGGGCGTTGCGCGCCGAGGGCCGCACGGTGGTGCTGACCACGCACTATCTGGAAGAGGCCGAGGTGCTGTGCGAGCGTGTGGGCATCATCGATAGTGGCAAGCTGCTGGCGCTCGACACGCCCGGCGCGCTGATCAACGCCATGCAGGGCACCAGCGCCATCACCACGGCGGCGAGCCTGCCCGCCGGCGCCCTGGGCGCGCTTCCCGGCGTGCGCTCGGTGCAGACGGAAGGCGTCACCATGCGCCTGCAAACCGACGCCGTGCCCGACACCATCGGCGCGCTGCTCGACCTGGCCCGCCGCCAGGGCGTGGCCCTGCGCGACCTGCATATCCAGCAACCGAGCCTCGAAGATGTCTTTTTGCAACTGACCGGAAGGAGCATCCGCGCATGAACTCGACCTTGACTCAGGCGCCCGCCCGGCGGGCCGCCGCCCCCGCAACCCTGGCCCCGGTGGCGCAGTTCGGCCTGGCCCTGCTGCGCGCCGGGCTGAAAAACCGTGTCAGCCTGGCGAGCAGCCTGCTCACTCCGCTGTTCATGCTGGGTATCTTCTGGCTGGTGAGCGGCGACAACTCGTCACTGTTGCGCTTTATCTTCCCCGGCCTGGTCGCCTTCACGGTCATGCTGGCGGGCAGCAACCACGCCATGCGCCTGGTGATGTGGCGCGAGCAGGGCGTGTTCACCCGGCTGGCCTGCACGCCCGTGCCGGTGGGGCGGCTGGCCCTCGGCGCGGCGGGTGCCCAGGTGGCGCTCGGCCTGGTGCAGGCGCTCATCGTGATGGCCTTCGGCGTGGGCGTCGTGGGCGTGCCGGTCGATCCGCTCGGCGCGCTGGCGGCCGTGGGCGTGCTGACGCTCGGCGGCGCCTGCTTCATCGCCTATGGCTCGCTGGTGGGCGCGGTGGCCCGCCGGGCCGAGGTCGCCACCATGCTCTACATCTTCACGCTGCTGCCGCTCAGCTTCCTGGGCAACACGTTCATGCCGCTGGACCAACTGCCCGCGTTCGTGCGCGCCGCCGGCCCCTGGCTGCCCACGACCATGATCAGCGACCTGGTGCGCCCGCTGCTGATCACCGGCGCGCTGCCGGCCAATGCATGGCTGCCCCTGCTGGGCCTGCTGGTCTACACCGGCCTGTTCAGCGCCCTGGCCGCGCGCCTGTTCCATTGGGAGTAAGATTGCATCGGCTACGCAGTCTCATCCCTGATAGCCTTGGGTTCTAAAGACCAAGTCCGACCGGGGTTCAGGGATGGGATCTGTAGGTTGTCATATCCCCAATAAACAGAGTACCATGCAGCATGTATAAGCTGAGGTTAGCATGCCTGTAGATACCAATTATTGACTGATTCTGCCCGATAATTGACGAGCTTGCTATTGACATATCCCAGGCGATAGTATTATAATCCTATTAGCTGTCATGGGAGGAGCGGTCACACAGTGACCGACAGACTCCATATAGAAAGGAGGTGTGCCCAATGAGCAAGAACTATAAGCCCGGTCAAATCGTGCCGACTTCAGGGCAGGCAGAGCGGTATCACAATGGTCGTCCGACCAAAAAGGAAGTCACGGTAACCAAGGGCGAGCCGTTCCCGCCAACCCCTCAAAAGGGTGACACCTACAAAATCGTAGACAAGACCAAGCATTAGCTACTTATCTACAATGCGTTGGTAAGCTGGTCCCCTGTCACGATCATGGGTTGCTGAATGCATACCATGATCGTGACAGGGTTTATAGTGTGTCGGGCATCCTTTGTCATTCTGAGCGCAGCCAAGAATCTCGTCTCTTGCCTCAATGAGATGAGATCCTTGGCTGCGCCGCTATTCCTGCGCCGCCGCGGCAGGCACGCGCGGCTCGTCGCGGGCGGGCGCGGGGGCGGGCCGGGCGGGGCGCGGCAGCAGGAGCAGGCCCAGTATCCCGGCCAGGGCGGTGATCCCGGCGGCGACATCGAGCATCGGCACGATGCCCAGCACCTCGCCGAGCGCCCCGGCCAGGCCCACCGACACCAGCCCGATCAAGGCGTTGGTGGTGCCCAGCGCGCCGTAGATGCGGCCCCGGTACTCGTCGGGTGTGCCGGCTTGCAGCAGGCTGGTGGCGGCCACATTCGACGCGATCACGACCACGGTCATCAGGCAGGTCAAGACGGCCGCGAGTTCCAGCCGCGTCTGGTTGTAGAGCACCAGCATGAACCCGCCCACGATCAGCGTGCCCCAGCCGACGATGTAGCGCGGCGCGATGCGGTTGCCGAGCCAGCCGATCAGCACGCCGCCGGCCAGGCCGCCGACCGCGCCGATGGTCGAGAGGAAGCCGCGGGCCTCGGCGCCCGCGTGGAGCTGCACCTGCACAAAGGGCACGAACAACGGATCGATCAGCGTGCCGCCCAGGCTGGTCACGTTCATGACGACGAACAGGGCGACCAGCAGGCGGGTGCGGCGCACCAGTTGCAGCCCTTCCCACCATTCCCGGCCCAGCGCCAGCCACGATGCCCGGATCGTCCCCGCGACATCGGCGGGTGGGGCAGCGGCGGGCCGGGCGGGGGCCGCGATGCGCAGCACCAGCAGCGCCGCCAGCAGGAAGGACGCGCTGTCGATAAACACCACGCTCGACAGGCCAAACCACGCCAGCAGCACCCCGCCGGCCATCGGGCCGATCAGGCGGGCAATGGTGTTGCCCAGCCCGGTCAGCGCGTTGGCCGGGACGAGCCGGCTTTCTTCGACCAGGTTGGGGATCAGGGCGCCCTCGGCGGGCATGGTGAACATCGCCAGCGTCATCTGGATAAAGGTGACGGCGAAGACCAGCCACAGCCAGCCGGTGGGCTGGATCAGCAGCAGGAGCAACATCACCACGCTCTGGACCAGGTTCGTCACCACCAGGATGCGTTTGCGATCCCAGCGGTCCACGAACACGCCGGCCACCGACGAGAACAGGAACGCCGGCAGGTAGGAAGCGCCGAATATCCCGGCCATGGCCAGGGTGGAGCCGGTTTGCTCGTAGACGTAAAACGGCAAGGCCGTCAGCAAGGCCCGGTCGCCGATCAGCGAAATCAGCGTGCCGGCCCACAACAGGGCAAAATTCCGCTGCCGTAACGTGGCAAGCATTAGCGGTTCTCCTCGGCTATTGGTCACACGTCTCTTGTCATTCTGAGCGCAGCGAAGAATCTCGTCGCGTAGCGCGAATGACGAGACTCTTCGCTGCGCTCAGAGTGACAAGGATCTCGTGATAGGCTACTCGGCGGCCGGATCGCCCTCGACGCGCAACAGGCGAAACGGATCGCGGGCGATGACGACGGTCAGCCCGGCGGCGGTCGTTACACTTTCAAAGCGGATCACCAGGGCGGGTTGCCCCGCGGCATCCACTTCATATGGGGGCAGGCGGCGCATGCGCTCCTGCGCGTGCCAGAAGCGCTGCACCGGCGGGAGCGCCTCCACCAGCCCGTTGAAGGACACCGACACGGCTTCCCCGCACGCCGGGCAGACGGCCAGCAGCCGATAGCCCGTTTGCCCCTTGCCGCCGGCAAGGAGTGGCGCGACATGCAACGGCAACGGATGCCCGCAGTTGGTGCAGGCGACCCCGCCCGCCGCCACGCCCTGCGTGAAATAGTCATAAACCCAGCCGGCCACCCGGTTCAGGACGGCGCGGGGACGCGAGAGGCTGCCGATCAACCGCTCAAAGTGCGTGTTCGCCAGCCGGAATTCGGATCGCGGCGCGGCGGGGTCGGGGTCGCAGCCCGGACAGCGGAACACCACGCTGGCGGGCGGCCCCGGAAACCGGGCCACCAGCCGATGTTGCCCGCAGGTGGGGCACCAGATGCGGGTCGGCGCCCAGTCGTCGGTCGCGGGCGGCTCCATGCCGTAGGCGGCGAGCTGGTCGCGGAACGTGGTCGTGAGCAGGCGGCGCAGCGCCAGTTTGCCGCGTTGCAGCCGGGCTTCGACGGCGCCTTCGCTCACGCCCAGGTGGGCGGCGAGCGCTGCCTGCGACTGGTCCTCCAGGTAGCGGCCCACCAGGACGGCGCGGGTCGCGGGCGGCAGCAGGGCCAGGGCTTCGCCGAGCAGCGCCGCCAGGTCGCTGCGCTCGATCTCGGCCAGCGGGTCGCCGGCATCGACCAGCGCGGGCGCGGCGGGCGCGTCCCCCTGGTCCTCGATGCCGGCCAGGGGGATCTGCCGGGCGGTTTCGCGCCCCTGGCTGCGCAGCCAGCGCAGGCAGATGTTGCGGGCCACCCCGAACAACCACGGCCCGCGCAGGTCCGGCGTGTGGATGCGGGCGGCGTGCAGCCAGGCTTCCAGCAGCGTTTGCTGCACGAGATCTTCGGCGGCGTGCACGTCCCCGGTGACGCGGGCGCAGTAGCGCAACAGCCGCTCGCGCTCTTCCGGCGTGATTTCGGCCAGGGCCGGCCCGTAACTGGTGATCAGATTCGCCATTGCAACTCCCGACTAGGTTGATGGGCAGGTCACGGCTTGCGATCGCAATCGGCTTGCTACTAATATACCGCCCCGGCGGCGCGAGATCCTACGCGGTTTTTGGGGCAAGGTGTTCCGGTTAGAGCCGGCGATCACGGTCTGCGCTCTCCCGAAGCGCGCCGCTCTTCCACTTGATCATCCACGTGGTTCTCCCGATTCGCCCTGATCTGAGCGGCAAGCGGACCGGCACTGCAATAAGTCCACAATGTCCAGGGCATTCTGGTATAAATCTTGCTGCATCTGGTCGCTCATGCCGCTGTAGAGATGCGCTGGCCGACGAGAGGAGGCCCGGCTCATGTACAGCAAGATCACGCTCTTCGGCAACCCCGTCCACCCGGTACTGGGCGCCCACCCCCTTACCTTCTCAATCGCCACCTTCGTGGCCTACCTGGTCTATCCGCGCGGCGGGAATCCCTTCCGGTTCCGCGCCGGCGTGGTTGGGCCGGGCGGGCCGGCGATCCTGCTCGGCGTGCTCGGCCCCGGCGCGGCGGGATTCTCGGGGGTGGACGGTGATCCGAAGCGACGCGGGCGGCATGACCGCGGGCTGTCCCCCGCTTAGTAACGTGCGCCGGTCCTGGCGCGCTTCCTGGCCGCCGCGGAGCCGGCCAGCGGCCCATCCGATCGGGCGCACGGACATGGCATTCGTCAGCTACCAGGCGAATATAACTAGGCGACGCCGGTGATGACGTCGCTCTATCTGACCAAGGAGGTCCAAACGTCATGAAGTCGATGACCGTACTCCTTGCCGCTCTGATCGCCTGCCTGGCGATCGCCCTCGCGCCGCAGGTCCGCGTGGCCGCCGGGCCGGCCGCGCAGGCCGGCGCCGACCGCGACTGGCCCCTTTACGGCAATGACCTTGGTAATATGCGCTATGTCGATGTGGATCAGGTCAATCCCGGCAATGTCGCCCAACTGGCGCCGGTCTGGATCTTCCATACCGGCGTCGCCAGCCCCGCAACCTCGTTCGAGTCCCAGCCGATCATTATCGACGGCACCCTCTATGTCTCCTCCCCGCATGACCATGTCTACGCCCTGGACGCCACCACCGGCGCGCTGAAATGGACTTACAATCCGCAGATGCCGCCGCTCCATGCCATGGCGATCTGTTGCGGGCAGACCAACCGCGGCGTCGCCGCCGGCCAGGGGATGGTCTTTATCGGCCAGCTCGACGCCAATCTCGTGGCGCTCGACGCCAGGACCGGCGCGGTGGTCTGGAAAACCGCGGTCGACAAGTGGGAGGATCGCTGGACCGAGACAATGGCGCCGCAGTACGTGGACGGCAAGGTGCTCATCGGCGGGTCGGGCGGCGAGTTCGAGCGCCGCGGGCACATCTCCGCCTACGATGCCGCCAGCGGCAAGCTGCTCTGGCGCTTCTACACCGTGCCCGGTCCCGGCGCGGTGGGCAACGACACCTGGGCGGGCGATTCGTGGCAGGGCGGCGGCGCGACCGTCTGGACCACGCCCGCGGTCGACCCCGCCCTCGGCCTGGTCTACTTCAGCACCGGCAACGCCGGCCCGGACCTGGATGGCTCCGGGCGCGCGGGCGATAATCTGTTCACCGCCTCCGTGGTGGCGCTGGACCTGAACAGCGGGCAGTATCGCTGGCATTTCCAGGAGGTCCACCACGACCTCTGGGACTATGACGGGCCGCAGCCGACGCACCTTTTCACCGTCGAGAAGAACGGGCAGGCCATCCCGGCGCTGGGCCACGCCAACAAGAACGGCTACTATTTCATCCTCGACCGGCGCACGGGCAAGCCGATCTATGACGTCAAGGAAGTCCCGGTACCGACCGACCCGGCCTGGCAGCACGCCTCGCCCACGCAGCCCGAGCCGGCCACCGACCCGCTGATTCCGCATGAGGTCGCCCAGACAGTATCGGGCCAGCAGGCGGCGCCCTTCTGGACCCCGCCGCAGGAGAAGCCCCAGGTCCTGCAGCCGGGCGCCGAGTCCGGGCCGGAGTGGCCGCCCGCCGCCTACAGCCCGCGCACTAAGTATAGCTATATCCCCGCCGGGGGCTATGAGCCGTGGCTCTACTACGGGGACCAGGGCAGCCCGGCCACCCTCGGTTCGACGCTGAGCGACCGGCCCAGCTACCCGGAAGGCGAGCACTATGGCCTTTTCGACGCGCTGGACACGGCGACGGGCAAGCTGGCCTGGCAGATGAAGGTGCCCGAACGCGCCGTCTCCGGCATCACCGTGGCCGGCGATCTGGTGTTCCTGGGCGAGAGCAACGGCAAGTTCAACGCCGTGGACGCCAAGAGCGGCGCGGTGCTCTGGTCCTACAAGCCGACGGAGCCGAACGCGGGCGGGGCGAACGGGGCCCCGGCGGTGTATGTGCGGAATGGGCGCGAGTACGTGGTCATGGCCTTCGGCGGCAACACGCAGGTGCGTTCCGGGCAGAACTCGCCGCCGGGCGACGTGCTGATCGCCTTCGCCCTACCGCAGGCTGGCCAGGGCGCGCCGAACGTGGTCACGGCCCAGCCGGTGCAACTGCAAAGTGGCGCCATCCCCGATTCCGCGATGGTGCCGCCCGCCACCAGCGCGCCGCCCGATGCCATGGTGGTCGAGGTGCATGCCCATAACATCCACTTCTACCCGGATCACCTCACGGCGGCCCCTGGCCAGAAACTGGCGCTGCATCTGATGAACATCGAGCCGGGGGAGGTGCCCCACAACTTCTTCATCGCCCTGCCGGCGGGCATCATCGGCACGAAGGGTGTACTCGAACCCGGCAAGGACGGCTACCTGGTCATCACGGCGCCGGCGCAACCAGGCGACTATTTCTTCTGGTGTGATGTCGGCTCGCACCGCTTCCAGGGCATGAACGGGACGTTGACGGTGGCGGCTGCCGGCGGTGGCGCGCCCGGCATGCCGCGCACCGGCGGGAGCGGCCTGGCCTGGGACAGCCTGCTCATCAGCCTGGTCGCCGTGCTGCTTCTGACGGCGGGCGTCGCCCTGCTGGGCCGGCGGCAGGCGACCCGCTAGGCACACGGCGTCTGCTCCGCGGCCTGGGGGCCGGTCCGGTGCCGCGCCGGTGCCCCCACCCGCCGCAGGAGCAGGCGCGCGTCCCCGCCGCGTGTAGGGATGCCGCGGCTAGAGTGCGTGGATTCGCGGGGGTACTACCGGCCACGGTGTTGCCGGTAGTACCCCGGATCGGGTAATCTTCACCGGCACCCCATAGCGCCCGATACCCAGGATGGGAACCACGGCAGGCGGCGGGTGGCCGGCGCTGTGTTGGGCCAACCGGCCCGCACGGGTGCCCCGGTGTTCCCTTAGTTTACAGCGCCTATAGGCAGACTTGACGGCCTCTGGTATAATAAACGCGGTTCCTCTCCATCCCGCCGGGACCGGGCGCCGGATCGCTGCCGCCATGCCGGGCAGGCACTCCGCCAACTCTCACACTGCGTTAGAAGGACGATCCATGCGAAATACCGGGCATGCGCTACGAACTACCGCCTGGGCGCGCGGGGGCGCGCTCGCTCTGTTGCTGCTGAGCCTGCTGGCCGGGCCGGGCGTGGCCGGGTACGCCGCGCCCCCGCCCGCGCGGGCCGCCGTCGCCGGAACCGCCGTCGATTGGGTGCCGGGCCGCGTGCTGGTGAAGCCGCGCGCCGGGATCGCGCAGGGGGCCCTAGCCCCCGTGCTGGGCCGCCTGGGGCTGGCCGCGCCCGGTCCGGCGGCGGGGGGCGTCCTGGCCGTGCAGGGCAGAGCCGATCTCGACGTGGCGGCCACCGTGCGCGCTCTGCGCGCCGACCCCGCCGTCGCCTACGCCGAACCCGATTACCGCGTCCACCCCCTGCTCGTGCCCAACGACGAGCGCTACGCCGACGAGGAGTGGTGGCTGACGGCGATCCAGGCCCAGGCCGCCTGGGACCTCACCACCGGCGACCCCAACCTGATCGTCGCCATCCTCGACACGGGCGTGGCGACCGACCACCCGGAGTTCGCGGGCCGCATCTTGCCCGGCCACAACTTCGTCGCCAACAATAACGACCCCTACGACGACAACGGCCACGGCACCCACGTCGCGGGCATCGCCGGCGCGATGGGCAACAACGGCAAGGGTATCGCCGGCATTTCCTGGCAGAGCAAGATCCTGCCGGTGAAGGTGCTCAACGGCGAGGGCCAGGGGTCCACCTACGACTTCGCCCAGGGCATCCGCTGGGCCGTGGACAACGGCGCGCGGGTGATCAACATCAGCGCCGGGGCCGACTTCTCCACCGACACCGAACACGACGCCGTGAAATACGCCCACGACAAGGGCGTGGTCATCGTCGCCGCCGCGGGCAACACACCCGACGGCAAGCCCGAGTACCCGGCGGGCTACGACGAGGTGATCGCCGTCAGCGCCAGCAGCCGCCGCGACAGCGTGGCCGGCTTCTCGTCCTACGGCGACTACGTGGACGTGGCCGCGCCCGGCATCAACATCCTGAGCACCTGGGTAGACCACCACAAGCCCGGCTACCAGAGCGAGAGCGGCACGTCGATGGCTAGCCCGGTGGTGGCGGGGGCGGCGGCGCTGATCCTGGCCCGCAACCCGGCCCTGACCCCCGAGCAGGTGCAACTGCTGTTGCAGCAGACGGCGGACGACATCGGCGATCCCGGCTTCGACCCGAAATCGGGCTGGGGGCGGCTCAACCTGCTGCACGCGCTGCAACAGGCGCCCGCCGGGCCGCAACCCGGCTCGACCCTGCCGCCCACGCGCACCCCGCCCGGCGCATCCGGCTCGCATATCCAGGGCACCGTCGCGGGCGTGGACCCGGCCCTGGTGGACGTGCTGCTGCTGCCGCAGAACGGCGCCCCGAACCGCGACATCCAGCCCGACGCCGCCGGGCTGTACGTCTTCAACAACCTGTCCGCGGGCAAGTACACCGTGCAACTGGCGCTCAAGACCGGCGGCTTCGACTTCCCCGCCCCGCAGGGCGTCGAACTCAACGGGCGCAACGACCAGACCGCGCAGGTGAACTTCAGCCTGGTGGCCCGCCGCCCCGCCGCGTTCGAGAACGTGCCCGCCCCGGCCCCCGCGCCCGACCTGGTCTACTTCCCGCCCGTGCAACACACGCTGCGCGGGCCGTTCCTGGCCTACTGGAACGCCCACGGCGGCCTGCCCATCTTCGGCTACCCGATCAGCGAAGAGTTCCAGGAGGTCAGCCCGACCGACGGCAAGCCCTACACCGTGCAGTATTTCCAGCGCAACCGCTTCGAGTATCACCCGGAGTTCGCGGGCACGCCGAACGCCGTGCTGCTGGGCCTGCTCGGCGTCGAGCGCAGCAAGGACCGCAACTTCCCGCCCGGCACACCCGGCGTAACCGACGCCGCGCACCAGTGGTTCCCGCCCGTGCAGCACAACCTGGGCGGACCGTTCCTGGCCTATTGGACCACGCACGGCGGCCTGGCGGTCTTCGGCTATCCCATCTCCGAGGAGTTCCAGGAGGTCAACCCCACCGACGGCAAGACCTACACGGTGCAATACTTCCAGCGCAACCGTTTCGAGTACCATCCCGAGAACGCGGGCACGCCCAGCGAAGTGCTGCTGGGTCTGCTCGGCGTGGACACGGTGCGGGCGAAGGGCTGGCTGCCGTAAGTGGCCAGCCCCAGCCCTTGTCACTCTGAGCGCAGCGAAGAGTCTTGGTGGGATAGGTGACGAGATGCTTCACTGCGTTCAGCATGACAAAGCGACCTTGTCACTCTAAGCGCAGCGACGAGTCTCGTCTGGTAGGGGACAAAGCCGGAGAAGCTTCACTACGTTCAGTGTGACAAATGAGGGGGGCCGGCCCGCGAGCGTCCAATCCGCCGCCCATATCTGCCGGAAAGGGGGCATTTCGCCTACGAGTTGATTCGGTTCGATGCGGACCGACGTGGTAGATGAACACCGGGCGTCACCACAGACGCCGTCGTAGCAGAAAGGAATGCTCGTGAACGTTGCATCGCGCGGCCTGCGCGCGCTGGCCGGCCTGGGCCTGGTGCTGAGCTTTGCGGCCCAGACCGTCCCGGCGGGCGCGCAAGCCGGCTTTACCGACCCCGCCTTCCAGCGCACCTGGGAACGCACCGACAAGCCCGTGGCCGACGGCACGGCGAACCGGTCCTGGTACTGGGGGCCGGGGCCGGGCTTCTCGACCATGGAACCCAACAAGTCGTCGCCGGGCGGCATGCGCCTGGTGCAGTACTTCGACAAGAGCCGCATGGAGATCAACAACCCCGGCGGCAACAAGAACGACGCCTTCTATGTGACCAACGGCCTGCTGGCGACCGAACTGATGACCGGGCGCATGCAGGTGGGCGATACCGACTTCGAGCAGCGCTGCGCCGCCGCCATCCCGCTGGCGTCCGACACCGACGACGCCAACGCGCCGACCTACGCCACCTTCGGCAAGCTGATGGCCCAGCCCAAGAGCAACCAGGTGGGCCAGAAGGCCACCGCCGTCGTCGATAAGGCGGGCAACCTGAGCGCCGACGCGAGCAAGGTCAGCGTGCCCAACACCGACCTGGTCTATTTCGAGCCGATCACCGGGCGCAACATCCCCAAGGTCTTCTGGGACTTCCTGAACGCCACCGGCCCGATCTACGTCAACGGCCAGGTGACCACCGGCCCGCTCAACCAGCCCTGGTTCTTCGCCAGCGGCCTGCCCGTGACCGAGGCGTACTGGGCCAGAGTCAAGATCGCGGGCCAGCCCGCCGACGTGCTGATCCAGGCGTTCGAGCGCCGCGTGCTGACCTATATCCCGTCCTATAAAGCGCCGTTCGACGTGCAGATGGGCAACGTGGGCCAGCACTACTATGACTGGCGCTACAAGAACGTGGGCTGCGCGCCCGCCCCGCCGACCCCGCCCGCCGGCACACCCACCCCGCCGCCCGCCGCGTCGTGCGACAAGGGCATGCCCGCCAACACCGCGGGCAGCGTGACGCCCGCCTGCGGCCCCGTCGGCACCGTGTTCATGATCCACATCACCGGCTTCACGCCCGACGAGAAGATCAGCCTGTGGATCACCGCGCCCACCGGCCAGGTGCTGGGCACGCCGCGCCCGCTCGACGTGGGCCATCACCCCGCCGATCTCGACGACGTGTTCGACAGCTCGATCTTGCCGCTGCTGCTGCCCAAGCCCGACGGGCTGTGGGCGATCACCTATCAGGGCGAAAAGTCGGGCCACCAGTCGATCGTCTGGTTCAAGATCGTGCCCGAATCCGCGGCGCCGCCGACGGCCACGCCCGTCCCCGGTGGGGGGCCCCCGGCGGCCTGCGACCGCAGCGCCAACAAGGATGCCACCGTCACCCCGACGAGCGGCCCCAAGGGCACCGTCTTCAGCATCACCATCACCGGCTTCCAGCCGAACGAGGATGCCAGCTACTGGCTGACCGACCCGGACGGCGCGGTGTTCGGCACCGAGCAGACGCTGCACATCCCGTCCAGCGGCAGCGGCACGCTGCAATTCAACAGCGGCGTGCTCTACCCCGGCACGTGGTCGCTGACAGTGCACGGCCTCACCAGCAACCACGAGTCGATCGCCGTCTTCTGCGTCGGGCCGTAAACCCGCCCGCGCGCAGATAAACAAGGCCGGGAGCAGGCTGCCTGCCCCCGGCCCTTTCGTTGCCCGCCGCTACTCCGCCTCGGCCAGGGGCGCGGCCACCGGCGCGGGCGGGCGGTCGATCTGGCGGATGGGCGAGCGGATGATCCAGGCGGCGGCCAGCACGCCGCCGGCCCCGGCGATCCAGAACGCGTTTTGCATGCCGATGAGGCCGCCCAGCGCCCCGCCGAGCAGGATGCCGAACGGGTGCACGCCGCCCGTGAGGAAGCGCATCCCGGCATTCATGCGGCCCAGCAGAGGATCCGGCGTGATCTGCTGGCGCAGGCTGACGGCGTTGATGAAAAACACCGTGTCGAAGCAATCGCCGATGACCTGCGCGCTCAGCAGCAGGGCCACACCCACGATCAACGGCGGCCCGGCGGCCAGCGCCGTGTTGAAGCTCAACAGCGCGCCCAGCACCGCCGTCGCCACCATGGTCGCGCCGCGGCCCAGGCGGCGCGTGACCGGCCCGGTGATCAGCGTGCCGAGCAGCCCGCCGATGCCGCCGCCGGCCACCAGCACGCCCAGCATGGCCGGGCTGACCCCGACCACACTCACGGTGTAGAGGGTGTAGAGCGCGGCGTAGAACCCGCCGAAGAAGCTGCCGATGCTCTCGAACCCGGCGATGGCGCGCAGCATCGGCTGCCGGGCGATGAAGCGCAGGCCGCCGGCGGCCTCGTACCAGAAGCTCGCCTGCGGCGCGCGCGGCGCGGGCGGCGGCTCAGGCTTGCGGATGGCGATCACGGTGGCGGCGGAGACCAGGAAGGAGCAGGCGTCGAGCAGGATGGCGATGGGGCCGGTGATGGTTTGCACCAGCACGCCGGCCAGGGCCGGGCCGCCGATCTCGGCCATCGCGCCGCTGGCTTCGAGCTTGCTGTTGCCCTCGACCAGGTGCTCGCGCGACACCAGCGACGGCAGGAACGACTGGTCGGCCACGTCGAAGAAGACGGTCAGCACGCCGGTCAGCGCCGCGACGACGTACAACTGCTCGATGGTCAGCCGGCCCAGCATGAACGCCAGCGGGATCGACAGCAGCAGGGCGGCGCGGCCCACGTCGGCGGCGATGAGGATGGGCCGGCGGCGGCGGCGGTCTACCCATACCCCCGCCAGCAACCCGACCAGCAGCACCGGCGCGGCACCCATGGCGGCCAGGATGCCCATCTGGGCGGGGGTCGCGCCCAGCAGCAGCGCCGCGGTCAGCGGCAGCCCCTCGCGCGTGATCCGCGACCCGAACTCCGAAATGGTGCGGCCCAGCCACAGGTTCACAAAATCCCGCTGCCGCCACAGCCCCCGCGGGCGCCATGCCATCGTCGCGTCCTCCGCACCCGGCCCCACCGGGTGCCTATCGCGCCCATCGTAGCACGGCGCCCCGGCCCCTGTCATCCCCCCACGGGCGTAGCTTGCCCGCGCCATCCGATGTAGGGGCAGGGATCGCCTTGAGACGCGATCGCACCGCAGAGACGCAGAGGACGCAGAGATTTTATAAAGGGAATCTGTAGATGGGCTAATCTAGCGACCGTCGAACCGCCGGCTGCTGCGGGCCGCCGATGTGGAAAACACTAAAAACATCACTCATTTTAATAATCTCCGCATCCTCTGCGTCTCTGCGGTTAGCATGGCGTCAGGGTCTGCCTCCCTTGACGGGGCGGAGAATCGGTGCTACTGTTGGTTCCATGGGACCGGATTGGGCCACCTGAGAGGAGGGACGCCATGGATCGCCACGGGCGCCGGCTGCGATTGCTGCCGTATCCGCTGACCGTGCTGTTCGGGGTGCCGCTGGGCTACGTGAACTTGCACACCGACGACACCCAGTTTGTCGCCCTGCCGCTGCTGGCCGCCTGTTGCCTGCTCGGCTTCCTCCAGCCGCGCCATGCCTGGCGCTGGGCACTACTCACCGGCGCCTGGGTGCCGCTGTCGCAGGTGTGGCTGTGGGTGGCGCCCATGCGCGTGCCCTACAGCGACAACAACATCACCGGCGCGATCCTCGGCGCGCTGCTGTTTGGCCTGGCCGGGGCCTACCTGGGCGTGCTGGGCCGGTGGATGCTGCGCCAGATTACGGAGGCGCCGGATACGGGCCGGTAGCCTCATCGTCCTTGCGATACAGCCAGATCTTGCCTATAATTAGCGGGCAGCCGGTTCCGGTTGCCCGCGATTGTGCGTGTACCCGGTGTGTATAGCCACAACCTTTGAGGGGGTAAACGCGCGCCGTCTTGACTGCTGGAGAGAACCGGACCTGACTGGATCGTCGATGAGTGCTTCCCGCCCTGCGGACCCCGTCGTGCGCCACCGCGCGGGCGGGGCGCTGGTGCTGGGGTTGGTGGTGCTGGGCCTGGTCTTGCGGTTGCCCGGCTTGCCGCTGGTCGGCACGGGCGATATGCATGTCTGGAGGCTCTGGGCCAAGGCGGCGGCGACGCACGGGTTCACCGAAACCTATCCCCTCGCGGGCCGCGCCGATTGGCCCCCGCTCACGCCGGACACCGTCGCGCAGGTGCTCGCCGGGCGGATCCAACCAGGCACCTTCACCCACAACCGGGTCACGGCGCCGACCGATTACCCGCCCGGCAGCATCCTCGTGCTGTGGGGCGTGGGCAAAGTCTACCAGGCGCTGATCGCGCCCGACTTCGCCAACAATCCCGCTTTCCACGCGCTGATCAAGCTCGTCGTCGTGCTGGGCGACGCGCTGGCCGCCGCGCTGATCGCCTGGGCGGTGCGCCGCTGGGCCGGGCCGCCGGGCGGCACCCGGCTGGCCGCGGTGGCCGGGCTGGCCTACTGGTGCAACCCCACCATCATCGTCGCCGGGTCGGTGCTGGGCTATCTCGACGCGCTCTACGTGCTACCGCTGCTGGCGCTGCTGCTGGCGCTGACCCTGCGGCGCTACGCGGCGGGCTGGGTGGCCTGGGGCGTGGCCTTCATGGTGAAGTTGCAGGCGCTGTTCGTCGGCCCGGCGCTGGGCCTGCTCAGCCTGCGGCGCGGCCCGGTCCGGCTGGCGGGCTACGCGGCGGCGGCGCTCGGCACGATCGGGCTGTTCTGCGCGCCGTTCCTGCTCAAGGGCACGTTTATCGGCGTGCTGGCCGGCCTCGGCAACAACGCCCAGGAGGGCTATCTCTCGGCCAACCAGGTCAATCTCTGGTGGGTCTGGTCGTACTTCTGGGAGTGGAACGCCGAGGGCAAGGGGCCGGGCGTGCTGGTGCGCATCGTGCCCGTCTCGGTCGTGAGCGAGGCCCATGTCGCCGACCTCAACGCGTGGGCCATCGGCCTGTTCGCGGCATTTCTGCTGGGCACAACGGCGGTCTGGGCCGGGGGCAACCGCGGGCGCGCGCCCGCCGCCCTGCGCGTGACCGACCTGTTCCTGGTGCCGCTGCAATTCTACGGCGCCACCATGCTGCTGCCGTCGATTCACGAGAACCATCTGCTGCCGGTGCCGGCGCTGGTGCTGCTGCTGGCCGGATTGGCGGCGGCGCGGGGCGCCCGGCCTCTGGCCCGGCAACTGGCCGGCCTCTACGTGGCGCTCTCGGTCATCGTGGGGCTTAACCTGCTGCTGTTCTACGGCTTTGGCCGGGGCGCGATTGCGCCGGTGCCGCGCATGTGGTTCGGCGCCGATGCCTCGGTCTTGCTGGCCGCGCTCAACGTCGTGCTGTTCGCGATGACGCTGGCTGTATGGGGCGTGGCCCATGTCCGCACGGGCGCGCCGGGCCGCGCCGCCCCGGCCCCCACCGGCACGCGGCACGCGGCGGGGCACAATCTCACGCCGGAGGCCTGACCGCGCCCCTGCTTACAGCACCCGGTAGAGAATCTGCGTGGTCGAGGCGGCGACGGTGCCGTAGACGAAGTGGGCGCCGAGGGCGTAGGCGTGGCTTTCGAGCGGCTGAGTCGTAGGGCCGTCGGCCAGGCCGAGCATGGGCACGGCGAGTTCGCTGCCGAACAGCCAGAGGCCGGTGCCGTAGCCCAGGCCGCCTGGCACGTCGGGCACGTCCGCCGCGCCGCCGCGCATGGCGCCGTAGAGGCCGCCGACCAGCATGCCGTAGCCCCAGTGGATCAGGGTGCTCAGCGTCATCTTGGTCTCTTTCTTCGGTTCCTTGCCGGTGGCGGCTTCATCCAGGATACGCGCCATCGCCGCCGTCGAGGACTCGCCTTCTTGATGATACTGCCCGGCCACGGCGATGTCGTCGAGGGCGTGCGGGCCGTCCTCGTTCTTCTCCTTGCGCGGGTCCTGGCCGGTCAGCGCGGTGACGGCCTGCCAGTAGTAGCCCATGGCGAGCACGCCCACGGCGCCGCCCCCCACTCCCAGCACGAAACCCTTCCAGCGGTTGGGATCATCCGTTTTGCCCATCGCGGTCGTCTCCTTCTGACGGCGGGCCGGTTTGAAACCGGTCCCTACAGCGCGCAAGCGGCGGCGTGATTCTGCCGGCGGCAGGCCGGTTTCAAACCGGCCCCTATAGTTGATTTGGCGCCGCCTACGGCAGCGGGCCGTAGCGGGCCTGGTAGCTCTGCACGCCGAGCAGGCCCAACAGCACCTCGTTGGGCGTGCCTGCGTTCTCCGGGTGGTACTCCAGGCGGTTGCGCTCGAAGTATTGCACCTGGTAGGGCTTGCCGTCGGTCGGGCTGACCTCGGTGAAGACCTCGCTCAGCGGGTAGCCGAACACCGGCACGCCGCCGTTGCGCCGCCAGTAGTCGGCAATCGGGCCGCTCAGGTTATGGCGCGTCTCGGTGACGAATTGCGCGCCGGGCTGCGGGTTGGCGGGCTGGAAGGCGGATTCCGTGCGCCCGGCGACCAGGTCGGCGCCCAGGCGGCCCAGCAGCACCTCGTAGGGCGAGCCGCGGTTCTCCGGGTGGTATTCGAGCCGGGCGCGCTGCGTGTATTGCACGGTGTAGGTCTTGCCGTCGGCCAGCTTTTCGGTCATCGGGTCGCTGATCGGGAAGCCGTAGCGGGCCAGCCCGCCGTTCCAGAACCAGAACTGCAAGAACGCGCCGTTGAGCGTGTGGTTGGTCTCCGGGAAGCGGCGGGCGAAGCCGGGCAGCGGCGCGGCCATGACCGGCTGCGGCTTGCCGGGCGCGGCGGGCGGCGCGGCGGCGGGCGGGATCGGCGCGGGCGGCGGCCCCGTGTAGACCACCTGGAAGATGCGCCCCTCGCGGTCGTCGGACACCATCAGCGAGCCGTCATAGGGGTTGATCGCCAGCCCCATCCAGCGGTTGTTGGTGCCGCCCATGAACAACTCGGGCCCACCGGAGGGCTTGCCGTCGGTGAAGGGGATGAAGTAGACGCCGCGCTGTTCGGGGTACTGGATGCTGTGGTAGGCGACGAACAGGCCGCCCCAGTAGCGCGCCGGGAACGTGCCGCCGCTGTAGAAGGCCATGCCGAGCGCGCCCGCGTGCGGGGCCAGCAACACGGCGGGCGCGCGGGTCTGGCTGCAATCGTGGGCCGGGGCGCCTGCGTAGTGGACCTGGTTGTCGATGCAGAAGGGCCAGCCGTAGTCGCCGCCGACCACGATCTGGTCGAGTTCGTCGTGCGGCTGGTTGCGGCCCTGGTCGTCCGAGCCGTTGTCGTCGGCCCAGAGCGCGCCACCCACGGCGTCCCAGGCCAGGCCCACGGCGTTGCGGAGACCCGCGGCCACTTTCTGCTCGCCGCTGCCGTCGGGGTTGTAGCGCCAGATGCCCGCGGCGGGGTCGGCGTGGGTCGGGTCGTCGTCGAACGAGCCTTTGGACAGGTAGAGCAGACCATCGGGGCCGTAGAGCACCGTCTTGGTCTTGTGCCGCCCGCTGGTTACGTTCGACAGGTTGCCCACCAGCAGTTTGGACGTGGCGAACGAGAGGTCGCCGCGCGTGTCGGTGTAGACACGCACCTGGTCGATCGCGCCGGTGGCGAACACGGTGCCGAAGCCGGCGGGCCGGAAGGTGACGTTGTTGGGCGAGTAGAGGCCGGTCGCCACCCGGATGGCGCGGTCGGCCTGCCCGTTGTGGTCGCGGTCGGGCAGGGCGGTGATGGCGCTATCGCGGCCCTCCAGTTGCCCGGCATACAGGTCGCCCGCCGGGCTATAGCTGAGGAAGCGCACCGTCGGGATGCCGGACGCGAAGACGCGCAGGGCAAAGCCGGGCGGCAGTTGCACGGCGGGCACGCCCTGCTCGGCGGGCCGGGCCGCGGCGGGGCCGCTCGCCCACACCAGCAGCGCGGCGGCCCCCAGGATCAGCGCGCCTCCCAGGCGCACAAGTCGCGAGTTCATGGTTGTGTCCCTTTGCGAGTGGTCAGTGAAAACGAACCCACTCGCCTTGTCACTCTGAGCGCAGCGAAGAGTCTTGTCTCGTTTGGGCCACGACGAGATGCTTCGCTGCGCTCAGCATGACAAGTAGCGGGGGGGCCAGCACCCACGCACCAACGCACGTCACTACTGACCACTGACCACTAACCACTCCGTCATCCGTGCAAGGCGGGCAAGACCTCCCGCGCCAGCAAGCGCAGGCGGGTCAGGTCGGTGGCGACGCCGGGCACGTAGAAGATGAAATAGGTGGCGCCCGCCTCTTGCAGCCGGTTGCAGAGCGCGATCAGCTCCGAGGGCGTGCCGATGAAGGCGCTCTTGCGCGCGTCCTCCAGCGAGAGGGGGCCGCGGTAGGGTGCGGTGAGCGCCTCGGCCTGGTCCACTTCGGTCGGGTCCAGCAGCATGGCGATGATGTTGGTCGACTTAATGATCGAGTCGTAGTCGCGGCCCACCGTCTCGCAATGCTGCCGCAAGACGGCGGCCTTGGCGCGGAACGCCTCCGGGTCCAGGCCGGGGAAGTTCGAGGCGTCGCCGTAGCGCGCGACCAGCTTGAGCGTGACCTTCTCGCCGCCGCCGCCGATCCAGATCGGCGGGTGGGGCTTTTGCACCCCCTTGGGCTCGTTGATCGCGCCGTGGACCTGGTGGTACTTGCCCTCGTAGGTCGCGTAGTCCTCGGTCCACATGGCCTTGATGATCGGCAGGGCATCGGCCAGCATCTTGAGCCGGGTGGGGGCGTCGGGATAGTCGTAGCCGTAGGCACGGTACTCGTGCTCGTGCCAGCCCGCGCCGATGCCGAAGTCCAGCCGCCCGTGGCTCATCACGTCCACGGTCGAGGCGATCTTCGCCAGCAGGGCCGGGTTGCGGTAGCCGTTGCAGGTCACCATCTGCCCGATGCGGATGGTCTGGGTGTCGCGCGCCAGCCCGGCGGTGGCCGTCCAGCACTCGAACGTGGTTTCCAGGGTGGGCTTGGGCACGGTGTGGAAGTGGTCGTACAGCCAGATGGAATCGAAGCCGAGGCGCTCGGCCTCCTGGGCCACGCGGGTCATCGCCTCGTATTTCTCGACCGGGTCGGGGATATCGACCAGGTCCATGCGCCAGCCCTGGGGCACAAACACGCCAACTCTTGGGGTGATAGGCATAGTGCGGAACTCTCCTTTGATCAGGTTTCCCGGTATGCGGGCGCCGTTGTGGGCGTGGGGTAGGCGCCCTCGCAAAGGAGATCTAAGCAGCAC
>DASSGZ010000604.1:0-6943 GCA_035693165.1 Chloroflexia bacterium | reverse complement strand
ACGAGCGCAAACGCGGCTAAAACCACGGAAGCAAATACACTGAAAATCGCAATTAGTGCGAACACGCTGTAGCATAGCCCTATGCCGCTCACGAGCATTGCAAGCCCGTAAATAGTGGTAACACCAATGGTATAAAGGTATGTCCAAACACGGTTCGCGGTGCTATCCGTGTGCATTGCTCACCTTCCATCATAGAAGCCGGCGCGACCCGCTATCCACAAGGCAACAGCCCACGTCACCGGCCAACGAGTACGGCGCGATCAATCGCGCCGCTACGAATGAGGCGGCGGAATCGGCAGGATTAAGACAGGCTCCAGGGATGGTTCGTAGCGGCGCGATTGATCGCGCCTGCCGCCTTACCCCGATCTTAGCCCGTAGCCGGATAGGCATCGGGGCGTGGTAGGGACCGGTGGCAAACCGGCCCGCGTCACCCGCCCTCCCCCGCGCCGCCCGCCGTCCCGGTCTGCACCGGTTCGCGGGCGGCGGCGGGGTCCGCGACGGGGAGTTCGACCCAGAAGGTGCTGCCCTCATCCACCACGCTGTCCACGCCGATGATGCCGCCCATCGCTTCGACCAGGCGCTTGCAGAGGGCCAGGCCCAGGCCCGTGCCCTCTACCCCGCTGTGCTCGGCGCCCAGGCGGTCGAACGGCGTGAACAGGCGGTCGAGTTTGTCGGCGGGAATGCCGGTGCCGGTGTCCGCGATGCAGATGCGCACGCGGGCGTCGGGCGCGTCCACGCAGGTGATGGTGACGCGGCCGCCGGTGCGGTTGTACTTGACCGCGTTGGACAGGAGATTGAGCAGCACCTGCTTGAGTCGTTGCGGATCGGCCTGCACGTACACGTCACGATCCCGCGGCAGGCTGTCCACCAGTTGCACATGGCGTTGCCCGGCCAGCGGCACGATCATGTAGCGCACCACGTCGAAGGCCGGGCGCAAGGCCACCGGCTCCAGGGCGATAGTCAGCCGGTCCACCTCCAGCCGGGTGATGTCGAGCACCTCGTCGATCAACTCCAGCAGGTGCCGCCCCGCCGTGGTGATCGAGTCGACGTACTTGCGCTGCTTGGGCGCCAGGTCGGTCTTGCCGAGCAGCGCAGCGTAGCCCAGCACGGCGGTCAGCGGCGTGCGTAGCTCGTGGCTGACACCCGACAGGAACTCGCTCTTGGCCTGCATCTCGCGCCCGATGGCCTCCATCGCCAGGCGCAGCGTCTCCTCGGCCTGCTGCCATTGCAAGACCTCGCGGCGCAGCGCGGCCTCGGCGGTCGCCAGTTCGGTGATGTTGTGGTGCAGCGCGGTAATGGCGCGGTTGCGCTCGTCCAGTTCCTGGTTCAGCCGCTGCGTCTCGATGAGCTGGCGCTCGATCTCCTGCGTCTTCTTGAACAACTCGACAAAGACCTGCACCTTCGAGCGCAGCACCTCGGGCACGAAGGGCTTGAACAGGTAATCGACCGCGCCCAGCGCGTAGCCCTGGAACACGTGCGTGTCGCTGGTGTTGAACGCGGTCAGGAAAATGATCGGCGTGCTGCGCGACTTGGCGCGGGCGCGGATCAGCGTGGCGACCTCGAAGCCGTCCATATCCGGCATCTGCACGTCGAGCAGGATCACGGCAAAGTCGTGCTGCAAGACGGCCTTCAGCGCCTCCCGGCCCGACCCGGCGCGCAGCAGGTTGGCGCCCGCCCCGGCCAGGATCGCCTCCAGCGCGACCAGATTTTCGGGATGATCATCCACCAGGAGGATGTTAACGTCGGATTCGGCTTGCATGAGCATCCTCTCAGCGCCCGTAGGCCAGCCCGGCCAGGTAGTCGGCGATAGCGGACAGCGGCAGCACCGTGTTCACGGTTCCCGCGCGGATCGCGGCGGCGGGCATAACGACCCCCTCCGCCGTGGCGGGTTCCTGGGCCAGCACCAGGCCGCCGCGCGCCTTGATCGCGGCGGCGCCGCGGGTGCCGTCGGCGTTCGCCCCGGTGAGGATCACGCCGACCACGCCCGCGCCATAGGCCACCGCCGCCGACTCGAACAACACGTCAATCGATGGCCGGGAATGGCCTACCGGCGCATCGGTCGAGAGCGCCAGGCTCCCGGCCTCCACCAGCAGATGATAGTCGGCGGGGGCCACGTAGACGCGGCCCGGCAACAGGTCCATCTTATCCTCCGCCGTGGTGACGGGCAGCGCGCTGAACTCGCGCAACTGCGCCCGGCGCACGCCGTCGTGGCCGGGGCCGCAGTGCTGCACCACGACCACCGGCGCGGCAAACGCCGCGGGCAAGCCCTCCAGCACGGTTTGCAGGGCGCGCATGCCGCCGAGCGACGCGCCCACGACGACCAGGGCATAGGTCATCAGCGTACCTTCCGGTAAAGCTTTTCCCGTCCGGCCAGCGGTTCATAGGCTGCCGCATGGGGCGTGCCGTCGATTGACTCCTGGCTGCCCAGCCCCAGCACGCCCAGGCGGATCAGGCTGTCGTAGAGCAGGCCGTGGACGCGGTGCTGCAAGGGGCGCGTAAAGTAAATGGTCACGTTGCGGCACCAGATCACGTGGAACTGCTGGAAGGCGCCGTCCGTGACCAGATTGTGCTGGGCAAAGACGATATTGTCGCGCAGGCCGGCGCGGAAAATCGCGCTGCCGTAGCCCGCGGTGTAGTAGTCGGAGAAGGCGCGTGTGCCGCCCGCCTCCAGATAGTTGTTGGTCCACTCTTTCAGGAACTCCAGCGGGAAGATCCCGGCGCGCGCCTTGCGCAGCACCGCCTCGTTGACATCGGTGGCGTAGAGGCGGCAGCGCCCGGCCAGCCCTTCTTCTTCCAGCAGGATCGCCATCGAGTAGACCTCTTCCCCGCTCGAACACCCGGCGTGCCAGATGTCGATGGACGGATAGGTGCGCAGCAGCGGCACCACCCGCCGCCGGAAGGCCAGGTAGAAGCTGGGATCGCGGAACATGGCGCTGACGTTGACCGACAGCGCCAGCAGCAGCCGCTCCATGCACGCGGGATCGTGCAGCACCCGTTCCTGCAAGCCCGACACCGTCTGCAGTCCCTCGGTCTGCACGGCGCCGGCGATGCGGCGCCGCAGCGAGGCCGGGGCATACTCGCGGTAGTCGTAGCCGTAGTGCTGGTAGACGCCCTCCAGCAGCAACTGAATTTCCAGGCCCTCCAGGTCCTCCGGCGCGCGGGTCGTGGTCATGACGGGCCTAGCGGTACAGCCAGACGCGCAGCAGCGACAGCAACTGCGCCGGGTCGACCGGCTTGGGAACGTAGTCGGAGGCGCCCGCTTCGATGCAGCGTTCGCGGTCGCCCTTCATCGCCTTCGCTGTGAGCGCGATAATGGGCAGGTCGCGGTATTTCTTCATCTTGCGGATGGCCTGCATCGTCGCGTAGCCGTCCATCTCCGGCATCATCACGTCCATCAGCACCACGTCGACGCCGGGCGTGGACTGCAACAGCTTGATGCCGTCCTTGCCGTTTTCGGCGTAGAGCACCTCCATATCGTAGCGCTCCAGCAGGCTGGTCAGCGCGAAGATGTTGCGGATATCGTCGTCCACGATGAGCAGCTTCTTGCCGGTCAGCGCGGGGTCCTTCTGGTGGAGTTCGGCCAGGATCTGGCGCTTGGCTTCGGGCAGGTTGGCCTCCACCCGGTGCAGGAACAGCGCCGTCTCGTCGAGCAGGCGCTCCGGCGAGTTCACGTCCTTGACGATGATCGTGTCCGAGAGGCGGCGTAGCTGCGTCTCCTCCTGGCGGGTCAGTTCCTTGCCGGTGTAGATCACGATGGGCAGGGCGGTGAGGCCGAGGTCCTTCTTGATCTTCTCGATCAGCGCGAAGCCGGTCATGTCGGGCAGCACCAGGTCGAGCACCAGGCAATCGAACTGCGTGCTTTGCAGCGCCTGCAGGGCGTCCGCGCCGGTGCCCACGGCGGTGGTATGCACGTCGCGGTTGCCGATGAGTTCGACGATGCTCTGGCGCTGCACGTCGTCGTCCTCCACCACCAGCAGATTCTTGACCGGGCGCTCGACAAAGCCCTTGATGTTGCCCAGCGCCTCGCTGAGCAGGGGCTCGGTGACGGGCTTTTGCAGGTAGGCGATGGCGCCCTGGCGCAGCCCGCGCGCGGGTTCCTCCGACCCGGTGATGATATGCACAGGGATATGCCGGGTCGCCGGATCGTGCTTCAGGCGGTCGAGCACGGTCCAGCCGTCCATGAGCGGCAGCGCGATGTCCAGGGTGATCGCGTCGGGCTGGAACTCGCGCGCCAGCATCAGCCCCGTCTCGCCGTAGAGCGCGACCAGGCCCTTGAAGCCCTTCTCGCGGGCCATCGCCAGCAGCGTGCGCGCAAAGTGCGGGTCGTCCTCCACGATCAGCAGCACCCGGTCGCCCTCGCCGATGTGATGGCGGTCGTCGGGCACCTCACTCTCCTCGAACAGCGGCGTCTCGGCCGCCACGGCGGTGCCGGCGGGGGTGCCGCCGTTCACGCCGCGCGCCGCCCGGCCCCGCGCCGCCCGCCGTCCGCCGCGGACCGGGGCGGACCCGGCGTGTTCCTCGGTGGAAGCCGGCTCAGCGCCGTTGCCGCCGGTGGTGCGCGGGCCGGGATAGGCTTGCGGCAGGTAGAGCGTGAAGGTGCTGCCCTCGCCCGGCTTGCTCGCCAGGCGGATTTCGCCGCCCAGCAGATGGGCGATCTCGCGGCTGATCGACAGGCCCAGCCCCGTGCCGCCATAGCGGCGGCTGGTCGTGCCGTCGGCCTGCTGGAACGCCTCGAAGATGATGCGGTGCTTATCGGCGGGGATGCCGATCCCGGTGTCGCGCACGGTGAAGGCGATCACGGTCTCGGCGTGGTTCAGCATGTCCCGGTCGCGGCTCCAGCCGTGCGTCACCGGCCCGATCTCCAGCGAGACCTGGCCCTGTTCGGTGAACTTGATGCCGTTGGAGAGCAGGTTCTTGAGGACCTGCTCCAGGCGCTTGGAGTCGGTGTACATGTAGTCGGGCAGTCCCGGCCGCAGGTCGCAGACGAAGGCCAGCCCCTTGGCCTCGGCCACCGGCTGGAAGATGCGGCTGAGCGTGTCGCCCAGCGCCCCGAACGCCACGCGCCCGGCGTCCACCGAGATCGTGCCCGACTCGATCTTCGACAGGTCGAGGATGTCGCTGACCAGCGCCAGCAGGTCGGTGCCCGCGCCATGGATCGTCTGGGCGAACTCAACCTGCTTGGTCGTCAGGTTGCCGTCGGCGTTCTCGGCCAGCAGCTTGGACAGGATGAGCATGCTGTTGAGCGGCGTGCGCAACTCGTGCGACATATTGGCGAGGAACTCGGACTTGTAGCGCGAAGTGATCGCCAGTTGCTCGGCCTTTTCCTCCAGCGCCTGGCGGGCCAGTTCGATCTCCTGGTTCTTGCGCTCCACCTCGGTGTTCTGGCCGGAGAGCAGCCGCGCTTTCTCTTCCAGTTCCTCGTTCGTCACCTGCAACTCTTCTTGCTGCTGGCGCAGTTGCTCTTCGGAGGCTTGCAGCGACTTGGCCTGCTGCTCCAGCCGCCGGTTGGTCTCGGTCAGTTCGGCCTGCTGGGTCTGCAGTTCTTGGGTCAGCGACTGCGACTGCTTCAGCAGCTCCTCGGTGCGCGTGTTGGCGGCGATGGTGTTGAGCACGATGCCGATGCTCTCGGTGAGCTGATCGAGGAAGTTCAGATGGGTATCGCTGAAGCGCTGGAACGAGGCGAGTTCGATGACTGCCATCACCTGGCTCTCAAACAGCACCGGCAGGACAACAATGTTCAGCGGGGTGGCCTCGCCTAACCCGGAGTTGATCTTCACGTAGTCGGACGGCACATCGGTCAGCAGGATGCGCTCTTTCTCGTAGACGCTCTGGCCCACCAGGCCCTCGCCGCTGTGGAAGCGGCTCGACAGGCTCTTGCGCTCCTTGTAGCCGTAGCTCGCCAGCAGGCGCAGTTCCGGCTCGCCGTCCACCGGCTCGTTGATAAAGAAGACGCCATGTTGCACCGACACCAGCGGTGCCAGTTCCGACAGGATGAGCCGGGACACGTTGAGCAGGTCTTTCTGGCCTTGCAGCAGCCGGGTGAACTTGGCGAGGTTGGTCTTCAGCCAGTCCTGCTCCATGTTCTTCTGCGTGGTGTCCTTGAGGTTGCGGATCATCTCGTTGATGTTGTCTTTGAGCGCGGCCACCTCGCCCGCCGCCTCCACGGTGATCGAGCGCGAGAGGTCGCCCTTGGTTACGGCGGTGGCGACTTCGGCGATGGCGCGCACTTCGGTGGTCAGGTTGGCGGCCAGCCAGTTGACGTTGTCGGTCAGGTCGCGCCAGGTGCCCGCGGCGCCGGGCACGTTGGCCTGCCCGCCCAGCTTGCCCTCGGTGCCCACCTCGCGCGCCACGGTCGTCACCTGGTCGGCGAAGGTCGCCAACGTGTCGATCATGCCGTTGATCGTGTCGGCCAGTTCGGCGATCTCGCCCTTGGCGTCGAGCACCAGCTTGCGCTTCAGGTCGCCGTTCGCCACCGCCGTCACCACGCGGGCGATGCCGCGCACCTGGTTGGTCAGGTTGGCGGCCATGTAGTTGACGTTGTCGGTCAGGTCCTTCCACGTCCCGCCGACGCCGCGCACCTCAGCCTGGCCGCCGAGCTTGCCTTCGGTGCCCACCTCGCGCGCCACGCGCGTCACTTCCGACGCAAAGGCATTGAGTTGGTCGACCATCGTGTTGATGGTGTTCTTGAGTTCGAGGATCTCGCCCTTCACGTCCACCGTGATCTTCTTCGATAGGTCGCCGTTCGCCACCGCCGTCGTCACCGCCGCGATGTTGCGTACCTGGCTGGTCAGGTTGCCCGCCATCAGGTTCACGTTATCGGTCAGATCTTTCCAGGTGCCGCCGACGCCCTTCACCTGCGCCTGCCCGCCTAAGTTCCCTTCGGTGCCGACTTCGCGGGCCACGCGCGTCACTTCCGAGGCGAAGGCGTTGAGTTGATCCACCA
>DASSGZ010000603.1:0-4972 GCA_035693165.1 Chloroflexia bacterium | reverse complement strand
AGTAGACGGCGCCGGAGACTCTTCCGTTAGCAGGAGCGGAGTATCGGCAGTCGCCTGGACGACTAGGTACTCACGGAGTGCCGCCGGATGGCCTGTGTACACATGGCCCGCGGCGGAATCAGGGTGGCACCACGAGCGGCGATGGCCCTCGTCCCTTTGGCGCAATTGCGCGCCATATCTGGGACGGGGGTTTTTTGATTCCTGACGGCCAGAGCCGGGAGGGCAACATGAGCACAACCATCGATAGGGCAGTGAAGGCCGGTCCCGGTGCCACCGCCGCGCCCGGCGCCGGGCCCACCACCGGGCCGGGCACGATTGTGCCGGACGTGCAGACGGTGCGGCGCATGGCGGACGCCGAGCGGGAACAGGGCCGCCAGAGCGGCGAGCCGCTGGTGCCACTGGTGCGGCGGCTCTATGCCGACCTGGACACCCCGGTCTCGGCCTACCTGAAGCTGACGGCCGGGCAGACCGACCAGGGCTATAGCTTCTTGCTGGAGAGCGTGCATGGCGGCGAGCATCCGGGCCGCTACAGCTTCCTGGGCGCCGCGCCGTCGCGCCTGCTACGCGTGCCGCCCGCAGATCGCGACCCGCTCGGGGCGCTGGCGCGGCAGACGCGCGCCTGGCGCGTGGTGCCGCCCGCCGGGTTGCGCCAGCCGCTACCGCCTTTTGTCGGCGGCGCGGTCGGCTTCCTGAGCTATGAAGCGGCGGGCACGTTCGAGCCGGTGCCGCCCGCGGCCCACGATCCGCACGGCCTGCCGCTGGCCCTGTTCGGACTCTACGATACCGTGGTTGCCTTCGACCACGCCTACGGTATGATGCAGGTGATCAGCCTGGCCTCGCTGGCGGGGGATGTGGACGCTGCGTATGACGAGGCTGTGGCGCGCATCGACGGCGTCTGCGCCCGGTTGAGCGCACCGCTGCCCTCGCAGGTCCCGGCCATCGCCACCGGGGTCGCGCCCGCTGCCGGCCCGGCAGCCAGCTCGAACTGCACGTCCGATGCTTACGAGGCGATGGTCGAGCGGGGCAAGGAGCATATCCGGGCGGGCGACATCATCCAGGTGGTGCTGTCGCAGCGGTTCAGCCGCCCGACCACGGCGGCGCCCTTCGCCATCTACCGGGCGCTGCGCTCGCTCAACCCCTCGCCCTACATGTTCTACCTGCAACTGGGCGACTTCCAACTGGTCGGCGCCTCGCCGGAGATGCTGGTGCAGGTGCGCGACGGCCAGGTAGCGACCCACCCGATCGCCGGGACGCGCCCGCGTGGCGCCTCGCCCGCCGAAGATGCCACCCTGGCCGCCTCGCTCAGCGCCGACCCCAAGGAGCGCGCCGAGCACCTGATGCTGGTCGACCTGGGCCGCAACGACATTGGCCGCGTGGCGACCATCGGCAGCGTGCGCGTGCCGATCCTCTTCGAGATCGAGCACTACTCCCACGTGATGCATCTGGTCTCGCATGTGGCGGGCGACCTGCGAGCGGGGCTGGACGCGGTGGACGCCTTGCGCGCCTGCTTCCCGGCGGGCACGCTCTCCGGCGCGCCCAAGGTCCGCGCGATGCAAATAATCTCCGAACTGGAGGCCGACGCGCGCGGCCCCTACGGCGGGGCGGTGGGCTACCTGAGCGCGAGCGGCAACATGGACATGGCGATCACGATCCGCACGATTATGCTGCGCGACGGCGTGGCGACCGTGCAGGCGGGCGCGGGCATCGTGGCCGACAGCGTGCCCGCGACGGAGCGGCAGGAATCCGAGAACAAGGCGCGGGCGCTGATGGTGGCGCTCGACCTGGCCGAGCGAGGTGCGCGATGATCCTCCTGATCGATAACTACGATTCGTTTACCTACAATCTCTATCAATACCTGGGCGAACTCGGGGCCGAGGTCCAGGTGGCCCGCAACGACGCCGTCTGCGCGGACGAGGTGCAGGCAACGCCGCCTGCCGGGTTGATCGTCTCGCCGGGGCCGGGCACGCCCGACGAGGCCGGGGTCTCGCTGGCCGCCATCGAGGCGCTGGCCGGGAAGCGGCCGGTGCTCGGCGTCTGCCTGGGCCACCAGTGCATCGGGCAACTGTTCGGCGGGCGCATCGTCCGCGCCCCGGAGCCGGTGCACGGCAAGACCTCGGCCATCTATCACAACGGCCAGGGTCTGTTTGCCGGGATGCCGAACCCGTTCCAGGCTACCCGCTACCATTCCCTGGTCATCGACCGGGCCACGTGCCCACCCGATCTCGAAATCACCGCCTGGACCGAAGACGGTCTCATCATGGGCGTGCGCCACCGCCGGTTGCCCATCGCAGGCGTACAATTCCACCCGGAGTCGATCATGACCGAGGGCGGCAAGCGGTTGTTGCAAAACTACCTGGATATGCTGGGCTGATCAGTGGGCGGCGCGGGCGCGCCCGGAAACGAGGGAAACTATGCTGGTGGTGATGCGGGTCGGCGTGGATGACGCCGAAGTCGAACATGTGATGCAACGCATCCGCGAATTCGGCAACACGCCCGTCCTGGCGGCGGGCACCGAGCGGGTCTGCATCGGCATGCTGGGCGACGAGCGGGGCATCAACCCCGACGAGATCCTGATGATGAGCGGGGTGGACCGGGTCGTGCCCATCCTGGCACCCTACAAGCTGGCGAGCCGCGACTTCCAGCCCACCGACACGATTGTGCAGGTGGGCGACCAGGCCATCGGCGGCAAGGACGTGGTGTTCATGGCCGGGCCGTGTTCGGTCGAGAGCCGCGCCCAGACGATGGAACTGGCGGCGCTGCTGCACGAACTGGGCGTGCGCATCTTCCGCGGTGGCGCCTTCAAGCCGCGCACCTCGCCCTACGCCTTCCAGGGCATGGGCGAAAGCGGCCTCCAGATCCTGGCCGACGTGCGCGAGAAGTACGGCATGGCGATTGTCACCGAGGTGATGGGCACCGAGGAGGTCGGCCTGGTGGCGCAGTATGCCGACATGCTGCAGATCGGCACGCGCAACATGCAGAACTACCGCCTGCTCGAAGCGGTGGGCCAGCAGCCCAAGCCGGTGCTGCTGAAGCGCGGCATGAGCAGCACGCTCGAAGAACTGCTGCTGGCTGCCGAGTACATCCTCAGCCAGGGCAACCGCAACGTCGTCGTCTGCGAGCGCGGAATCCGCACCTTCGAGCGGGCTACCCGCTACACCTTCGACGTGAACGCCATCCCTATGCTGAAGATCCTGACCCACCTGCCGGTCGTGGCCGACCCCAGCCACGGCACCGGCCGCTGGGACCTGGTGGTGCCGATCTCGCGGGCGGCGGTGGCCGCGGGCGCCGACGGGCTGATCGTGGAGGTCCACCAGCGGCCCGAAGAGGCCCTGTCGGACGGCGCGCAGTCGTTGCGCCCCGACCGGTGCGCCACGCTGATCGAGGAATTGCGCCGGGTGAGCCGGGCCATCGGGCGCGACGTGGCCCAGGTGCCCGTCGCGGCGGGAGGGTGACGCCGATGCGCGAGCAGTTTACCGATCTCCTGCCGCCGATGCCCACCGCCCAGGAGCCGGACACCGGGCCGGGCGGCGCCGCGGGGGTGCTGCGTATCCGGGGCCGCGCCGCGCGCCTGGCCGGGCGCGTGACCATCCCCGGCGACAAGTCGATCTCCCATCGCGCCGCGCTGTTCGGCGCGCTCGCCAGCGGCACCACGCGCATCCGCGGCTTCCTCCCGGCCAATGACTGCCTCTCGACCTTGCAGATCGTCCGCGCGCTGGGTGTACCGGTCACGTACAGCCGCGAAGAGGTGGTGGTGGAGGGGCGGGGGCTCGATGGGCTGGTCGAACCGGAGCGCCCGCTGTTCTGCGGCGGGTCCGGCACCACCATGCGCCTGCTGTCGGGCATCCTGGCCGGGCTGCCTTTCTACACCATCCTCGACGGCAACGCCCAGTTGCGCCGCCGGCCCATGGGCCGCGTGGCCGAGCCGCTGCGCCGCATGGGCGCCACCATCCTGGGCCGCCAGGGCGGCAAACTGGCCCCGCTGAGCATCCAGGGCGGCGGGCTGCACGGCATCGAGTATTCGACACCGGTGCCCAGCGCGCAGATCAAGTCGGCGCTGCTGCTGGCCGGGCTATTCGCCGGCGGCACGACCACGGTGCGCGAGTCCAGCCCCAGCCGCGACCACACCGAGCGCATGCTGGCGGCGATGGGTGTGCCGGTCGATACCCGCACCCCCGGCGCGGTTAGCGTCACCCGGTCCACGCTGCAACCGCTGACCATCACGGTTCCAGGCGACATATCCTCTGCAGCTTTTCTCCTCTGCGCTGGGGCGATGGTCCCCAGTACGGAGATCCGGCTTGATGGGGTGGGCGTGAACCCGACGCGCACCGGGGTGATCGACGTACTGCGGGCTATGGGCGCCGAGATCCAGGAAGCCGCCCCCCGCGAGGAGCACGGCGAACCGGTCGCGGATCTGATCGTGAGCGCGCGCCCGCTGCGAGGCACGCGCATCGCCGGGGCGCTGATCCCGCGGCTGATCGACGAACTGCCGGTGCTGGCCGTGGCCGCGACCCAGGCCGGGGGCGTCACCGAGGTGCGCGACGCGGCCGAGTTGCGCGTCAAGGAGACCGACCGCATCGCCACCGTAGCGGAGGAGTTAGGCAAGCTAGGCGCGCGCATCGAGCCGCTGCCCGACGGCTTCCGCGTCTACGGCCCGACGAGACTGCATGGCGCCACCGTGAGCAGCCACGGCGACCACCGGCTGGCAATGGCTCTGGCTGTGGCTGGGCTGATGGCCGAGGGCGAGACGGTGATCCAGGGGTCCGCCTGCATCGACGACAGCTATCCCGGCTTCGCGGCGGCGCTGGCCGGGCTGGGGGCGGAATGCGCGTCGGACTGATCGGCCACCCGTTGGGCCACAGCCTCTCGCCGCCGATGCAGGACGCGGCGTTCGCTGCACTGGGCTTGCCCTACCGCTATGAACTGATCGACATCCCCGAAAGCGCGTTGCCCGATCAGGTTGCCGCCTTGCGCG
>DASSGZ010000602.1:0-6613 GCA_035693165.1 Chloroflexia bacterium | reverse complement strand
CGCTCGGCGCGCGCCCAGCGCGAGGTCTACACCGGTCCGTGGCTGCCGGAGCCGATCCCCACCGGGCCGCGCCCTGAACTGGCCCAGACGGCTCTGCTGGCCGAGTCGCTGTCCTTTGCCTTTCTGGTCATGCTCGAAAACCTCAAGCCGCTGGAGCGCGCGGTGTTCTTGTTGCGCGAGGTGTTTGAGTACGATTACGCCGAAATCGCCGAGATCGTGGGCAAGAGCGAAGCCAACTGCCGCCAGATCCTGCACCGGGCGCAGCAGCGCCTGGGGGAGCGCCGCCCGCGTTTCGCCGTCTCGCACGAGCAGCAGGAACGCATCACCCACCAGTTCCTGCGCGCCAGCACCAGCGGCGATATGCAGGGCCTGCTGAATCTGCTGACCGCCGATATTGTGCTCACCGCCGACGGCGGGGGCAAGGCCCCGGCCGGCCTCCGGCCCGTCCACGGCGCGGACCGGGTGTCGCGCGGGTTCATCGGCAGCATGCTCAAGATGCCGCCGGGCGTCGTGGCCCGCGTCGAGGAGATCAACGGGCAGCTCGCGCTGGTGGGCTACCTGGATGGCCGGCCTTACGGCGTGGTGCTGCTGGAGGTCGAGCAGGATCGGGTGAGCCGGGTCTACATCGTGATGAACCCGGACAAACTCGGCTGGTTGTCCCCGGAATGGGCCTGATCGGGTCCGTACCGAGCGTCGCTCGCATCCTGGCGGACGCTTCTAGACGTGTACTGGACAGGCTACCGGCGGATGCCGCGTTGTGCAGGTAGTCTCGGAACGGGAACAGGATGGATCCAGGCATGGAGGAAGCTGCAACCATGGACAATGAGCAAAGTGGAAGCGTGCGCAGCAAGATCGCGATGTTGCGCGGAGTGCGCCAGGTGCGCCAGTTCAGCGCCGACCCGGTGCCCCGCGAGGTGATCGACGGCATTTTGGAGGTGGCGCGCTGGACCGGCAGCGGCATGAACAACCAGCCCTGGGAGTTCGTGCTGGTGCGCAACCAGGATACGCTGCGTGCCATCGCGGAGGCCGAGGGCGCCGGGTCGCACCTGGCGGGCGCTAATTTCGCTGTGATCGTGGTCATGCCGGGCACGGGGCAGGAGATCCAGACCTACGACGAGGGGCGGCTGGCCGAGCGCCTGCTGCTCGCCGCCGAGGTGCAGGGCGTGGGCGCGGGCATCTGGTGGTTCAAGGACGGCGGCGCCGCGGCCAAGCGCATCCTGGGCATCCCCGAGGACCGCAAGGTGCGCACGGCCGTCTCCTACGGCTATCCGCGCCAGGACCCGGCGGGCGCCGCCGAGAAACGGTCCGGCGGGCGCAAGCCACTGGCCGCGCTGGTACACGAGGAGCATTATTAGGCGCGGCTGCACGCTGGTGGCATCCGCCGAGATACGACAACCGCAGCCCCAGGTCCGGCGGAGTGCCCGGTTCCGGGCTGCGGTTGCGTCTTGTTAGCGGGTGCTGCCGTCTGTGCTACTTCGGATGGATGTTGATGCCGGAGACTTTCCAGGCCCCGCCCACCTGATCGAGGACCAGGCGCACGTCGGCTTCGCTGCCGTCTTGCAGGGTCGCGGTGCCGTCAAGCTGGCCGGTGTTGTTTTCGACCTGGCGCGACGTGAAGTTCCACTTGCTGGGCCGGTTGTCCTGCATGGTGTTCTCGAACTCGCTGATGTCGCCCAGCTCTTGCTGCAGGGCGGGGGTGCAGAGCGCGTACGCCGCTGCGTAGTTGCCGTCGCGCACCGCGGTCATGAAGCTTTCCCCCGCGGTGGACATCGGCTGGGTGAGGTTGTTGGCGGCGAAGAAGGTGATGCCGAAGAAGGCGATGCAGCCAATGATGAGCAGGCCGAGGCAGCCGAGCACGGCAAACAGCCAGCGCGGGCGCCCGGCGCGGGCGGCAGGCGGCGCCCCGGCATAGCCGGCGGGCGGCGGGGTGTAGGCCGGGCCGCCGGGCGGGGGCTGGTAGCCGGGACCGCCGGTGCCCGCGGGCTGGTAGGTCTGCGACCCGCCGGGGGGCGGCTGGTAGCCTTGCGGGCCGCCGGGGGGCGGCTGATAGCCGGGGCCGCTGGCCGCAGGCGGTTGATAGCCTTGCGGGCCACTCGCCGTGGGTGGCTGGTAGCCTTGCGGGCCACTCGCTGTGGGCGGCTGATAGCCTTGCGGGCCGCTCGCCGCGGGTGGCTGATAGCCTGGGCCGGGCGGCGGGTAGGATGCCCGCGCGGCTTCTGCTTCCGGCGGGTGCATCACTTGTGTGGCCCCGCTGTCCACCGGCGGGTGCATTACTTGTGTGGCCCCGCTGTCCACCGGCTGGCCGCAGTTTTTACAGAACTTGTCGTTAGGTTGCAGCGCATTGCCGCAGCGCGGGCAGGTGCGAGATGTGTCCATGAATCCTCCACTTGATAGCTGATTCGCATGTTGCGAAAAGATGACCCTGTCACGGGTCAAGGAATATTACCAGTCTTTGTAGTGAATGACAAGGCCCTTCCAGCGGGACGGACCGATTCGGTGCCGGCATCCTGTATCACCGCGGCGCCGCCGGTTGGCGTTCCGTGTGACCCGGCGCGGGGCGCGGCAGGATGGCTGCTGTATTTATTGCGGAATTGGGGGTCGTGTTACTGCGTAGAGCAACGGTATTTCGACACACCGGCTGTAGGCGTGTCGCGCTACGGAGCCAGGCTGGAATAGCATCCCCACTGCTGCTGCATGCCCAGGTTCCAGGCGCGAGCCGTGGCCCAGATCTGGGCCTGCGCGTCGTAGATGCTCTGGTCGCGGTAGGGGTTCCAGTCGCCGCCCCAGGTCTCGGCGCTGTACTGAAACAGCCCATGATACAGGCCGTCGGGGCTATCGGCGGCGGGGTTGCCGCTCGACTCGCAGAGCAGCAACTGGTACATCTGCTCTTCGCTCTCGGGATAGGGATACTGCAGGCGGGCCTCGTGAATCCACTGGCGGTACGGGTCAACAGCCGGCGCAGGCGCAGTCGTAGGCGCGGGCGGCGGTAGAGAGGCCGGCACAGGCGGGAGGCTGGGCGGATCGGCCGATGAGGGCGCGGGCACGGTTAAGTCCAGCGAATCGACGATGTCCGCCGAATCGACGATGTCCGCGGATTGCCCCACGCCTGGGGCGGCGGCCGTTTGGCCGGCGGTTGGGGGCGTGGCGGGGGCGGTGGCAACGGCGGCGAGGTGGGGCACCGCCCCCGGCGTAACGAGCCGCGGCGCGGCGACCGGGGTGCGGGTGGTGGCCCACAGGAGCAGCCCAGCCAAACCCGCGCAGGCCAGGACCAGGATGTGGCCCCGCATGGAGCGCGGCACCGATCTGCGGCGGGGCAGGGCACGGCGAGGCATGTGCGCAGTATAGCAGCGCCGATGGATGCAAGCAAGCGAACTCGGCTTCATCCAGCATTTGTGGCTTGACACCGACGAGAGAAGCGATTATACTTGTGAATGAATCGTTCATTCATCAAACAAGAGAGTGCTATGCAGCGGGATGTTGCGGACAAGAGTCGGCACGAAACGCAACGTAATAACATCCTCGAAGCTGCCCGGCGGGTCTTTGCGCGCAAGGGCAAGGCGGCCACGATGGCCGATGTGGCCCAGGCAGCGGGGGTCAGCCAGGGGCTGGCCTATCGTTACTTCGCCGGCAAGGAGCAAATTTATCGCGAACTGGTGGCGCAAGCGGTGCAGCAGGCCGGTCTCGCGACCACGCCGCCCCCGGACGAGAGTTCCGCGACACCGGGCCAGCGCCTGGCCCGGCTGATTACCCAACTGGTGGAATACCGGCGCGATCATCTGGAAATCTTCCAGTTGCTCGACCAGGTGCTCAACGCGGATCAGGCGCAGGACGAGGTCACGCAAGAGATCCGCCGGCGCGGCGAGCGCTTTGTGGCGGAGTTACGGCAACTGATCGTCGAGGGGCAAGCCACAGGGGAAGTCGCCCCCGGCGATCCCGACCAACTGGTTATCGCCGTTATCGCAACTTTGGACGGCCTGGTCAGATTCGGCTTGCACTACCCCGAGCAATTCCAGCGACTCTGCCCTGACGCGAGCATCATCTTGCGTATGCTCAAGCCGTAACATCTGTACCCAAGCAAAAGCAAGAAAGGCATGACATATGCGCGCCAAAGGCATCTCCTACGACACCGGCTTTATCAACAAGGGAGTGAGCAGCCGCGAACCGTTTGACCTCGCGGTCGTCAAGCGAGAGTTGCAGATCATCCGCGATGATTTGCATTGCACAGCAGTCCGCATCACCGGCGGCGATGTGGATCGGCTTGAAAGCGCGGCCCGCCTCGCGGCGGAGGCCGGCCTGGAGGTCTGGTTCTCGCCATTCACCTGCGACCTGACCGAGGAGGAAATGATCGATCTCCTCGCCGGCTGTGCAGACCGGGCCGAGCGGTTACGCCGGCAGGGAGCCGAGGTGGTGTTCGTCACCGGCGGCGAGATAAGCCTGTTGAACAAGGGATTTCTGCCCGGCGACACCATCGGCGAGAGGATAGCACTCCTGGCCGACCCGCTCCGCCTGCGCGAACTGATCGGGGCGGTACCGCCCCGCGTTAACGCCTTTCTCGGTAAGGCGGTGGCGATGGTCCGTGAACGCTTCGGCGGGAGGGTCACGTATGCCGCGATTCCGTTCGAGAGGGTGGACTGGACGCCATTCGATATCATCTCGGTCGACAACTACCGGTCGGTCGAGGTGGCCGGTGTGTACCGCGCCGGCATGCGCGCCCTCGCCGCGCAGGGCAAGCCCGTCGCGATCACGGAGTTTGGCGCGGCCACCTACACAGGCGCGGCGGACCAGGGCGCGCGGGGCGGGCAGATCATCGTGTGGGACCACGACACGGCCCTGCCGCTGGGGTTGGACGGCGACTACATCCGTGATGAAGCCGAACAGGCGACGTACCTGCGCGAACTGCTGGACATTTTCACCGAGGAAGGGATCGATAGTGCGTTCGTGTTCACCTTCGTCCAGTACCAGTTGCCGCATCGTGCGGAGCCGCGCCGGGACCTCGACAGGGCGTCGTACGGCATCGTGACGGTGTACGAGGATCGGTTTGGCGACAGCTACCCCGATATGACCTGGGAGCCCAAGGCGGCATTCCACACTCTGGCCGAGCACTACGGACGCTGAGGGAGCAGTACAAGCAGCAGGCCCCGCTGATTTTGCGGTGTAGGGGCCGGTTTGAAACCGGCCCGCCGCCAGGTAGCCGGCCCCGGCCATTTTGCGGTGTAGGGGCCGGTTTCAAGCCGCCCACCGCCAAGCAGCCGGCCCCGGTGCTTTTGCGGTGTAGGGGCCGGTTTGAAACCGGCCCTGCCGCCGATCAGGTTGGCCGGCTGTCCGTCTCCGGTGCGAGGGGATCCAGGAGCGAGCGGTCCACTTCCGCCATGGACCGGCGTCCGGAGAGCGCCAGTTCCAGGTCGAGCTCGGCCAGCAGGTTGCGGATCACCTGCCGGACGCCGGCTTCGCCCGCGGCGGCGAGCGCATAGGCGTAGGGCCGGCCCAGCAGGACAGCCGTGGCGCCCAGGGCGCGGGCTTTGAGCACATCGGCGGCGCGGCGGATGCCGCTGTCCATGAGCACGGGCACGCGCCCGGCCACTGCTTCGGCGACGAGCGGCAGCGCGTCGAGAGCCGCCGTCGCGCCGTCCACCTGGCGCCCGCCGTGGTTCGAGACGATGATGCCGTCCACGCCGTGGTCGAGCGCGAGCGCGGCATCGGCGGGATGCAGGATGCCCTTGAGCACGATGGGCAGCCGGGTTTGCTGCCGCAGGAAGTCGATGTCGGGCCAGGAGAAGCGCGGATTCACGAAAATGCTGAGGAAATAGAGGATGGCGCTGCGCGGGTCTTCCTCCGGCGGTTTGGGCAGGGCGGCGCGGAAGGCGGGGTCGGAGAAGTAGTTCGCCAGGCCCTGGCCTTGCAGGAAGGGCAGGTATGCCTGCTGCAAATCGACCTCGCGCCAGCCCAGCATGGTCGTGTCGAGGGTGACGACGACGGCGCTGTAGCCCGCCGCTTCCGCCCGGCGCACCATGCTGCTCATTACGTCGCGGTTGGTGCCCGGATAGAGCTGGAACCAGTGCGGCGCCGCGCCCATGACGGCGGCGACCTCTTCCATCGGCACGGACGATACGGTGCTCAAAATGAGCGGAATGCCGGTTGCGGCGGCGGCGCGGGCGGGCGCCCGCTCGCCGTCGGGATGCGCGATGCCCAGCACGCCGATGGGCGCGAGCAAGAAGGGCGCGGGGAGGGTCGTGCCCAGGATCTCGGTGCGTAAATCGCGTTCCCCCACGTCGCGGAGCATCCGCGGCCAAATGCGCCACTTATAGAAAGCCTCGCGGTTGGCGCGCATGGTGTCGCCCGCCCCGGCGCCGCCCGCCAGGTAGCCGAAGGGTCCAGCGGCGAGGGCGGCGCGCGCCCGTTGTTCCCACTCTTCCACGGCGAAGGGGAGCCGCTGGTCCTCCGGCGGCTGCGGGTTGCCGTAGACCGCTAACTGTAATTCCTGCCCATAATTCGGCATGTGTATTCTCCTCTCGTCCAGGCCGGTGCTCAGAGATGGCCGTATTATAGGCCATCCCTCAGCACGAATCAACGGACTGTGTCCTATGCTCTTGATCTGCACCGCAGGGGCGCGAAG
>DASSGZ010000601.1:0-11619 GCA_035693165.1 Chloroflexia bacterium | reverse complement strand
GCGCAATTCGCCGCCGATTTCGCGCACACCGCGGCCCTGGCCGCCGCCGCCGGGGCACCGATCGTGGAGGCCAACCTGTCCTGCCCGAACGTGGGCGGGCATGGCCTGCTCTGCCACGACATCGCTGCTGCGCGGGCCGTCTGCGCGGCCATTCGCGAACGCATGCCCGACCGGCCTCTGCTGGTCAAGCTGGGCAGCTACCCGGCCACTCCCGCCGGGCAGGACGCGCTGGCGGCCCTCGTGGCGGCCCTGGCGCCCTTTGTCGCCGGGTTCTCGGCCATCAACGCCGTGCCCTACCCGGTGGTGGACCCCGCGGGCACCCAGGCTCTGCCCGGCGCCGGGCGGGCACGGGCGGGCATCTGCGGCGCGGCCATCCGCGACATGGGTCTGGACATGGTCCGGCGGCTGGCGGCCTTGCGCGCCGAGTCGGGCGGCGCCTGGGGCATTATCGGCGTGGGCGGCGTGATGGCACCCGCCGATTACCGGGCCTATCGCCGGGCGGGCGCCGACGTGGTGCAGGCTGCCGCCGGGCCGATGTGGCACCCGCGCCTGGCCCTGGAGATCGCGTCGGATGTGGCGGTAGGCAGCGCAGCTTGAGTGCCTGCGCTTGCTCTCACCCCCGCGCCCTGCTGTCACCCAGCAGGGCGTTGTTGCGTTGTACGACAGGACCGGATTGGCTGCTTGCTGCGGAGCGCGGGCCGGTTTGAAACCGGCCCCTACAGAGGGCAGCGGCCATAGATTTGACCACCAAGTTGAAGAAAGAGGATTCTCCCGACCATGAGTTTTAATGCACGGCTGGATGCGGCGATTGCGAGCAAGGGCAGCTTGCTCTGTGTGGGCCTGGACCCGATCTATAGCGAGTTGCCCGCGGACCAACGGGGCGACAACATTACGGCGGCGCTGGTCGCCTTCAACCGGCGCATTGCCGACGCCACGGCGGCCCAGGCGGTGGCTTTCAAGCTGCAACTGAAGGTCTACACGGCGGAGGGGCCGGCGGGCTACGCGGCGCTGATCGAGACCTGCCGCTACCTGAAGGCGACCTACCCCGACCATCTACTGATCCTGGACGCCAAGTACGGCGACGTGGGCCACGTGGTGGCGCGCTGCGCGCACGAAGCCTTCGACCTCTGCGGCGCCGACGCGGTGACGGCCTTCGCCCACCCTGGCCGCGAGGCGCTGGCGCCCTTGCTCGCCCGCCCGGATCGCGGTTGCTTCGTCGTCTGCCGCACCTCCAACCCCGGTGCCGCCGAGATGCAGGACGTGCCGGTGGCGGGCGGCGAGTCCTACTTCCTCTACATGGCGCGGCACATCGCGGCGACGTGGAACGAGCACGGAAACTGCGGCCTGGTGGCCGGGGCGACTTACCCGGCGGAGATGCGCCACATCCGCGCCGCCGCGCCGGATCTGCCGCTGCTGGTGCCCGGCGTGGGCGCACAGGGCGGCGACCTCGCAGGCTCGGTGCAGGCCGGGGTGAACGCGGCGGGCGCGGGCCTGCTCATCTCGGTGAGCCGGGGCGTGATGCAGGCCGCCGACCCTGCTGCCGCCGCCGCCGAATACGTGGTCGCGATGGCCGCCGCGCGCTCGGCGCCCGCGCCGGAGGCGCCCGCCGCGCCCACCGCTGAACTCGACGCGCTGCTCCCGGCCCTGTTCGACGCGGGCATCATCAAGTTTGAGCCGATCACGCTGAAGTCGGGCCGGGTGTCGCCGTACTATCACAACCTGCGCGCGCTCGTGGCGCACCCCGACCTGCTGCGCCGCGTGGCCGATGCCTACGCCGCCCGCATCCGCGAACTCGGCTGGGAGCCGGACATCCTGATCGGCATCGCCTACGCCGGCATCCCGCTGGCGGTGGCGCTGGGACAGGTGCTGGGCAAGCCGGCGGGCTATGTGCGCGCCGAGGCCAAGGGCTACGGCACCCGCAAGATGGTGGAAGGCCCCTGGCAGCCGGGGCTGCGGGCCGTGCTCATCGACGACGTGATCTCGGACGGCGCGTCGAAGCTGGAGGTGCAGCCGCCGCTGGCCGATGCGGGCGTCGCGGCGCGCGATATGCTTGTCTTCATGGACCGCGGGCAGGGCGGCATGGCGACCTTACAGGCCGCCGGGCTGAATCCGCAGGCCGTCACGACTATGGACCACACGCTGCAAGTGCTGCACGCGGCGGGCCGCATCACCGACGCCCAGGTGGCCGACAGCCGGGCGTTTATGCGCGAGGCCGCGAGCGGGGCGTGATCGCTCATTAGCGAGAGCCGGCGGGGGCAGCGGTCGGGCGGCCGCTGCCCCCGCGCTGCTGTGGGCGGCCCGGACTCGGGCCGGGGTGGGAAGGCGCACCGCGTATTGACGGAACCGGGCGCAACATGCTACAGTGGGTTGTTGTGAATCTGCTACGATCCCTGCTTCGTACTTGTTGGAGAGCTTTGCATGCGTATCATTTGTCCGATCAAGCAGGTGCCGGTCGTCGAGCACCTGAGCTTTGACGGGACCACCCGGACCTTACGGCGCACCGATGTGCCACTGGAGATCAATCCGTTCGACCGGCGCGCCTTCACCAGCGCGCTGACGTTGCGCGCGACGCACGGCGGCAGCGTGACCGCGCTGACCATGGGACCGGCGCAGGCCCGCCATGCCCTGGGCCAGTGCCTGGGCCTGGGGCTGGACACGGCGGTGCACCTGTGCGGGCCGGAGTTCGCCGGGAGCGATACCTGGGCCACCGCTGTCGCCCTGGCGGCCGCCTGCCGCAAGATCGGCTTCGACCTGATCATGTGCGGCAAGTACACGGTGGACGCCGAGACCGGCCAGGTCGGGCCGGAACTGGCCGAACTGCTGGGCATCCCGCACATCAGCGGCGTGACGGCGCTGACGGTCGATACCGCTAGCCGGACGTTGCACGCGACCCGCGAGACGGATTATGGCCACGAGGAGGTCGGCGTGCCGCTGCCCGCGCTGATCACCGCCGCCGAACGGCTGATCAAGCCGCTGAAGCCGCCCAAGGATGAAGTCACCGTGGCGGCGCTGGCGCAGGCGGAGGCCGGCGGGCGCGTGCAGACCTGGAGCGCCGCGGACCTGGGCCTGGCGCCGGACCAGGTGGGCTTGCCCGGCTCGCTGACCACGGTCACGGGCCTGCGCGAGATGATCATCCCGCGGACGCCCCGGCTGATCGAAGCCGCCGATCCCGAGGCAGCCGCCCAGGCGCTGCTGGCGGCGCTGCGCGCCCGCGGGTTGTTCGCCCCCGAGCCGGCGCTCGCGCAGGCGCAGCCCGAAGCGTCCCCGGCGCCCGCCGCCAAACAGGCACCCGCGGTCCTTGCGCCCGGCGCCGATGTCTGGGTGGTGGCCGAGACGACGCCCGGCGGTGGCCTGCGCCGCGTGACGGGGGAATTGCTGGGCGAGGCGCGGCGGTTGGGCGACGCGCTGGGCGGGCAGGCGGTGGCTCTGCTGCTCGGCCAGGATGCGGGCGATCTCGTGCCGGCCCTGGTGGCGGCGGGCGCTCAGCGCGTGCTGGTAGCCGGCGACCCGCGCCTGGCGCGCTACACGCCCGATGCCTGGACCAACGTGCTGGCCGGCGCGCTGGCGAACGCTCTCGTGCCGCCCGCCGTGGTGCTGGCCCCGGCTACGGCCATGGGCCGCGATTACGCGCCGCGCCTGGCCGCGCGCTGCGCGCTCGGGCTGACCGGCGACTGCGTCGGCTTCGACGTGGACCCGGAGGGGCGCCTGGTTCACCTCAAGCCGGCTTTCGACGGCCATATCGTCGCGGAGATCCTGGCCCGGACCACGCCCCAGGTGGCGACGGTGCGCCCCGGCCTGCTGCCGCCCTGGGCGGAGCCGGTTGTGGCCGGGATCGTGGCCGAGCCGCTGGCCGTGCCCGCCACCCCGCCGTTCTGGACCGAGCTAGGGCCGGAGAGCCGCGAGGCGGGCACCGCCGGGATCGAACTCGACGACGCCGAGATCGTGGTCTGCGCCGGGACCGGCATCGGCGGGCCGGAACACCTGGGTGAGATCGGCGCGCTGGCGGCGGTTCTGGGGGCCGCGCTCGACCTGCGCGCCGCCGTGGGCGTGACCCGCAAGCTGGTCGACCTGGGCTGGGCGCCGCGCCAGTTGCAGGTCGGCCTGACCGGGCGCGCCGTCGCGCCCCGTCTCTACCTGGCGGTGGGTCTGCGGGGCAACTGGAATCATGTCGTGGGCATCGCCCGGTCGGGCACCATCGTGGCGATCAACAACGATCCGGCCGCCGACATCTTCCGAGCCGCGGATATCGGCGTGGTGGGCGACTGGCAGGCCGTCAGCGCCGCGCTGATCCGCGCCCTCACCGCATAACCCGCCCGGCGGGTCGGCAGATTGCCCATAGGGGATAGTAGAGGAGGGATGGTGCGCGCGGAGTTTGGGGAACTGCGGGTAGGGCGGGGCCTGCCGCGCGGCGAGAACCGCCGGGCCGCCGGCTGGACCGGGGCCGCCGTGCTGGCTCTCGGTTTTGCCGGGTTGATCCTGATCGGGACGCTGTTGCTGCTACTGCCCGTCGCCACCGCCGCGGGCACGAGCGCCCCGCCCAGCGTGGCCCTGTTCACGGCCACCTCGGCGGTCTGCGTCACCGGGCTGGCGGTGGTCGAGACCGGGTCGTACTGGTCACGCTTCGGCCAGGTGGTCATCATGCTGCTGATCGAACTGGGCGGGGTGGGCTTCGGCGCGGGGGCCACGATGCTGTTCTGGCTGATCGGTCGCAACATCAGCCTGAACGACCGGCGGATGCTGCGCGAGATTGTGCCGGGCACCAATCTCGACCAGGTGGTGCGCACCTCCGTCGCGATTGTGGGCGTCAGCGTGGCGATCCAGGCGATAGGGGCGCTGATCCTGTTCGCGGGGTGGCTGCCGCGCTACCCGGTGGGTGAGGCGGCTTTCCTGGCGCTGTTTCACGCGATCAGCGCGTTTTGCAACGCCGGGTTCGACGTGTTCGGCACCGTGGGCCAGCCGGGCATCAGCATGGGCGCCGAACGCCACAACCCCGTCATCCTCATGCCGATTACCCTGCTGGTGCTGCTGGGCGGGCTGGGCTTTCCGGTCATCGGCGAACTGGCCGCGTGGCGCCCACGGCGAGTGCGCCTGCAGCACCCCGCGACCGGGCGGTTGCCGCAACCCCGGCCTCCGCTGAGCCTCAACGCTCGGTTGGTGCTGGTGGCCCATTTGGGGCTGTTCGTGTTCGGTATCGTGGCTTTCTGGCTGCTGGAGTTCAGCAATCCGCGCACATTCGGCAGCGCGGCGCCGGGCGGCCAGTTCCTCGACGCGGTCAACACCTCGCTCTACCCGCGCAGCGTCGGCTTTGGGTCGATCCCGTTGGACAGCTTTCGCTCGACCAGCCTGCTGTTGCTGCTGGTCCTGATGTTCGTCGGAACCGCCTCGGCGGGCACGGGCGGCGGGGTGAAGGTGAATACCGTGGCGGCGTTGTTTGCCGGCGCGGCGGGCACCGTCGCCGGGCGGGGCCGCCCGGAGCTATTCAAGCGCACGCTCAGCCAGGAGTCGATCAACAAGGCGCTGACCGTGGTGCTGATTTCGGGGATCGTGATCGTCGGCGCAACGCTTCTCTTGTCGCTGACCGACCCGGCCCTGGCGCTGACCCATGCGCTGTTCGAGGTGGTCTCGGCGTTCTCCACCGTCGGCCTGACCATGGACACCACCGCGCGCCTGTCGGAGGCGGGGCGGGTGATTATCGAACTGATGATGTTTATCGGGCGGCTGGGGCCGCTGACGCTGGTGGTGCTGCTGGCCGCCCGCGAACGCGCGCCATACGTCACCTACGCCGAGGAGCCGGTGCTGATCGGCTAACCGGCGATTACCCGTGCGTTGGGCCGGTTGCAAACCGGCCCCTACACCGGCACCTGCGCCAGGACCAGACCCATTTGAAACCGGCCAGGCATCAGAGGCGTTGTAGGGGCCGGTTTGCAACCGGCCCGGCGCACCGAACGAAAGGAGTCACATGGCGGGGAAGGACTTTGCCGTCATCGGGCTGGGGCGGTTTGGATCCAGCCTCTGCCGCACGTTGCGCGCGCTGGGCCACGATGTGCTGGGCATCGACCAGGATATGGCGCACGTGCAGGAAGCGCGCCCCCTCGTGACTGACGCCGTGCAACTCGACGCCACCGACGAGGAGGCGCTGCGCAGCATCGGCATCGCGCACTATGACGCGGTCGTCGTGGCGATTGGCGTGGATGTCGAGAGCAGCATTTTGATCACGCTGCTGCTCAAGGAACTCGGAGTGCGCCGGGTGGTCGCGAAGGCCGGGAGTGCACTGCAGCAGCGCGTGCTGGCAAAAGTCGGCGCCGATGTGGTGGTTTTTCCAGAGGCGGATGCCGGGTACCGGGTGGCGCACACCCTGGTGTACCCGGCCATCGAGGATTTTCTGGATTTAGGCGAGGACTTCGTGATCCTGCAAGTCCCGGCGCAGCCCGAGTGGGCCGGGCGCACCCTGGCCGAGTTGGGCATGGCCGGCGAGTCCACGCCGCCGCACAACGGCTATTCGGGTCTGCAGGTGCAAGTGCTGCGGCGGGGTACGGAATTGATCTGTGCGCCCGGCCCGGCGGAACGGGTGCAGCCCGGCGACGTACTCGCCGTGGTCGGCAGGCACGAAGACCTGGCAAGGCTGGTGGGCCGGGGCTAAGCGGCTCAGGTATCGGCGCTGTCCCACAGCGGGGCGTAGGAGCGGCTCTGGCGGGCGACCGATTCGGCGCCGGGATTGAGGGCGATGGCCTGCTGGAGCTCGGCGCGCGCCTGTTCCGGATGCCCCAAGTTGACATAAGTCGCACCCAGGTTGTAGTGCGTGACCCAGGCGTCAGGCTGCAATTGCAGCGACTGTTCGAGGTCGGCCAGGGCGCGGCGGTGCTCGCCCAGCAGGTTAAAGGCCAGCCCGCGCATGTTGAGCAGAGCGGCGCGCTGCGCGCTGTCCTGCGTGACATCCAGGCTGTGGCCCAGCAGGCGGATGCCTTTCGCCAGTTCGTTGCGGCCCTGTAACCAGTCGCCGCTTTCGAGCGCGGCCCGCCCGCGCAGCACATAGGGATCGGGCGCGCCGGGCTGCACGCGGCCTGCCTGCGCCCAGTCGGCCAGGGCACCCAGCGGGTCGCCGCGGCCCTCGCGCAGCCGCCCGCGCTCCAGGTAGGCGCGATAGAGCACCGGGTCGGGGAAGTTGCTCACATGGGGCGTCACGGCGATGGCCCGGTCGAGATCGGCCAGAGCGGCGGAGGTATTGCCCGCGGCCTGCAATATCTCGGCGCGCGCGACCAGCGCCTCGGCCAGGTTGGGGTTGCGCGCCAGCACCTGATTGTACCGTTCGAGCGCATCGCCGGTCTGGCCCGCCGCCTGCACTCGCCCGGCCCGCCAGGCGGCCAGGCCGCCCCGGCTCACCACGATGAGGATAAAGACCACGGCCACGGTTGCCAGGGAGAGCATAGCGGTGAGGCCCAGCGTGACCAGCACCCAGTTGTTGATGCCTTCATCCTGGGCACGGGTTTGCCAGGCGTAGAGGCCCATCACTACGAGATAGAGCAGCACGATCCGGGCAAGCGCCGACGGCTTGAGCAGACGGCCCAGGTCGCCCATAGACGATCCTTTTCCGGCCGGGAGGGCGCCCTACTCGGGTTCGCCCACCAGCATGCGATACAGGTTCTCCAGCATCTCCTCAGAGAAGAAGTGGATCACCAGGCGCCCGCCTTGGCGGCTGCGCGACAATTGCACTTTCGTCTTCAGGGCGGTGCGGAAGCTGTCTTCCAGCACGCTGGTTTCCACGTCGAGGGGCGCGCGCCGCGTTTTCGGCCCCCGCGGGGCCGGGCGCGCCGGCCCATCGGACGCGGCTTCCGGCGGCTCGGCTTCCTCAGCCAGCGGCTCCGGTTCCACCGGCAGCGGCAGCCCGTCGCGCACCCGGCGCACCATCTCCTCGGTCTGGCGCACGCTGTAGCCCTCGCTGATCACCCGGTCCAGCATGGCAAGCTGATCCTCGCGCTGTTCGAGCATCATGATGGTGCGCGCGTGCCCCTCGCTGATCTTGCCTTCGTGCAGGCTCATGATGATCTCGTGGGGCAGGTTGAGCAGGCGCACCAGGTTGGCGACGGCGCTGCGGCTGCGGCCCACCCGCCGCGCCACTTCGGCCTGGGTCAGGCCAAAGGTGTCCATCAACTCGCGGTAGGCCTGAGCTTCCTCCAACGGATTGAGATCGGCGCGCTGGATGTTCTCGACCAGGGCCAGCGCCAGCATTTCCTCCGGGTTGGCGTCCTTGACGATGACCGGGACGGTCGCCAGGCCCGCTACCTGTGCGGCTCGCCAGCGCCGCTCTCCGGCAATCAGGTAGTACGGCGCCCCGTCGCCGGTCTCGTTGTGTGTGACGATGAGCGGCTGGATCACGCCGTGTTCCCGAACCGAGTCGGTCAGCTCCTTCAGCGCCTCCTCCGAGAACTCGTGGCGCGGCTGCTGCGGGTTGGGCTGGATGCTGTCGACGGGCACCTCCAGGGCGGCGCCGCGCACACGGGTAGGCGCGTCCGGCGAGTCGGACCCTTCCTCCGGGGGCGTTTGCGGCGGCGCGGCGCCTGGGATCAGGGCGCCAATTCCGCGCCCGAGCGCCGCTCTAGGCTTTGGCATGGACTCTTCCTCTGGGCTGCTTACGAGGCACCCACACTCCGCTGGCGCTCGCCGCCGGCGACCGACTCGTCGCCGCCGGTGCTGCCGAAGCGCCGTTGCACTTCGTCCGCCAGTTGCTGATAGGCGAGGGCGCCCCGCGAGGTGGGATCATACTCGCGAATACTCTGCCCGTAACTCGGCGCTTCACTCAGGCGCACGCTGCGCGGGATCACCGTCTGGAACAACTCTCCCGGAAAATGGGCGCGGACTTCTTGCAGCACCTGGCCGGAGAGATTCGTTCGCGTGTCGAACATGGTCAGCACGATACCGAAGATTTGCAGATCCGGGTTGACATGGCCGACCACCAGGTCGATCGTCTGGCGCAACTGCATCAGCCCTTCCAGCGCCAGGTATTCGGACTGCAACGGGATAATCACGCCGGCGGCGGCGGCCAGCGCGTTCAGGGTCAGCAAGCCGAGCGAGGGCGGGCAATCGATCAGCACGATGGTGTAGCGATCCCCCAGCTTCGCCAGCGCGCGGGCGAGCCGGTGCTCGCGGGCCATGAGCGGGACCAGTTCGACCTCGGCGCCCGCCAACTGCACCGACGCAGGCGCCAGGTCCATATTCGGGCGGCCACTGGGGATGATCACCTCGGCGAGCGGCCGGCTGTTGACCAGCGTGTCGTAAATCGAGGTCTGGATAGCGTGTTTATCGAAGCCCAGGCTGCTGGTGGCGTTGGCCTGCGGGTCCACGTCGATCAACAACACGCGCTCGCCCGCCGCCGCCAGGTAGACGCCGAGATTCACGGCGGTGGTCGTCTTGCCGACGCCGCCTTTCTGATTGGCGATTGCCAGTACTCGGGCCTTACCCACAGTCGCTATCCTCTCCCACGCCCCGGTGTCGCTGCCACGGATGCGCGGCAGTGGTTGTATTCTATCGTATTCACGGCCAAACGGCAAGCGCCGCGCGCGGCCCCCGCCCTCGTGCTCGCCCGGCACGCTTTCTGCTCTGTTAATAGTAAACCAGTTTCCCCCTGGTAGTGATATGGGGGCGCGCCCGATTTTATGGGCCTATGGTTTGTGCGAGCCGGGTTCCGGCTACCACAAGGAGGTTACAATGCAAGATTCGAATCGTCCCGTGGGCGAAGCCTACGGACTCATCGACAGCCTCCTGGGCAATCACGCCCAGGATTTGCAACCCGGTGAGCGCGATCAACTGCAAGGGATGCGCGACCAGTTGCAGCAGAACCAGGGTTACTACCAGCAGAACCCCGACGCGATGCAGAACCTGATCAACAGCATTATCGCCATCGCCGGGCCGTTGATTCTCAACTATGGCGTGAATGCCATTTTGAACCGCGGCAACCAGGGCAACCAGGGCGGCTATCCTGGCGGGATGCCCGGTTTGGGCGGCCAGGGTGGCTATCCGGGCGGGATGCCTGGTTTGGGCGGCCAGGGCGGCTACCCGGACCAGGGCGGCGGCCAGGGCGGCTTACCCGGTTTCAGCGGCAGTGGCGGCCTGGGCGACCTGATTGGCCGGGCGCTGCCGGGGCTGATCGGCGGCGCGGGAGGCTTGGGCGGCCTGTTCGGCGGCCAGGAGCCGCAGAGCCCGCAGACTCCGTCCAGTGGCTTCCCAACGCAGCCACCGCAGTTCCCGCAACAGCCCAACAACAGCGGCGGCGAAGTCGTCTAACCGATTTCGCCCGCGCAGCCGCCGCCCGTTCGCGGGTAGGCGGCTGTTGCGTGCGCTCGCGCCCCGATCCAGGAGTACCCCATGCCGTTGTTTTTTGGCATTACCGACGATACCGTCGAGCAATACCTGTATCGCACGCTGCCGCCCCGGCCTGCCGAGATCCAGGCCATCGAAGACCACGCCACGCAGGCCGATGTGCCGGTGGTCGGGCCGCTGGAGGGCCAGTTTTTGTACGTGCTGGCCCTGGGCGCCGGGGCGCGGGACATCCTGGAGGTGGGCACGGCCACCGGCTACTCGGCGGCCTGGCTGGGGTTGGCGGCCCGCGCCCGCGGCGGGCGGGTGATCGGCCTGGAGCGCGATCCGGCCCGTGCCGCGCTCGCCGCCGGCTTCTGGCGTCAGAGCGGTCTCGACGATACCTGCAGCATCCGGCCCGGCGACGCCTTCGCGGTGCTGCGCACCATGGACGATCAGTTCGATTTTATCTTCGTCGACATCCTGACCCAGCTTGCCGGCCCGGCAGAGGGCGAACTGCTGGCCGACCTGTGCATCGCGCGCCTGCGCCCCGGCGGCATGCTGGTGGCTGACAACGCGCTGCGCAAGGGCCGCATCGCCGACCCGGCCAACCGCGAGCCGGGCGTGGAAACGATGCGCCGCTACCTGGGCCGCCTCGACGCGCACCCCGATTTCGCCACGGTGATTGTCCCGCTGCGTGACGGCGTCGCGCTTGCCGTGCGCCACCCCGACTGAGCGGGCCTACCCTGGCCCAGCAGCAGAACAGCCCCGGCACGCTGCCGGGGCTGTCCGCATTTAACGGCCGATCACGCCGCTGATCATTGGATGACGAGCGTAACCTGCTGGGTGTGCGTTTTCCCGCCGCCGGTGCCGGTGATGGTCAGCGTATAGGTACCGGGTGACGCCTGGCGGTTCACCGTGACCGTCAGCGTGGAACTGCCCGATTCGCCGGACGCCAGCGCGACCGGATTGGGGCTGAACGCGCCGCTGGTTCGCCGCGGCAGCCCGCTCACGCTCAGGCTGACATTGCCGCTGAACCCGTTGGCGGAGGTCAGGTTCACCGTGTAGGTGCCGCTGCTGCGGCGGGCGATGGTCCGGCTGGTGGGCGACACGCTCAGGCTGAAGTCGGGCGGGTTGGGGTTGGGCGTGAATGTCGGCGTGGCCGTGGGCGTGTTGGTGGGCGGAGGGGTGTTCGTCGCCGTGGGGCCGGGCGTCGGCGTCTTGGTCGGCGTGGGCGGGACCCCGCCGCAGCCGGGGAACTTGAACGACCCGATGCGTGTCCGCCACGGCGCGCCGCCGGTGGTCGGGATATATTCGGTTGTGAACCAG
>DASSGZ010000600.1:0-6336 GCA_035693165.1 Chloroflexia bacterium | reverse complement strand
CTGCGCCATCCGGGGCCGGCCGGAGTGATGCTCTACTTCCCCGACGATCCGCTGGTCGGCATGCCGACGCACATGCCCCTGAAGCGCACTGTCGATGCCTCGGACGCCTTTTGCGACGAAGTCACCGCCCTGCTGGGCGCCGGGTGCTATGAATTCCGTTAGCCGAGGGTCGGCCACTGCCGGCCCGTTGCCCACAGGAGGATCTGCCCATGCCGCCGGAACCGGTCGATAACGCACAATCCGCTGCTCAGGCGGCCCGCCTGGCGCGCATCGCCGCGCGCATCCGCGTGGCCCACGGCGACGAGCCCGCCGACCTGGTGCTCACCGGCGGCCAGGTGGTCAACGTGCTGACCGGCGAGGTCTACCCGGCGGACGTAGCGATCCTGGCCGGGGAGATCGCGGCGGTGGGGCCGCCCGGCGCCTACCGAGGCCGCGAACAGCACGATGTGGGCGGGCAACTGCTCTGCCCCGCGCTGATCGACGGCCACGTGCATGTCGAAAGCTCGATGATGCTGCCGCGCGACTTCGCCCGCGCCGTGGTGCCCCACGGCACGCTGACGGTCATCCACGACCCGCACGAGATCGCCAACGTCTGCGGCCTCGACGGCATCCGCTTTATGCTCGCGGCGTCGGCGGGGCTGCCGCTCGACGTGCGGATCATGCTCTCGTCCTGCGTGCCCGCCACCCATATGGAAACGTCGGGCGCGCGCCTGCTGGCCGCCGACCTGGCGACGCTGGCCTGGGAGGATCGTGTGCTGGGCATCGCCGAGGTGATGAACTACCCCGGCGTGATCGGCGGCACGGACGACCTGCTGCGCAAGATCGACCTGGGCCTGGCCGCCGGGCGCCCGGTGGACGGCCATGCGCCGGGCGTGCGCGGCTACGACATCGCCGCCTACGCGGCAAGCGGCATCGCCTCGGACCACGAGTCCTTCGTGCTGGAGGAGGCGCGCGAGAAGTTGCGCCTGGGCTTCCACGTGCTGGTCCGCGAGGGTTCGACCACGCGCAACCTGGACGCGTTGCTGCCGCTGATCACCCCGCTGACCTCGGCCCACTGCTCGTTCTGCACCGACGACAAGCACCCCGACGACATCCAGCGCGAAGGCCACATTGACTATATCGTGCGCCGGGCCATCGCCGGGGGCCTCGACCCGGTGCTGGCCGTGCAGTGCGCCTCGTACAACACGGCGCGGCACTACGGCCTGCGCGACCGGGGCGCCATTGCGCCCGGCTACCGCGCAGACTTGCTGGTAGTGGACCGCTTCCCCAACTTCAACGTAACCGGCGTATACCGGGCGGGTGCCTTAGTCGCCGCCGAGGGCCGCCTGCTGGAGGACCCGCCGCCGACCGAGGTGCCGCCCGCCTTCACCCAGACTATGCGTATCGACCCGGCTTGCGTCGCCGAAACCTCGACCTATCTGCAGGTCCCGGCGGACGGCGGCAACCGCGTCCACGTCATCGTCATGATCCCGCATCAGATCGTCACCGGGCGCGATGTCGCCACCTTGCCGGTGGTGGACGGGCGGCTGGCGGCGGACTTGAGCCGGGATGTGCTGAAGGTGGCCGTGTGGGAGCGGCACACGGCGTGCGGCAACGTGGGCGTGGGCTTCGTGCGCGGTTTCGGCTTGCAGCGCGGCGCCATTGGCTCGTCGGTGGCCCACGACAGCCACAATATCGTCGTGGTGGGCACCAACGACGCCGATATGCTGCTCGCGGCGCGCACGGTGGGCGCGATGGGCGGCGGGCAGGCGGCGGTGGCCGATGGGCAGGTGCTCGTCCAGGTGCCGCTGGAAGTGGCCGGGCTGATGTCGGCGCGGCCCTACGAGGAGATGGCCCGCCTGGCCCACGAGGAAGTGGCGGCGGCGCAGGCCCTCGGCTGCACGCTGCCCAACCCGTTTATCGCCATGTCGTTCGTCGCCCTGCCCGTGATCCCCAGCCTCAAGCTGACCGATTTCGGCCTGGTCGACGTGGAGCAGTTCGCCGTGATCCCGCTGGTGGCGGAATAACCATCGCCGGCCCGCCTCATCGGGGGAATCTGGAACGCGATTCTGTCTTCGGGGATGCGACCTTTCGGCGCCGTCGTGCGTTGATATAAGAGAGTGAGGCCCCTTGGGGCAGCACTGCTGAGTTGTGCCCGCGACCCGGCGGCCCCGCTTGACGGGCCGGGCCGGCTATGCTACGATGCCAGGGCGCTGTGGGGAGCGCAACCGCCGGCACCCTTGTGGCCGGTGGGGTCGATAGGCGCGGAGGGGACGCGGGCCGCCAGGCGCGTGGCCGGGTCTATCGCACATTGGAGGAGAGCCGAATATGTTTGCACCATGCCGCAAAGCGTGGTCAATCGCCCTGCTGTACCTGCTGATGAGCAGCCTGGTGCTGGCTGCCTGCGATACGGGCACGACCCCGGCGGCGACGCCGACGCCGGTGGCGGGCACCCAGGACTACGGGGTGCCCAAGAACCCCAAGATCGCCGCGCTGGGGCCGGTCGATCTGCATGTGCTGTTTGCCGCCGACTACTACCAGGTCAAGCCGGTCGTCGATGTCGTCAACGCCTTCATGCAGATGTACCCGAACGTGCACGTCACCCTCGAAGGCACCGACTGGAACCAGATCCCGGCGCGCGTGAAGACCGAGATCGCGGGCGGGACGATGAGCATCGACCTGGCTCACCAGCACGCCTTCGTCATGGGCGCGCAGGGCTTCGCGGAATCCATCGACGACCTCTGGCCGGCCATCGACGCGAGCAAACTGTCGCCCGGTTCCATCGAGGACACGGTCTGGCGGGGCGTCCACTACGGCGTGCCGCTAGACGTGAACGCTCTGTTCACCATCTACCGCAAAGACCTGTTCCAGAAGGCCGGCCTCCCCGCGCCGCCCGCGGACTGGACCTATGAGCAGGCCCGCGAGTACGCGCGCAAGCTGACGCAGGGCGATGTCTACGGCACGGTGCTGGGCAACAGCGCCTGGGCCATGTCCGGGCATGTGTGGGCGAACGGCGGCAGTTTGCTGAGCGCCGACGGCAAAACCGCCGGGCTAGCTGCGCCCGCAACGGTCCAGATCACGCAATATTTCAGCGACCTGATCAACGTGGACCATGCCAGCCCGCCGGCCCCGGCGCCCGGCCAGCGGTTCGATCCCGTGACGGTGTTCTGGTCGGGCAAGGCGGCCATCCTCTGGACCGGACCGTTCGACCTGGGCCGCCTGCGCAACGAGGCGCCCGATTCCTTCAAAGCAATCTGCCCCAACCTGTCCTGCATCGGCACCGCGACGCTGCCGCACGGCATGGACGGCACGACCACCGGCTCGGTGCAGGGCGGCGGCAGCCTCTTCATCCCCAAGGGCGCGCGGCACAAAGAGGTGGCTTTCGAGTTGATGCGCTGGTACCTCTCGCCCGTCTACCAGCTCGCCATGGTGCGCGACCAGGCGCGCTATCCCGTGCTGCAAGACCTGTACAACACCCCGGAACTGCGCGACGACCCGCTGGTGCTGCCTTTCTATGAGCAACTGAAAACCGCGCACCCCTACACGCTGGAAGCCAACCCGGACGCCGATCAAGCCTGGAGCGGTGCCGTTAGCGCTATCCTGGCCGGCGCCCCCGCCGACGAGACGCTGAAGGCCGCGCAACAAAAGGCCCAGGCCGGTCTCGACACGCAGCACTAGGCCGCCGCGCGCCCCGCCAGGGCGCGCGGGCCCCCGGCTGGCACATAACTTGCCGTCTCTGATCTTCCTGTAGACTCGCGGTCCTGGCGCTCGCGGTTTGGGTGCGCCTGCGCGGCACTCGCCGCCGGCCAGGGTCTATGCCTAGTCGAGAGGAGACATGACATGGCTGATCAAAACAACAACTACCCGCACCAGCATCACCATCACGGCGAGTACGACCAGGGTGAAGGGGCCGGCAACCAGGAGCAGAACCAGGATCCCTATGGCAGCAACGCCGCCTATAGCAATCCCACGACTAACTTCGGCGGGGGGCAGGGCTATGCGCCGCAGGATCAGGGGAATTACGGCGGACAAGGCTACGCGCCGCAGAACCAGGGGAATTACGGCGGAGAGAGCACCCCGGCGGAGGACCATGTTCGCTACGGGCAGGGACCGCAACGCGGCCCCGGCCCCGGCGCCGCCGGGTCCACGTTTGACCTGAACGACCCGCAGCAGCGGCAAGCCGCCCTCCAGTGGCTGCAGCAGTTCCAGAACCAGGACGCCGGCAGCGGCAACACGCAGCGCCTGCCCCAGGAGGACCTGGGGCGCATGTATCAGGGGGTCGCCAATCAGGCCCAGCCGCAGCACATTGCCGACGCGACCGCGAACGCCGTCCAGCAGATGCCGCAGCAGCAGCGCGAAGGCTTCATCGAGACCGTGACCGGCTGGCTGGAGCAGCACGGCATCAGCCCGGCGGCTGCCGGCGTGCAGAATACCAATCCGCAGCAGATGTCGCCGCAGGATGTGGGCAAGATGGTCGGCTACGCGCAGCAGCAGAACCCGGACGTGTTGCAGCAGTTGTTCAGCCCGAACGGCGCGCTGGGCAACAAGGCCGTGCAACTCGGCCTGGCGGGCCTGCTGGCCTACGCCGCCACGCAAGTCTTCAAGAAGCCGGGCCAGTAGCCCGCCCGGCGCTTCATCCGTGGCCTCCTGTTCGCCGTCGGGCGGGCAGGGGGCTTCTCCTGTTTCCGGGATGTAACCGCCTGTTGCTGTTCTGTAACCTCCCTGCCTGCCAACCGGTGCGATAATCGATCCGGTAGGTGAATCCATCCATCCTCGCCGAAGGATGGTGCATATTCACTGGTTCGCAAAGGAGGCATCACGATGGTTACTCAACCGCAACAGACGGAGGACCCATCCACGGCGCGTGCCCCTGGGGCCGTGCTCCCGCCACCCGAAGTGCCGGCAGGTCCGCCGGCCTATCCACCCAACGCCGGCTATCTACCGGGCCCGCCCGCCGCACCGGGGCCGCCGCCGCCCGGCTACTACTATGCCCCGCCGCCGGAGAAAGCCGCGGTTGCGCCGCCCCCGGCGTATCCGCCGCCCGTGGCCGGGCCGCCGAACAGCTACCGCCCGGCGCCCCCCGCGCCGCCCCGGCGGTCCGGCCTGGGCGTGGTCCTCGCCATCGTAGTCGGGGCGATCGCGTTGCTGATCGGCCTGGTCATATTGCTCGTAAGCTGGTTCGTCATCAGCCGGGTCGGCGGCACGCCGGTAACCGCCGGGCAAGTGCGCACCGAGTCGCAGTCTGTCCAACTGGCCGGGGCGCAGGCGGCGGATGTGACCGTGACCATGGGCGCCGGCAATGTGACGCTGGCCGGTGGCGCCTCGGACCTGTTGGACGCCGATTTCACCTATAACGTGGCTGCCTGGAAGCCCCAGGTGAACTATACCGTCAACGGCACGCGCGGCACGCTCACCGTGAGCCAGCCCGACCCGCAGGGTCCCGCTATTGGTAATATCCGCTACGAGTGGAATCTGCGCTTCAACAACGACGTGCCGATGAGGATCACTGCGAACACGGGCGCGGGCAATACCGATCTGCAACTGGGAACCCTCAATCTCAGCCGGGTCACGGTGAACAGCGGCGCGGGCAATACGACTCTGGATCTGAGCGGTACACCCCGACAGAATCTAGAAGCCACGATTAACGGCGGCGTCGGCAACACAACCGTCCGCCTCCCTGCCACGACCGGGGTGCGGGTGATTGCGAACGGCGGGCTGGGCCAGGTAACGGCTAATGGGTTCACTGTTAACGGCGATACCTATACAAACGAGATCTATGGTAAAACGCCGGTGACCCTCAACATCACAGTAAAACTCGGCGTCGGCAATCTGCGGTTGGAGACGGTTCGCTAACCAGCGATCTTACAACCGGCACAGTATGGAAGGGCGAGGCGACCCGGAGACGCACAGAGTCTTTGCCCGAAAACGAAGCGGCGACCCCCTGCCCGCCCGACGGCGGGCAGGGGCCGTGCTGTATCCTGGCCCGGCTGTTATGCGAAGGCCAGGGCCAGGGTTTCGACGGCGTGGGGCGCGACGGCGAGCGGGATCGTGGTGTGCCCGCCGTCCACCCGGTAGGGTAGCGGCTCGGTCGGATATTCCAGCAGGTCGCAGCGGCGCACTTCCGTGGCCGCTCCCTGGATCGTGATCGTGGCGGTGCGCGGCAGCCCCAGCGCATCCCAGACCCGCACCAGCAAGCCCGGCACGTCCCGGCGCGGCTTGACCGCCAGCACCACCAGCCCCTCGCTCGCCTCCAGGTCCACGGCGGGCGGCGCGGCGTCGCCCGCGGCCCAGGCCAGGGCGGGGTGGGTGGTTTCCCAGGCGTGCTGCCACAGCCGCCCGGTGCGCCAGTCGCCCGCG
>DASSGZ010000599.1:0-8065 GCA_035693165.1 Chloroflexia bacterium | reverse complement strand
GCGCGCAGGCCGGTCTCGCGCTCGTAGACCGCGACGACCTCCTGGGCGAAGCGGTCGAGCGCGGCCTGCTCGACCAGGTGGACGGTGGAGCCGCCGAAGCCGCCGCCGGTCATGCGCGTGCCGAGGACGCCGGGGCACGCCGCGGCCAGCGCGATCAGCCGGTCCACGGCGGGCACGGTAATCTGGTAGTCGTCGCGCATACTGGCGTGCGATTCGAGCATCAGTTGGCCGAAGCGGACCACGTCGCCGGCTTCGAGCGCGGCGACGCTCTCCAGCACGCGGGCATCCTCCGTGACGACGTGGCGCACGCGGCGCAGGATGAGCGGCGGCAGTTCGGCGCCGGCATGCTCCAGATCGGCGGGGGTGACATCGCGCAGCGCGGTGATCTGGCGGTCGGGCAGCAGGGCGGCCAGCAGGCGCACGCCCTCCTCGCACTCGCGGCGGCGGGCGTTGTACTCGCTGTCCACCAGCCCGCGCTGCACACCCGACTCGACCACGACGACGGCCAGGCCGCGCGCTTCTAGCCCCAGCGGCACCACCCGCGCGGTCAGGGCGCGGCAGTCGATACAGAGCGCGGCGTCGGGCTGGGCCAGGGCCGAGATATACTGGTCCATGATGCCGGTCTGCACGCCCAGGAAGGCGTTCTCGGCCTGTTGCCCGGCGAGGGCCAGGGCCACCCGGTCCACCGGCTGGTCGCTCACGGTGAGGAAGGTGAAGCCGGTCGCCATCTCCAGCGCCGCCGACGAGGACAGCCCGGCGCCCTGCGGCACGTTGCCGGTGATGTAGGCGTCCATGCCGCGCAGGCGCGCGCCGCGCTGCTCCAGCGCCCAGGCGATGCCCTGCACGTAGTTGCGCCAGCGTTGGGTGGGCGAGGGCGTCGGGTCGTCCAGGCTGAAGGTCGACTCCTCGCCGTAGTCGCGCGAGTAGAGGCGCACCTGGCGGTCGGGCCGGGGCGCGGCCAGGCAGACCACGCCGAAGTCAATCGCCATGGGCAAGACGAAGCCCTCGTTGTAGTCGGTGTGCTCGCCGATGAGGTTGACACGCCCCGGCGCGCGCACAGCGACGCTGGCCGCCCGGCCCAGGCGGGCGGCGAAATCCTGCTGCCATTCGGGATCGCTCATGAGTTTGGGTCCTCTTATAGTGGAAGGGCCGAAAGCCGCACTTGTCCTGCTGCAACGCGCGGCGGCCTGCGATCGTTATCTCGGTACCAATACGCCGGGCGGCGCCCGCCTCCGTAGCGGCGCGATAAATCGCGCCTGCCGCCGCGCCCGGATGCGGGGCCGGGGCGCGACCTGCGGGGCAAGGCCGTTGGCAAATATTCCCAGACATCCCGGTAAGGCGGCAGGCGCGATAAATCGCGCCGCTACGAATCAACGTCCGGCGCCGGCGGTGTAGGGGCCGGTTGGAAACCGGCCCGCGCCCGGCACCGGCCCGCCGCCTACCCCTCGGCGTGGCGGGGCAGATCCACGACGAAGGTGGAGCCGGCGCCGGGCGTGCTGGTCACGGCGATGGTGCCGCCGTGGGCCTCGACGATCTGGCGCACGATATAGAGGCCGAGGCCCAGCCCGCCGTAATTGTGGGCCGAGACGGCGCGCTCGAAGCGCTCGAAGATGCGGCCCAGGTGTTCGGGGGCGATGCCGATGCCCTGGTCGCGCACCACCAGCCGGGCCCGGTCGCCGGTGCCGGTGAGCGTGACCGCGATCGGCTGGCCGCGGCCATATTTGCCGGCGTTCGACAGCAAGTTCGTGACCACCTGTTCGAGGCGCGCCCGGTCCCAGGCCCCGACCACGGGCGCCGGAGCGTCCACCGTCAGGCGGCAGCCGGCCACGGCCAGTTCGGGCTCCAACTGGGCGGCCACGTCGCGCACCACGGCGGCCAGGTCGATCTCCTCACGGCGCAACTCCAGGTGTCCGCTGACCCGCGAGATGTCGAGCAGCGTGTTGATCAGCTTGACCAGGTGCTTGGTCTGGCGCTCGGCGGTGCCCAGCATGGTCAGGACGCGGTCGGCGGGCAGGCGGGCCAGGGTGTCCTTCTGGGCGGCGCGCTGGAGCATCTGCACCTGCAACTGCAGCGAGGTCAGCGGCGTTTTGAGTTCGTGCGAGGCGATGGAGAGGAACTCCTCGCGGGCGCGCACGGCGTCTTGCAGGTCAGAGAACAGGCGAGCATTGTCCACGGCCAGGGCGGCGCGGCGGGCCAGGTCGCCGGCCAGGGCCAGGTCGGCGGGGCCGTAGCGCCGGTCGCTCTCGGTGATCATCAGCGTGACGGCGCCCAGGGTGCGCTCGCGCGCCACTAGCGGTACGAGCATCACGGAACGCATGCCCAGGGCGCGCAGTAGCGCCAGGTGATCGCCGTCGCGTGCATGCGCCGTCAACTGGCCGTCGGAGACATCCGAGAAGATCTGCGGCGCGCCGCTGCGGATCACCGCGGCCACGCCACGCGGCGAGTCGGGACGGATCGGGTAGCGCTCGTTGATTTCGCGCGCCCAGGCCACCTTGTCCGGGTCGATATGGGCGACGGCCACGCGGTGGATGGTCCCGTCTTCGGCCACGGCATCGATGGCGCACCAGTCGGCGATATGGGGCACGACCAGGCGAGCGAAGGTCGCCAGGATGGTGCGGTAGTCGAGCGAGGTGCCGAGCGCGGCGCTGGCCTCGGCAAGGAAGGCGAGGCGGGTCTGGGCGGCCTCGGCCTCGGCGCGGGCCGCCTGCTCGCGCGCCAGCAGCGCGGCCCGTTCGGCCTCGGCCCGGCGGCGCTCGGTCATATCATGGAAGACGACCACGGCGCCGGCCACGCGGTCGCCGGCCAGGATCGGCGCCGAGGTGTAGGCCACGGGCAGCACGGTGCCGTCCTTGCGCGTGTAATAGTCGTCGTCGATATGCAACACGACCCCGGAATGGAGGACGTTGAGCAGGGGGCAGGCGTCGGCGGGGATGGGCGTGCCGTCGGCGCGCTGGAAGTGGACGATCTCATGCAAGTGCCGGCCCAGCAGTTCGGCGGCCTGCCAGCCCAGCATCTCTTCCGCCGCGGGGTTCATGAACGCCAGCCGCCCGTGGCTATCGAGGGCATAGACGCCCTCGCCCAGGCTGTTGGTGATGGCGCGGGTAAAATTGAGCTGGTCGCGCAGGGCATCTTCCACCTGGTCGCGGGCTTCGAGGGTCAGCGCGTTTTCGATGGCGACGGCGGCACTGGCGGCCAGGCCCTGCACCAGCGGCACGTCCTCCTCGCGGAAGGGCGCGCCGTCGGGCGGGGCGTGCAACTCCAGGCAGCCGATGGGATCGCCCGTGCGGCTGAAGATGGGCACGGCCAGCAGGCGCCCGGCTGCCGCGCGCTGCGGGTAGGCGGGGGCAGCCTGCGGATCGTGCGCGGCATCCTGCGTGAGGTAATAGCGCCGGGTTTGCAGCACCCGGCCGGGCACGTCCTCGCCCGGCGCGCAGCGGTAGTCGAGCGGCTGGATCTCGCCGCGGGCGTTATATTCGTGGAACACGACCGCGCCGCTCTCCAGCAGCCCGGCGGTGCCCCCGCTCGCGCGCACCAGTTCCATGGCCGAGGCGACCAGGATGCCCAGAATCACCGGGATCTCCAGCACGGAGTTGATCTGCTGGGCCATGCTGGACAGCAGTTCCAACTGCTGGTCGCGCCAGAGCAGCGCGGCGTCGGCCTCCTGGCGCGCCTGGATATTGGTGCAGGTGCCCACCCACTCGCGGATCTGCCCGGCGTCGTCCAGCACGGGCACGCCGCGGGCCACCACCCACTCATAGACGCCGTCGCGCCGGCGCAGGCGGTACTCGATCTCGTAGTGGCTGCGTGTGGCGACGGCGTGTTCCCAGACGGCGCGAGTGCGCTCGCGGTCGTCGGGGTGGAGGTCGGCGAGCCAGCCCCAGCCCTTGAGGTCCTCGGTGGCACGCCCGGTGTAGGCCTGCCAGAGCGGCAGATCGGCCACGACGGCGCCGTTGGGGTCGGTGGTCCAGACGATCTGTGCGGTGGCGAGCACCAGCGAGCGATAGCGGGCTTCGCTTTCGCGCAGGCGGGCGGCGGCGTCTTCGAGCGCGGCCACGCGCGCCCGCAGCCGGGCAACATCCTGATCCGGCTGTGTGGCGGGCGGGTCGAGGTCGGATGTGGTCACGGGGCGGGTTATTTCAGGCGCTTGACAATGTGCCAGCCGTAGGGGCTGGTGCGCGGGTCATAGTCGGCGATGCCGACCTCGCCCACGGCCAGCGGGAATCCGGCATTGCCGAAGGCGGGCACCATCTGGTCGCGGCCATACTCGCCGCGGGCCGGGGCCACGCCGCGGTTGGACATGCCGTAGATGCCCGGCGGCGAGTCGTCGGTGTGCTGTCGCACCAGGGCGTCGAAATCGGACCCGCTTTGCGCCTGCTCCAGCAGTTGGTAGGCCAGCGCCTTCGCTTCGTCTTTGCTGCGGCGGATCGGCTTGCCGGGCACGCTGCCCTGGAAGCCGACGAGGATATGCTGCACCTGGATGTGTTCGGGTTCGGTGGCGGCCATACGCGAACTCCTTCCCTGCTTTCCTTCCCTACTTGGGGGCCAGTCATTGCCCGATTTTATCACATCCGGGCAGGCTGAAACAAGGGTGGATTCGCGCCGCGGAGGCGGCACGGACGCCGCGAATTTTCCGGGGGTTTTCGTGCGCGGCGCAGATAGTCTTCCCAGGGCGACCTAGCCATCCCCAGGAGACTCCAATCCTTTCCTTAAACTCTCGGCGTATCCGGCGGTGCGCCCAAACGACCCGCTTGCCGGGCGGGCCGGATCGGTGTATACTTGCCGCCACCTGCCGCTACCGGGGGCAGGGCCGGGCGACGAGCGCACGCAGCGGGGAGGGCACCATGCCGGGCGCGACGGACACGGGGGATTATGGCGGGCCGCTCGCGGCGGAGGAAGCCGGCGCGCTGGCCGCACTCGCCGGCCTGCTCCAGGATGGCGGATGCCTACCCGCGGGCGCGCCCATTCCCCTCGTGCCGCGGGACGAGTTGGGGCGCCACCGCATCGCCGCGTGCGCGGAGAACCAGGCCGTGGTCGCGCTGGCGCTGCGCTATTGCGACCTGCGTACGCTCCCCGCCGCCCTGGGCCGGCTGACCGGGCTGCAGCATCTGGACCTGGCGGGCAATCAACTGGCCGCCCTACCCGCTCCGGTGAGCACCCTGCGGCAGCTAAAGCGCCTGTACCTGGAGGAGAACCGGCTGACCGCGCTGCCCGAGTGGCTGGGCGACCTGGGGCGGCTCGAAGCGCTCTATCTCAACGCGAACGCGCTGGCGGCGCTGCCCGGCAGCATCGAGCGGCTGGCGCACTTGCGAACGTTGAACCTCTACGGCAATCACCTGGCCGCCGTGCCCGCCGGCCTGGGCCGGTTGGCCGGGCTGGCCGGCCTCAGCCTGGGGCACAACCGGCTCACCGCGCTACCGGCGACGTTCTGGGGGTTAACCGGCCTGGAGGTGTTGAATCTGGCCGAAAACGGCCTGACCGCGCTACCCGAAAGCATCGGCAATCTGACCCGGCTGCACACGCTCGACGCGGGCCACAATCAGTTGGCGGCGCTACCCGACGCCCTGGGCGAGCTGCCCAATCTGAGCGGCTTCCTCTATCTGAGCGACAACCGGCTGGCGACGTTGCCGCGGTCGCTGGCGAATCTGCGCAAGTTGCGCTACCTGAACCTCACCCATAACCGGTTCACGGCGCTGCCCGAGCAGATCGGCAAGCTGACCGGCCTGATCGAGTTGCGGGTGTATAATAACGCCCTGACCACGCTACCCGAAGCGCTGGGCCGGCTGGCCGATCTCCGCGAGTTGCACCTGGCGGACAATATGCTGGCGGCGCTGCCGGAGTCGCTGGGCCACTTGACCCGGCTGGCGCATCTCGATCTGCGCAACAATCGGCTGACGGCGCTGCCGGAGTCCGTGGGCCGGCTGGCCGGGCTAACGTTTCTCGACCTCCGCAACAACCGGTTGCGCGCGCTCCCGGCGGGCCTGGGCACCCTGCCGCACCTGACCAAACTCGACCTGCGCTGGAACCAGTTGGCCGCCCGCCCGGCCTGGCTGCCTGACCTGGAACGGCGCGGGTGCCTGGTGTACGAGTAGCGCGCCGCGCAACCCGCCAACGGGCGGGTACGCGGTAGCGGGATCGCCCGGCCCCGCAAGGGGCGGGCTACGTCTACGAAGCCCGCCTGCGTGGGCTGGGGTCCAGGGCACGACATCTCCCCTTCCCGCGGCGGGGAGGGGCCGGGGGAGAGGTTGGTTCGCGCGCGACCAACCTAACCCCCCCTGCCCCCCTTCCCGCCGCGGGAAGGGGGGGAACGCGGGGCTGCAGACTCCCCTCCCCGCGGCGGGGAGGGGCCGGGGGAGAGGTTCGCCGGGCGGTACCTATTGACAAGCTTTTGCGGCCCGTGCTATACTCAACTTTGTTAGTCCATCGGATTAACAAAGTCCTGGCCGCCTCGCCATCCGTGCCCCAGGGCGCGGCAGCGCCGCCCGTCCGTTGCCCCGCCGGGGATGGGGAGGAGGGATTCAACCGCACATGCTCGTCCATCGGTTCCATGTATCGCGATCTGCCGGGTTACAGGCTACCCTTAACGAGGAGGAGAGAGAATGCGCAAACTAGGGCTGCTCAGTATGCTGAGCATCATGATCTTGTTGCTGGCCGCGTGCGGCGGGGAGGCCGCCACGCCGACCAGCGTCGCGCCGGCCGCGCAGCCGACCACGGCCACCGAGCCGACCACGGCGGCGCAACCCCCGGCGTCCGGCGACAAAGTGACCCTGACCATCGAAAGCTGGCGCAACGACGACCTGAAGATCTGGTCGGACACCATCATTCCGGCGTTCGAGGCCAAGAACCCCAACATCCATGTCGTCTTCGCTCCCACCGCCCCGACCGAGTATAACGCCGCGCTGAATACCAAGCTGACCGGCGGCACCGCGGGCGACCTGATCAGTTGCCGCCCGTTCGACGCCTCCCTGGCGCTGTTCCAGCAGGGCAAACTGGCCGGGCTGAACGACCTGCCCGGCCTGGAGAACTTCGGCGACGTGGCGAAGAGCGCCTGGATCACCGACGACGGCAAGACCGTGTTCTGCGTGCCGATGGCCTCGGTCATCCACGGCTTCATCTACAACAAGGACGCCTTTGACAAGCTCGGCCTCAAACCGCCGGAGACGGTGGACCAGTTCATGGCCGTGCTGGACGCGATCAAGAAGGACGGCACCTACATCCCGCTGGCGATGGGCACCGCCGAGCAGTGGGAAGCGGCCACCATGGGCTTCCAGAACATCGGCCCCAACTACTGGCACGGCGAGGAAGGCCGCCTGGCACTGATCGCCGGCAAGCAGAAGTTCACCGATCCGGCGTATGTGGACACCTTCAAGGCGCTGGCCGCCTGGAAGCCGTACATGCCGCCGGGCTTTGAAGCGCAGAAGTACGCCGACTCGCAGAGCATGTTCACCCTGGGCCGCGCGGCCATCTACCCCGCCGGGTCGTGGGAGATCGCGCTGTTCAACGAGCAGGCCAAGTTCAAGATGGGCGCCTTCCCGCCGCCCGTGCAGAAGGCCGGCGACACCCGCTACATCAGCGACCACACCGACATCGCCATGGGCCTGAACGCGGCCAGCAAGCATGCCGCCGAGGCGCGCACGTTCCTGCAATGGCTCACTACGCCCGAGTTCGCCACGCTCTACAGCAACGCGCTGCCCGGCTTCTTCAGCCTGTCGAACCACAAGGTCGAGTTGAAGGACCCGCTGGCCCAGGAGTTCCTGAGCTGGCGCGCCACCAGCAAGTCGACCATCCGCAACTCGTACCAGATCCTCTCGCGCGGCGAGCCGAACCTGGAGAACGAGCTGTGGCGCCTGAGCGCGGCGGTGATCAACGGCACCGTCACGCCCGAGCAGGCCGGCCAGGAGGCCCAGGCCGGGCTGGACAAGTGGTATAAGCCCGCCCAGCAATAGCGCCCGGCCTAACCCCCCTGCCCCCCTTCCCGGAGCGGGAAGGGGGAACGACCCCTCTCCGCGGCGGGGAGGGGTCGGGGGAGAGCTTGGCCCGCGCACCGGGATGCATGACAAGCGGGCGC
>DASSGZ010000598.1:0-28548 GCA_035693165.1 Chloroflexia bacterium | reverse complement strand
GTCCTTTCGCTGTTCAGGGCTCCCCCGCGCGCAGCGGGAGGTGGTTGCCGGTTGGGCGCAAGGTGGCTTTCGGGCCGGAACGCGCACACCACCTCGCGGGATTTGCTTCATGGGCCGGGCGGATCGTCTGTCCGGCTCGTAACATCCAGGCTAATTCCAGTGTAGACCTCCGGCTTTAGAAGAAGGCGGAGAAGAATTAGAGATCGCTGAGATTTACCCACCGCGTCGCGCCGCCAATAGGCAGCCCGGAGGAGACGCCGGCCAGGCCGGTCGATCCCCACTGGGCAGACACTTCGTACGGACACAGGCCCGTTTATTCCAATCTCTCCGACCCGCGCGACCGCCCGATATAGGCCGTCCCGCGCGGCACCAGCACCCCGGCCCGCACCAGGCGCGGGGATGTGCCTGTGACGGCGGCGGGTGGTGCCGGCGCCCGGCCGGGTGTGACAACCAGCACCTTCGCCGCCCGATCCGCTTTCGCCCGGCCCCGCCGCACAGCCAGCACCCGGTACACCGAGAGCCCAAGCACGCTCAGCGCGGCGCTCCAGTACAGCGCCTGCGCCCATAGGTTGGCGCTGTCGGTGCCGCTGGCGACGCCGTGGAAGATGGTCATCAGGAACAGCGCGAAGCTCAGCATGTGGATCAGCCGCCAGGCGTGGATGCCTAGGCGATCCTTGACGTAGAAGCTGAACGCCACGATTGCAAGCATGTATATCGCCAGTTGGCCGAAGCCGACCCACGCCTGCCGGTAGTTGGTGCTCATAAAGGGCACCAGGAGTTGCGCCACGCTGTAATTGATGTATTGATCGCCCAGCAGCACGAGCGCATGCATGGCCGCAAAGCCCAGGCCCAGCAGGGCCGTGAAGCGGTGTAACTCGAAGCTGCCCGGCAGGCCCGGCCAGTAGCGCGCCAGCCGGCTGGTGATGCCCAGGCCCGCCAGCATCGACAGCCACAGCAGCCCGAAGGCGACAAAGGCGCAGGCCCGCGAGATGTACCAGTAGGCGTGCGGCGCCGTGCCGGCAAACGACCCGGCGAGGGCGGGCAGCCCGGCCAGCGCGATCGCGCCAACCGCTGCCGCCCCGGCTATCCACCACGGCCAGGCGCGCGCGGACCGCGCAGCCGCGCCCGGCGCACCGTTGGAGTGAGAGGTAAGTTGCATCGTCATAGCTCCTGTTTTGATCCTTCGACTAGCCGCCCGCGTTAGCGGGACGACTGCGTCCGAGCGACCGCCACCGGGCTCGTGGTCGTACTGCTGCTCTGGCTACCGGCCGCCGTAGTCGCGCCGCTGCTCTGGGCACTGCCGGTGCTCGCGTTGGCCGTCACGATAGGAACCGCCGTGGCGGTGGCCGTTGGGATCGCGCCGCTACTCTGGGCAGCGCTGGTGGGCGTCGCCGTAGCCTCCGCGACGGCGGCCACCGGCGTCGCATCCGCCGCCTGTAGCGCGGCCTGCTGCGCGTCCTCGTGGGCGAAGATGCCCCAGCCCATGACTGTCGCCGCGAGCGAGACTGCGACGACCAGTCCCTTAGCCTTGTCGCCGGCCGGGCCGCGGCGGGCACGGCGGATATTGCGGCCAATGGCCGGATCGGGTTTCTGTTGTGCGGTTTGGTGTGTCATGTCATTGCCTCCTTGATTTCGGGATACCCCGAACGATGATTGCATGGTCCGAGTCTACCGGGGCCGGCTTAGAACCTAGCCCGGAAAAATTAGGAAACACTGAGAAATCGCGCCCTCGATTCGCCGGGGCCAATCTCAGCAACCTCTAATGCTTCCCCGGCCATCCTCTAACGTGCGTGCCCTACACTAATCAGGTACCGCGAAACGTCGCGGCGCGAAATAAACACAGCAGATGGTCCACCGGAAACTGTCATTCTGAGCGGAGTGAAGAACCTCCGTCTTGTGAGGACAAGAGACAAGACTCTTCGCTCCGCTCAGAGTGACAAGGGCTACGGCAGCACTACAAAGGAAAGCCGTCATTCTGAGCAGAGTGAAGAATCTCCGTCTTGTGAGGACAAGAGACGAGACTCTTCGCTCCGATCAGAGTGACAAGGGCCACCGGCAGGACTACACAGAGACAAAGCGAGGAACATGGACATGACTAATGAGAAGCGCACACCCCCCGAGCGCCGCGCGGCGCTCGCCAACCGGCCCGCCCCGCCCCCAGGCGCCCGCCCCCGGCAGGGCAAGTCCAGCGGGACGGCGCACATGAAGCAGATCATCACCGCTGCATCTATCGCATCAGTGGTCGGCGGCTGGGCGCTGATAGCCGGGCAGGATGCCGATAGCAACGCCAGTGCGGCCGCCGTGGCCGTGGCGCCGCCCACCGCCACCGCGACCGACCCGCCGGCGGCCACCGCCACGGCCACGGCGTCGCCCACGGCGCAGGTGGCGATTACCCTGCCCGCGGGCGAGGCAACGGTGACGACGCAGGCGCCCGCCACGGCCACCGCGACCTTGCAACCGGAGGCCACGGCCACCGCCACCAGCACACCCGTGCCCACCGCCACGACCCCCGCCGTAACCTCCGGCACCACGACGCAACAACCCCTCACCCGCACGCGATCGTCGCGCTAAGGCAGTAGGAGCCGCCGATAGCGGCCCGCATGATCGATTCTGGTGCTATAATGAGGTCCTGGCCGGGTCTGCCGACGGCAGACCCGGCCGTTGATTTGCCCTGGTATCACGGAAAAGCCACTGAGGGAGGTGCGCGCCCATGGATTTAGAGGCCGTCTTCGAATCAATTCCCCAACGCTATCCTGAGCTACGCGGCCAGGTGGCGGTCGTCACCGGCTCGGCGCGCGGCATCGGCAAGGGCATCGCGCTGCGGCTGGCCCGCGAAGGGATGCGCGTCGTCATCACCAGCACGACGGCGGCGGAGGTCCGGGCGACAGCCGGCGAGTTGCGCCGCCTGGGCGCGGAGGTGGTCGAGCACGTGGGCGATGTGGGCCAGGCCGCCGATGTCGACGCGCTGTTCCAGGTCACGCTCGATGCTTTCGGCGGGGTCGATCTGCTGGTCAATAACGCCGGCCTGCTGGGATCGCCGCCGTTTGTGGAGCTAGAGGAAGCGCGCTTCGACACGGTCCTGCGCACCAACGTCAAAGGGCCGTTCCTCTGCGCGCGCCGGGCCGTCGACCTGATGCGCCCGCGCGGGCGGGGGAGTATCGTCCACATCAGCTCGGTGGGCGGGCTGCGCGTGCACCAGCCCGGCGTACCGTACGACGTGACCAAGGCGGCGCTCGACGGCATGACCCGCGCCATGGGCGTGGAACTGGCCGACGCTGGCATCCGCGTGAATGCCGTTGCCCCCGGCGCGATCTGGACCGAACACCGCCCGCCGCGCGCCGACCCCGCAATGCAGGCGGTCGCCGAAAGGATCCCCATGCGGCGCATGGGCAACACGCTGGAGATCGGGTCGGTGGTCGCCTTCCTGGCGTCCGCCGATGCCTCGTACATTACCGGCCAGGTGATCTATGTGGACGGCGGCATCACGGCCCAGTTGTACCCCCGCGGCCAGTTCATCTGAGCCGGCGCCCCGCCCGGAGGGAAGCATGAAGATTACGAACGTGCGCGCCATCCTCACGGCGCCCGACGGCATCGCGCTCGTGGTGGTCAAAGTCGAGACGGACCAGGCGGGCCTCTACGGCCTGGGCTGCGCCACCTTCACCCAGCGGCCCACCCTCGTCGCGCGGGCCATCGAGGAGTATCTCCAGCCCTTGCTGCAGGGCCGCGACCCGCGCAACAGCGAGGACCTCTGGCACCTGATGATGGTCAATGCCTACTGGCGCAACGGCCCGGTGCTGAACAACGCCGTCGGCGGCGTGGATATGGCGCTCTGGGACATCAAGGGCAAGATCGCCGGCCTGCCGGTCTATGACCTGCTGGGCGGCAAGTGCCGCGAGGCCGCGCTGGTCTACCGCCACGCCGACGGGCGCGATGCCCAGGAGGTGCTCGACAACGTCCTGCGCTACCGCGACGCGGGCTATCACGCCGTGCGCTGCCAGTTGGGCGGCTACGGCGGACGGGTGCAGGACATTCGCGCGGCGACGGCGCTACCCAGCCGCGACGCGCCGCAGGCCACCCACCGGCAGCAAACGCTGGACCGGCTCGACAGCGCCTTTCCGGGCGCTTACTACGATCCCGACCGCTACGCCCGCTCGATCCCGCCGCTGTTTGAGCACGTCCGCGCCGCCGTGGGCTTTGACCTGCTGCTGTTGCACGACATCCACGAGCGCCTGGCGCCCATCGACGCCATCCGGCTGGCGAAGGCCCTGGAACCCTATCGCCTGTTTTTCCTGGAAGATCCGCTCGCGCCGGAGCAGAGCGAGTGGTTCCGCCGCCTGCGCGAACAGTGCGCCACGCCCATCGCCATGGGCGAATTGCACACCCATCCCCTGGAGTGGCGGGCGCTGATCACGGGGCAATTGATCGACTTCATCCGCAGCCACATCTCGGCCATCGGCGGTCTGACCCCGGCGCGCAAACTGGCGGCGCTGGGCGAGGCGTTCGGAGTGCGTACGGCGTGGCACGGGCCGGGCGATGTCTCCCCGGTGGGCCACGCGGCCAATCTGCACCTGGACCTGGCCTGCCACAACTTCGGCATCCAGGAGGTGATCTCCTTCGGCGAGGCGCTGTACGAGGTCTTCTCCGGCATCCCGGAGCTACGCAACGGCTACCTGTGGGCCAACGACCGGCCAGGGCTGGGCGTGGACATCGACGAGGCCCAGGCCGCGAAGTACCCGATCAGCGTACAGCCGATCGGCTGGACCCAGAGCCGCGGGCCCGACGGCACCCTCTGGACGCCGTGAGTCGTGTGCGCGGGGCGGTAATGTGCGGGCTGCTACGCGCCGGCGCCGCTGCCCGGCGTCACCCAGGCGCCGGTGCGGGCGCTCTCACGCACGGCGTCGATAATCCGCATATTGGCGACCGCGTCGGCGAGCGGCGTCGGCACCGGAGTGTTATCCAACACGGCGCGGGCGAACAGGTCGGCCTGGATGGTGTACTGGTCGCAGATGTCCAGCCCGATCTCCGTGACTTCGTCGCCGGCCTGGTGCCACATGCGGCAGGGCCGGTCGGGCGGCGCGTTGAAGGGGATCTCGATCTCCACGCGGCCCGCGCTGCCGAAGATATTCACCCGCTGATAGGGCGTGAGCTGCGTGCCGCAGGTGAAGGTGGCCGTGGTGGCCCCGAAGTCGAGCATGCCCGACACCAGGCGGTCGGTCTGGAACTGCGGGTCGTATTCCATGAGGCCGCAGACACGCCGCGGCTCGGCGCCGAAGATGAAGCGTGGCACCGCAATGGCGTAGCAGCCGATGTCCATCAGCGCGCCCCCGCCGATGGCCGCCATGTTGCGGATGTTGGCCGGGTCGTCCAGGTAATACGAGAAAAAGGTCTGGATCGTCTGCACGCGCCCGATCCCACCGTCCACGACGATCTGCCGGGCGCGCTGCCACTGTGGGTGGTGGCGGTACATGAAGGCTTCCATCATCTTCAGATCCGGGTGCTGCGCCGCGGCGGCGACCAGCACCCCGGCTTCGTCCGCCGTGCGGGCGATCGGCTTCTCGCAGAGCACATGCTTGCCGGCTTCCAGCGCCTTGATCGACCAGGGCACATGCAGGTGGTTGGGCAGCGGGTTGTAGATCGCGTCGATGGTCGGGTCGGCCAGCAATTCCTCATACGAGCCGTAGGCTTGCGGGATGCCCAGGCGGGCGGCGGTTTGCCGCGCCGTCTCCAGGTTGCGCGAGGCAATCGCCGCCACCTCGCCATATTGGCAACGCTGCATGGCCGGGATGACCTTTCCCGTGCCGATGGCCGCCGTGCTCAACACTCCCCAACGCACCTTGCGCATCCTGGTCCTCCTTCTTGCGAAACAAACCCTCGCCCTTGTGGTCCTTTCCCGGCAGAGAGGGCCCTTGCATACAATCAGCTATCCGCCGGGTAGCCGGAGGCGGCCTGCACGTCGAAGCAGAGCCGGTGCGTGCGCAGGGCGTCGGCGTAGCTGCTCACGAGAAGGGCCGGATCGTTACGCTGGACCGCCTGCAAAAAGGCGCGGTCCTCGTCCACGAACGGATCATTGCCGGTCAGCACCTCGCGGCGCTCGCGGCCCCAATCGTACAGCACGCCGCGCTGGGTGATGGTGATCAACAGGCCCTCGCACACGATCTGCACCTGCGCGGCGGCCACCCCGCCCAGCAGGCAGGTGGCGGTGAACACGCCCGTGGCGTCGCCGGCGAAGCGCAGTAGGGCCGCGCTCACGTCGGCCACATCGGCGTCGGGGTAGGCGGCTTGCCCGTAGCGCGTGGCCGTCGCCGCCGTCACGGTCGCCTCGCCCACCAGCAGCCGGGCCAGGTCGAAGAGGTGCGTCGCCTGCTCGACCATCTGGCCGCCGCCGCCGGCCTGGTGCCGCCACCACTCCGGCGGCGGCGTGGCGTCGTGCCAGGCGCCCAGCACCATGCGCGCCGGGCGATCGGCCAGGGTGCGCTGCACCTCCGGAATCGTGTCCAGCGCGCGCCAGTGGTAGCCCACCGCAGCGATCAGGCCCGCACGCGCCAGGGCCGCCCCGATCTCCTCCCCGGTGTGCCGGTCCGCCGAGAGCGGCTTCTCCACGAAGAAGGGGATGCCCCGCGCGATCAGCCGCGACTCGATCTCGCCATGGCCGCCCGGCGGGATGCAGATCCAGGCCGCGTCGATGGTTTCCTGGCTCAACAACTCGGCCACGGTGCCGTAAACCGGGCAGCGCCAGCGGTGCGCCGCCGCGGCGGCGCGTTCGGGGCTCGGCGAGACAATGCCCGCCAGTTCAACGTCCGGTTCGGCGGCCAGCAGGGCGATATGGCGCCGGGCGATGCCGCCGCTGCCGATCACTGCCACTCGCATGCGCGTACCTCTTCCTTCGCTCGGATTACAGCGGCGCCGGAGGCGCCTGCTCGGCCAGGGGCGTGACCAGGGCCGCGGGGATGCCCTCCCGGAAGTCGAGCACCGCCTGCAACACCTCGGCGGGGCGCTCGTCCAGCAACTGGAACAACCGGGGCGCCTCGGCGGCGGGCAGCAGGTGGGTGATCAGGGGCCGCAGTGCCACCTTGCCCTGCGCGGCCAGCGCCATGAACGTCCGCACCAGCCGGGCGCGGTCCCAGCGATGCTGCAGATCCGGCGCCAGGCCGGAGATCTGCGAGCAGACGAGGTTGATGCGGTTGTGGTGAAACTCCTCGCCCAGATACAAGCTCTGGGCCGCGCCCTGGAAGAAGCCCAGCGCCACCACCTTCGAGGAATAGGCAGCGGCGCGGATGGCTTCGTGCAGCGCCGCCGCCGCCCCCGACGCCTCGATACATACGTCGGCCCCGCGGTCGCCCGTCAGCCGCTTGATCTGTTCGGCCACTGCACCGCCGCCCGCGTCGAGGGTATGGGCGATGCCCAGCCGGCGGGCCGTCTCCAGCCGCAGCGGGACCAGGTCCACGCCGATGACCTCCGCCCCCGACAGCTTCGCCAACTGCGCGACCAGTTGCCCGACCACGCCCAGGCCGAACACGGCTACGGTCTCGCCCAGGCGGATACTCGCGTCGAGCACGCCGTTCAGGGCGATAGCGCCGATGTGCGAGAAGATGCCGAACAGCGGATCGACATCGGGCGGGAGGATGTGCTCGCGGGCGTACTTGGCCGTACCAATATGGACCGTGCGGTGGCCCCAGGTGCCGTACACCCGGCTGCCCAGCAGATTGCGCGCGCCCGGCCCCACCTCCACCACCTCCCCGATCTCCTCATAGCCCGCCGTCACCGGATAGGCGATGCTCTCATGCCGGGGGTCGCTGACGAAGAGCCGCTGCCTGGTATCCCAGCGCTTATGCAGATAGGGGTTGGTGTCGCGGTACATGGTTAGCTCGGTGCCCGCGCTGATGCCGGAGAACAGGGTCCGGTAGCGCACCTCACCGCGCTGCAACGGGCGGTCCGCTTCCTCCAGAAAGCCGACCGCCCGCGGGCCGCTGAACGCGACCTTCACCCGCGGCCAGGCGCCATGAGTTGTCGCAACTGCCGGGTTTGTCTGCTCGTCGATACGAGTCATGCTGGGCATCTCCACAATAGGGCCGCGCGGCATCCGTTCATCACCCATATTCTACACAGCGAAGCCGCGAAGAACAACCCTTATATCAATAATCTTCGTGTCCTTCGCGGCTTCGCGCTGCATTTATGAGCTGACCGGCAGAGCGGCGCCGCTGGCGGGGTCGAGCCAGCGCAGCTTGGCCGGGTCGGGCCGCAACCAGAGCTGCCCATCGGGCGCCGCCGGGAAGTCCACCGGCGTCACCACCTTCAAATCCTGGTCGCCGATGCGCATGGTCAGCAGCAGATGCGACCCCAGCGGCTCGACCACCAGCACGCGTGCCGGCATGGCGCCGGCCACCGCCTGGGCCAGGCTCTCCACGTTCTCGGCGCGCAGCCCCACCAGCACTTCCTGCCCGGCCAGCGGCGCGAGCGCGGCGGGCGCGGGCAAGCCCTCGTCGCCGATCTGCACCAGCGGGCCGTGGCCGTTGGCCGCGATCCGCCCGCGCAGGAAGTTCATGGGCGGGTTGCCGATGAAGCCGCCGACGAAGGTGTTGGCCGGGTCGGTGTAGACCCGCATCGGTTCGTCCACCTGCTGGATGCGCCCGCTACGCATCACCGAGATGCGGTCGCCCATGCTCAGCGCCTCGACCTGGTCGTGGGTGACAAAGACCGTCGTGGCGCCGATGTCGTGCAGCAGCCGCTTCAACTCGGCGCGCATCTGCATGCGCAAGAGGGCGTCGAGGTTGCTGAGCGGCTCGTCCATCAACAGCACCGCCGGGTCCATCACGATGGCCCGCGCGACCGCCACGCGCTGGCGCTGGCCGCCGCTGAGTTGCGCGGGGTGGCGCTCCAGGTACGGCTCGACTTGCAGCATCTCCGCCGCCTGCCGCACGCGCTTTTGCACCTCGGCGGCGGGCCGCTTCTGCATGCGCAGGCCGAAGGCGATGTTCTCGAACACGGTCATGTGGGGGAAGACGGCATAGTTCTGGAAGACCATGGCGATGTTGCGCTTGCGCGGCGGCCAGTCGGTGATGTCCTTGCCACCGATCAGCATGCGCCCGGCGTCGGGCAACTCCAGCCCGGCCAGGCAGCGCAGCAGCGTCGTCTTGCCGCAGCCGCTGGGGCCGAGCAGCACCATGAACTCGCCGTCCTGGATGGTCAGGCTCACGCCGTCCACCGCGGCGACCTTGCCGAACATCTTCACCACGTTGTCGATCACGATCTCGGCCACTGCGTCCCCCTCTAGCCGGCGGCGGGCCGGCTCCCGGCTACTTGACCACCCGCCCCCACATGTTGAGCAGATAGCGGCGGATCAGGAAGATAAACACGAGCGACGGCACGATCAGGACGAAGCCGCCCGCGAAGCGCACCGGCAAGGGTGAGCCGTTGAGCACGGTCAGCACATGGGCGGGCAGCGTGTGGTTGCGCACCGTCAAGATGGTGGCCGCGAACACCTCGTTCCACGACAGCACGAAGGCGAAGATAGCCGCCGCCGCCAGCCCCGGCAGGGCCATCGGCAGCACGATGCGCAGGAACGCCTGGATGCGGTGGCATCCGAGCGTCAGCGCGGCCTCTTCCAGTTCATTGGGCACGCTCACGAAGATGCTGGCCGTGACCAGGATGGTCTGCGGCAGGGCCAGCGCCACGTGGACGATGGCGACCGCCCAGAGCGTGTCGTAAAGCTGCCAGTTGATGAAGGTGATCGCCAGCGGGATCGAGAGGATGACGATGGGAAAGGCGCGCGTGGTCAGGATGGCGATCTGGTAGGCTTCGCGCCCGCGAAAGACGAAGCGGGCCAGGGCGTAGCCCGCGGGCGCGCCGATGGCGATCGCCCCCACCACCGTCATCAGCCCCACCAGCACGCTGTTGACTGCGGACGGCAGCACGCCGTAGGAGTTGAGGAAGAAGCTCAGCGTGTCCAGCGACACCGGGCGCGGGAAGAAATCCTTGGGCCAGTTATAGATCGCCTGCCGCGTGCTCAGCGAGGCCACGGCGATCAGGTAGATCGGCAGCAGCGTCCAGACCACCAGCAGCGCGGCCAGCACATACAGGGCCATCCGCCCCACCTGCCGGGACGCGCTCTCCTGCCGCCGCGCGGGCACCGCCCGCGCCTCCTCCGCCCCCACGGGCGCGCCAAGCCGCGCTGCCTGGTTCATACGCTCGCCTCCCCTGTTGCCGGGCGCGTTCCCGCCCGTGCCACTCTCAGGCTAACTCTTCGCTGCGCGTGCCCAGCACCCGCAGATAGATAAAGGTATTGAGGATCGACAGCACCAGGATCACCATGGCGTAGGACGCCGCCACGCCCACGTCGCGGTAGTTGCCGTACCAGTTATAGGCTTCGCCCGCCAGCACCGGCAGCGTGTTCCCGGCCAGCGCCACCACCACCGCGAACACCTGGAAGGCCAGGATGGTGCGCAGTACCAGCGCCACCTGCATGCTGGGGCGCAGCAGCGGCAGCGTCACATGGCGCAGCCGCTGCCAGCCGGTGGCCCCGAACACCTCGGCGGCTTCGCCGTAGTCCTTCGGGATCATCTGTAACCCGGCCACCAGGATGACCATGACAATCGACGTGGCCCGCCAGACCTCAGCCACCACCACCGCCGTGAAGATACCGGTCGGGTTCTCGTAGCTGAGGAACGGGACGGTGGGCAGGCCGGCCTGGTTGAGCAGGGAGTTGATATAGCCCCGCTCGGTGAAGATCGATAGCCAGACGATCCCGGCGGCCAGGTCCGAGATCGCCAGCGGGATGGTCCAGACGTAGAGGAAGAACCCGGCGAAGCGCAGCCCGGCGTTGATCAACAGGGCCATGATCAGCGCCAGGACGACCTGCAACGGCACAATGACCACCAGCAACAACAGTGTGTTGCGCAGCGCGTCGGCGAAGTTGATGTCGTGGACCATCTTCTCGAAGTTGTCCAGTGTGAAGCCGCCGCTGCCGTTCTGCACGGCCAGCACCAGCGCCTGCAGCATCGGCCAGACGAAGAAGGCCAGCAAGAAGAGAGTCGAGGGTAGCAGCAGGAAATAGGGCGTGAGATCCCGGCGCTGCCGGCGGCGCGGCGGGCTATCGGTCCGCTGCTCGACCGGTGCCGCCCGAGTCCGCCCCTCGCCGGGAACCGCCGCGTCTTCGACCCGTCCGGTAGCACTCATACGGCTGCTCCATTCTGCGCCGGTAGCCGGCCACCCTGATTCTGCACGACGGCGGGCCGGTGTGAACCCGGCTCCTACAACGCAAAATCAGGCTGGTCGCCTACCAGGACCTGTCCACTCGCCGGTGTAGGGACCGAGTTCACACCAACCCAATCTCTCCCTACAGGGGGCGGAATGAAACGCCCCACTGCCCGGTGTAGGGGCCGGTTTGCAACCGGCCCGCCGCATTACCGCCCTGCGGGTTAGGCGCGCGGTAATGCGGCAGGGCTGTGCAAGCTACTTCACCTGGCACGGCCCGCTGCTTGCCGGGTCGGGCGCCCAGCAGGGGGCTTTGGTGTCGTTCAAGATCGCCTGCAAGATCTTGGTCTCGTCGGCCAGCACGGTCTTGATGTCTTCGTTCTTCAGCACAATGCGCTGGAAGCTGTCGGTGAACACCTTGTTGTACTCGCCGCCCTTGGCGCCCAGGCCCACCGGCAGCAGCGCGGGCAAGGCATTGGCCGCCGCCGACTGGGCGCCGACCGCCGCCGCTTCCATGCTGGTGCCCTTATCCAGGTCGCCGCTGGTATCGGTCTTGACCACCGGGAAGAAGGCGTTTTCGCGCAGTGTGGTGATCTGCACCTGCGGCTGGGTCAGGTACTCGATCAGCGCCTCGGCGCCCGCGCGGTTCGGCGCGCCCTTGGGGATGCCCAGCCCGGCCAGCACCGGCATGAAGGCCAGGCCCTTCGGGCCGCTCGGCGCGGGGGCCAGCACGAAATCGTCCGGGCGCTCCTTCACCGCGTTGATCAGGCGGGCGGTGTGGTCGATGGTCAGCCAGACCTCGCCCGACAGCAGCGGTTCTTGCATGAACTCATAGGTGGTGGACTGCGGGTTGGTGTACTGCCACAGGTCCTTGACGTAGGCCCACATTTGCTCCGCCTCCGGCGACCGGAAGTCGACGATGTTGTGCCCGGTGTAGGCCGGATAGAGATAGCCCTGGAAGATGCGGTGGATCAGGCCCTTGGGGCCGCCGGGCAGCCCGAACTTGCGCTCGCCGGTGGCCTTCTGGATGTTGGCTGCCCACTCCTTCAACTGGTCATAGGTCAGCTTGTTCACATCTGCGCCCTGCGGCAGGTACTGCAGGGCCTGCTTGCTGGCGGCCAGAATATAGGTGGCTTGCATCCAGGGGATGTAATACTGCTTATCCGTGCCCATCTTGCCCAGGTCCATGAAGGCGGCAGGGATGCCGCGGTCCGTGAGCTTCGCGGCCAGGGCCGACACATCCTCCATCGCCCCGGCGCCGATCAGTGGCGGGAAGTCGCCGTGCAGGCCGCCGACCAGCGAGATGGTCACCTTGCCGGTCTTGTTCTCGGCCATGATGCGGTCGTTGAACGGGCCGGGGTCCTGCGGCACATACTCGACCTTGCCCTTGAAGTCCTTGAGGATGGTGTTGCGCAGGCGTTCGCTCTCTTCGACGGGGGTGAACTGGGTGGAGATCCAGACCACATCGCCGGCATCGGCCATGGCGGCGGTGGTGGGTGTCGAGTCCGCGGGCATGGCGGCGGTGGTGTTCGTCGCTTCCGCCGGGGCCGCGCCCGTGGTCGGCACGGCAGTGGGCGCGGGGGCTTCGCCGCCACAGGCGGCCAGCAGCATACTCAGGATGCTGAGGCAGGCGATCAGGGTTGTCAGACGGTGCAGTTTGCGTTTCATCACTTTCCTCCTCCGTAAAGCCAATCAGACACACTACAGGCGTTGTAGTAGCGGGTTGGTAGGACGTAAGAATGTGATTAGGGGCCTCACCTCCTGGTTGGTTGCGGCGAACCGCGGGCGGTGCGAAGGGCGAATGATCGACGATGGTCTTGCTTAAATGGGCGGGTTTGCCGGCGGCCTGCTCTCGCGCGTTGGCGGACGGCCCACCAGCCCGGTGCCGGGGATTGAATGGGGCCAGGGCGCCAAATATACAGACCGGCGGGTCTATAGGATGAGGAGCGCGGCGAACGCCGCCCGGTCGCGCGCCACCCGACCCCGATCCGCCACCAGGCCGAACGCGCCCGCCGGGCGCCCGGCATCACCCGGTGTGCGCCGGTCCGGCAGATAATGGTAACGCGCCCCCGCGGGAGTACCCGCTAAAGCAGCAAGCCTAGAGCAGCGTTCCGCGCGTGGTTATACCCCCCGGCGCGTGGCTACAGGATAAACCAGGATGGCCGGGCTGTCAAGCGTAAAAAAGCGGGAAACGGGTTTCGTCAGTCGCCCGATTGTGGCGCCGCCGCATCGGGGTGGGCCATGGACCCCACGGGGGCAATCGTCAGCAGCACCACGCTGTCATGCCGCGCCTGCACGTTATGGAGCAACCCCGGCGCGAGGTCGAGGACATCCCCCGACGCCAGCACATAGTCGCTGCCCTCCACCTGCACGGCCACCTCGCCGTCGAGCACATGGATTGCCACGCCGCCGTCGGCATGGTGGTCGTCCATGCGGCCCCCCGCCCGAAACGTAAGCAACACCTGGCGCAGAGCGGGGCTGTTTCGCAGCGTATAGGCCGTGTGGTCGACCCCGCGGCGATCCTGCTCCGCGCGCACTTGCGCGGCCACTTCACCCAGGTGGATCAGTTGCACCGGCGCCTGGACATTGCGCGCCGCGCGCTCGGCTGTGCCCGACGTGTAACCCGGCTCTCGTTGCTGTTCGCTCATAGCTTCTCCTCTCTGTATCCGTGTCATCAGGCGCCGGCGGCCAGGGCGCGCTCCAGGTAATCGCGCAGGGCTAAGGCGGCGTTGTGCTCGATATCGCGGGCGCTGTAGAGCAGCGTGACCATGCCCCGCCGGGCCGCCGCCACCAGCGGCGCCCAGGCATCCGGCGCGGCGTCGAGTTCAGCGGCATAGCGGCGCTGGAACTCGGCCCAGCGCGCCGGGTCGTGGCCGAACCACTGCCGGAGCGCTGTGCTGGGCGCCACGTCCTTGAGCCAGCCCTCCATCTCCAACGCGGCTTTCTTCATGCCCCGCGGCCACAGCCGCTCGACCAGAAACCGCGCGCCGTCCCCCGGCTCCGCCGGCTCATACACCCGTTTGACCTGAATCATCCGTCCGCCTCCTGTCGCCATCCCCGCCCGGTGGACTATTGATCCCGGCTGCCACTCGGCGATTTCAGCAACAGCAAGAGCATGACCACCGGTGTCTGGGCCGCCAGGCTGTGCGGGGTGCGGGCGGGCATATGGATCCAGGTGCCGGCGCGGCCCTCGCGCTCCTCCCCGGCGATGACCAGCCGGGCCTCGCCCTGCAAGATCTGGATGACCGCCGGGCTGGCCGCCGTATGCTCGGACAGCTCCTGCCCGGCGTCGAAGCCGAACAGGGTCACGTTCATCTGGGCGTCTTTATAGAGGATGCGGCTCAGGATGCCGTCCTGGGGCACCGTGACCTCTTTGGCGAGGTCGGCGATATAGGTGTAAGCGTTGTCCATAACTACCTTCCTGTCTGCTGTTCTTTCCGGTCTCTTATTCGGCGGCGGCGGCCGCCGGTTGGCCCAGGCGCTGGTTCTCGCGCGCATCGATGGGAACCACGATCAGCGACGGGCCGTCGAGTTCCAGCGCACGCTGCAACAACGGCAGGAAGTCGCCGGCCTGCGCCACCTGCCAGGCGGGCAGCCCGAACGACCGCGCGTAGGCCACCAGATCGGGGTTGCCGAACTCGACGCCGAAGGTGCGCCCCAGGCGCCGTTGCTGGTTCAGTTCGATCACGCCGTAGCGCCCGTCCATCCAGACGACGTTGACGTAAGGCACGCGCAGGCGCTGCGCCGTCTCCAACTCCTGTGAGTTCATCAGGAAGCCGCCGTCGCCGCTGACGGCCACCACGCGCCGGGTGGGTTGCGCCAGCCGCGCGGCCAGCCCGCCGGGCACGGCCAGCCCCATCGTCGCCAGTCCGTTCGAGATGATCAGCGTGTTCGGGCGGTAGGCCGGGTAGTACGAGGCCAGCCAGAGCTTGTGCGCGCCCACGTCGCTGATCAGGATGTCGGATTCGCCCAGCGCCGCCCGTAGCTCCCAGACCACCCGCTGCGGCTTCATCGGCACGCTGGGATCGTGGGCGAAGGCCTGCAGCGACTCGTATGGATGGGCGGCGAGGGGGGCCCGCGCCGGGCGGCGGCACGGCTGATCGGCACACAGGGTGGCCAGGGCGCTGAGCGCCGCGCCGATCTCGCCTACCACCTCGACCGCGGGTAGATAATGGCCGTCGATCTCGGCGGGCGTGCTGTCCACGTGGATGATCGTTTTATCGCGGGCGGGATTCCACAGCGCCGGCGCCCATTCCACCAGGTCGTAACCCGCGGTAAGCACCAGGTCGGCGGCGGCCAGGACCGGGTGCAGGGCCAGGTCGGCGCCGGGCCGTTGCAGCCCCACCGCCGGCCCGGCCAGGGCATCGCGGGAGTCGAGCGCGCCGTTGCCCATGAACGTGGGCAGCACCGGGATGTCCAGCGTGTGGGCAAAGGCCGCCAGCCCGGCGGCGGCATCGTGGCCGCTGGCCTCGCGGCGGATGACGCCGTTGCCCGCCAGCACCACCGGGTGCTGCGCCGCCGCGATCTGCTCGGCGGCCGCCTGCAGTGTGGCCGGCGTGGGCGCGGGATAGGTCGTGCGGCGCACAGGCAGCGGGATAATGCTGGAGGGCACGGTTTCCGCCGCTACATCTTCGGGCAATTCGAGGTGCGTGGCGCCCGGCTTTTCCAGTCGCGCCAGCCGGAAGGCTTTGCGCACCATCTCCGGCAGCGTGTCGGCGCGCGCCACCCGCGCATTCCACTTGGTGATCGGCTGCAACATCTGCACCACGTCGAGGTACTGGTGCGACTCCTTGTGCACCCGTTCCAGCCCGGCCTGGCCGGTGATCGCCACCAGGGGCGCCCGGTCCAATTGCGCGTCGGCGATCCCGGTGATCAAGTTGGTCGCGCCCGGCCCCAGCGTCGCCAGGCACACGCCCGGATAGGTGCTCACCCGGCCATACACGTCGGCCATGAAAGCGGCGCCCTGCTCGTGCCGCGTGACCACCAGCCGGATCTGCGAACTGCGCGACAGCGCGTCGAGCACGTCCACGATTTCCTCGCCCGGCAGCCCGAAGACATACTCGACGCCCTCGTTCTCCAGGCAACGCACCAATAGCTCCGCCGCGTTACCGCGCGGCCTGTTCTCCGCCATCTCGTTTATCCTCCGTGTTCACCCCTGGCGTCGCACCGCAGCCGGCGCACTATCGCCCAGGTCATGGTCCGCAAAGAAGTACCGCCAGGGGCCTGTGCCGGGCAGGAACGGCTGCAACACAGCGCGTTCGGCCTGGACGGTATGCATCAAGTCGTGTGCCGCCCAGTCATGCAGAAGGTTGCGCACCGAGACCGGGCCCAAGCGCGGGTGCGCGCCGGCCCGGTCGAGGTCCGCCGGCTGCAGGCCCTGGATCAGTTCGAGGTTGGCGGCGCGCCTGCGGGCAAAGGCGGCGGCCAGATCGGCCGGGGTGGCGCCGGCGTCCGCGACAGGGTCGCCGGCGGCGGGGAACTCCTCCCCCGCCAGCAGGGCGCGTAAGCGCGCCGGGAAGACGCGTGTCTCCAGGTCCAGCAGGTGGCGGAGGCAATCCATGGCCGACCATTCGCCGGGCGCGGCGGGGCGCTCCAAGAGCGCCGGCGGCAGTTGCGCGGTCAGAGCCTGCCAGCGCGCGGGCGTCGTCTGCAACACCGCGCGGATCGCTTCTAATGTGATAGGGGGCTCAGGCATCGACGGCACCTCCTCCAGCGGGCCCGGCATAGGCGGACGGCGTGTACTCGTCGCGCAGCGCATGGCCCAGTTGGCAGTGCGCCACCGCCGTCTCCGGCAGCACCGCCGCCACCGGCGCGCGCAGCGGCAGAATCGGCACGCCGATAGCCTGGGCGATACCGAGTGCCTGGTCCAGCCACCGCGCCTGCCAGGCCAGCACCTCATCCAGGTCGCGCAGGCGCCCGGCATCCGTGGTCAGGCGGTAAAAGGTGATACCGCCCGCGGTGGCATCCTCGACCAGCCCGGCGGCGACCCATCCGGCCAGCGCGGGGCCCACCTCGGCGAACGGCCTGTCGATCTGGCTGGCGAGATCGTCCGCAGTCAGCGCCGTGTACGGGTAGCAGCGCAAGAAAGCCAGCACGGCGAGATTGGCCTCCGACGCGGCGATCTGCCGGGCGAGGCGCTGCACGGCGGGGCGCAGGTCGCGCGTCAGGCGCGCGAATAGATCGGACGGCGGCGCCGCAGCCACCAGATCCAGTGTGGTTGCATTCAGTTCTATCATCGGGACTGCCTCCTTTCCTTCCTGATCATCCTACCACTACCGGCGCGCCTGGTATTTGCGCTAGCACAAACAGCGCCCCTGTTATCCGTGCAATGACCAGGATGGGGTTGGGTACCCTGCGCCGGATTTCATTTTCTGCCGGGATATGTAGGCTGGTTCGGGGGATGCGCGTAGATGAGGCAGTTCTACACTATAGTGGAAAATAACCGTAACGAGAGGCCTTTTTATCGAGTGGGAACAGCAATCCCCGGCCCGCGGCGCGGGGCACGGCAGGCGGCGCATGAGGGAATGCCCCTGCCCGGCGTGCCACCGGGGATGGGCGCTAGACTCCCGGCCCCCGCCGCTGCAGCCAGTCTACGACGGCCGCCCGCTCGATGCAGATGGTGTGCGACCCACAGCGCAGGGCGTGCAACTGGCCGATCGTAATCTCGTGGGCGATAACATCGCGCGGGATGCCGAGCAGATGCGATAACCCTTCGACAGTATAGCTCTCTTGATGAATATCGGGCATGCGCCGCCGCAGCGTGCGCCAGCTTTCGCGCAGACTCTCTAAACTTTGCTGGGGTTCCATCTCTTCCTCCACCGTGGCCGCGCGAAAATACCGATCCGTCCAGGCCGGCGCCGGGGATGGCATAACCTCCCGCCATCCCGCGCCGGTGGGCGGATCCCAGGTCGGCGAGCAGCGCGCTCCTGCTATGGTTGCATAGTGGAACCGTTTCCATTATACATCCCGGCGCCCGATTCTGCAAGAAAGCCGGCCCTCTTGTTTGCGCCGGCGCAAAGACGCCCCGCCCGGCGCATGGTACCGTGGAACTATCAGAGATCGTAGTTAGGCCCACCAGCACAACAGGAGGCTACCCCATGACCCAACTCAACCCCGGCGATCTGGAGTGGATCGCCCTGCCCCCCGCCACCGACATGTTTGAGCGCCTCGCCGCGGGCCTGCGACCGCAAGTCAAGCGCCTGGCGCGCGACATCGCCACTTCGCAGACCAAACTCGCCCTCGCCGCCTTCCTGGGCTGCCACGACCAGCGCGCTTTCAGCGCCCAGGAGATCGCGCTCCAGGTCGGGCGCTTGCCCGGCGCCGTCAACCCCGCGCTGCGCGATTGGGTCGACATGGGCCTGATCGTGTGTGAGAGGGACGGCAACTCCGCGCTCTACCGGTTGACCGCGGACCCGCAGCAGCGCCGCGACCTGGAAGATGCCGTAGCCTGGCAGGACTTCTGGCTGGCCCAGGCGTGGGCCATCGCGCGGGCCGCAGGCGGCTGCCTGCTGCGCCCGCAGACACCCGAATCGGGCGTCTTGCCCGCGGCCACGGTCCGCCAGTGCCTGCGCAGCTAAGCGAAAGCTGAACCGCCCGCTGCCTTCTGTTCAGCAGCGGGCGGTTGTCGGCTACGAGCGCGGATCCGCCGCGTGCTCATCGGGCGCCCCGGCGCCGTTGCCGCCGGCCCGCACCGGGGCGCCCTGCGGCGTCCGGTCGATTTGCGGCGCCCGTTGCGCGGTTAACTCCAGCAGGGCATCGGCCAGGTGCCTGTCCTCGATGTTGTAGTCGCCGGCCGCCACGCGGATGCGATGGGCCGCCGCCAGCACGTCGCTATGGGTGTAGCCGGGCGGCGGCTCGAACTTATAGCAGGCTAGCTCCAACAGTTGCCCGTTGGGATCGCGGAAGTAGATCGAGTCCATGAAGCCGCGGTCGATGGGGCCGGTATTCTCGATGCCGAGCGCCGCCAGCCGTTGCGCCACCTGCGTGTAGGTGGCGCGCGACACGTTGAACGCGATATGGTGCAGGTTGCCGATGCCCTCGGGGTTGGGCGTCGGGTCGTTCTGGCGCGTGGGGCGCACGAAGAAGGTCAGCAACCGCCCGTCGCCGGGGTCGAAGTAGAGGTGGGTTTCCTCCGGCACGTCCAGGTTCGGCTGTTCAAACACGAAGGGCATACCCAGCACCCCTTCGTAGAATGCGATCGTCGCTTCGCGGTTCGACCCCACCAGCGTGATGTGGTGGACCCCTTGCGTTTGCAGCAGCGCCATGTTGTGATTCCTTTCCCGATAGTCTCTGCGTGCCCGGCCTAGATGCTTGGATTTCTCACTTCGATATGGGCTTCAGGCTCGATCCCGCCCTCCGCCGGGCCTCTGGGCGCGGGCCGCCGGAGCGGCGGCAGCACCCGCTCCAACTCGGCCCGCACGCCCTCCAGCCAGGGCGGCAGCTTCAAGTGGGTGCCCAGTTCGTCCAGCGGCTCATCCACGGTAAAGCCGGGCGGGTCGGTAGCGATCTCAAACAGCACGCCTCCCGGCTCCCGGAAGTAAACCGAATGGAAATACTGGCGGTCGATGACCGGCGTGACGTTCAGGCCCTGCCGGGCCAGTTGCTCACGCAACGCAAGCTGCGTGGCATCGTTCCGCGCGCGGAAGGCGACATGGTGGATGGTGCCGACCGCCACCACCCCGCGCCAGAAACCCGGTGCGGACCGCACGTCCACAATCGTCCCCGGTGCGCCGGGCGTGCCGGCCGAATCCGTGCGCGCCGGGTCGCCGCCGGTGGCGACGTAGCGGAACACGTTGTCCGCATCCCCGGCGGCCCGAAACCCCATCTGCGTGGTCAGTAACTGCGCCGTTTGCTCGTAGCCGTCTTCCCACAGCGTCACCGAGTGGAACCCCCGGATTTCGTGTTCGTTGGGCAACATGCCGGTGGGCATGGTGGCCCAGGCCTCCGCCGGCTTATGCGCCACCAGTTCCACCTGCAAGCCATCGGGATCGTGGAACGCAAGCACCTGCTCGCCGAAGCGCCGCACCGGGCCGTCGTGCTGTACACCGTGCTGCAGCAGCCGCTCGATCCAGTAGCCCAGCGACGCGGGGCGGATGGCGAAGGCTACCGCGGCTGCCTGCCCGGTGCCGGCCCGGCCCCGGCCGGCCCCCGGCCAGGGAAAGAAGGTGAGGATCGTGCCGGGATTGCCCGCGCCGTCGCCGTAATAGAGGTGGTACGTGGTGGGGTCGTCGAAATTGATCGTGAGCTTGACCAGGCGCAAGCCCAGCAGCCCGGAATAAAAATCCAGGTTCTTTTGCGGATCACCGGCGATAGCCGTCACATGGTGAATCCCCAGGGGCTGGGTCTCGACATGGGTCTCGTCCATCGGGCACCTCCTGCCGCACTAACTACCGATCCATCAAGGGACATGGCCGTGTGATCAACAGAAACGCCGTCGCGGACGCCTGTGGTACGCAGACAGGAGCGCCGCGTGGATAAGCCGGGATTCGCTACCCCTCCCGGCCGGCAGGCTGCCGGTATGTTCAGTATACGCCCTGCGCTGAGGCGTCGTCAAAGCCGGCCGGCGCGCCGCCGCCGGGGACCTGCGTGTGCCGGCGCCAATGCGCCGGCACTCACTTGTGAGCGCATATAACATCCGATATAATCAGCATAACCTTGAAACAGGCTTTTACAGGGGCGCGTAGAGGTAGATTGGCAGCCAGCATGGGGGATGGCGCAAGCGTTTAAGCCGGTGACTCGCCATTGAAGGTAGGGATAGTTTGCCGGCTGCCTCCGGTGGGCGCGGCGTTTGCTGTGCCCGGCGGCTTTCCGCTTGCCCCCTTCGCCTGCCCATAAGACTCGCCGGCTACCCGAGCCAGCTCTATGCTTCGCCACGATCCGGGTGTGCCCTCCGCGCCACCACTAGCGAACACCGATAATCCCGCGCTGGCGATGATGCGGCTGGTGCTGGCCGCATCGGCCTTGCTGATTATCGGGATCTCGCCCACCCAACCCGACCGGCTAGTCATCCCGACCTACCTGACGCTGGGCCTGTATACACTCTATAGCGCGGTTCTGTGCATCCTCACCCTGCGCCGGGATCACCTGCCCGGCGTGGTGAGCCGGCGCGCGTATTGGTTCGATGTCGCCTGGTACGTGGTGTTGATTTCCCTTAGTTCGGGAACCAGCAGCATCTTCTTCTTCGGATTTTTCTTTGCCATCCTGACCGCCTCTTTCCAGTGCGGGTTCGCCCCCGGTCTGCGGGTGACGGTGGCCTCCGCGGTGCTCTACGGGGTGATCGGTGTCGCCACCGCGGACCATGCACAGGAGTTGGAGTTGAACCGCGCGCTGTTGCGGCCGGTGTACCTGCTCGTGCTCGGCTATTTGATCGCCTACTGGGGCGGGCACGAGATCACCTCCAAGCGCCAACTGGCGTTCCTGAAGGAAGTCTCGACCTTGTCCAACCCCCGCTTTGGCGTGGACCGTACCATCGATTTGCTGCTCCGGCGCTTGCAGGGCTTCTATGCCGCCGATACCGCGTTGCTGGTCATGCGCGACGTGGTGGCCGGGGTGCATCGCCTGTATCAGACCGCCCAGGGTGCCACTCCGCCCGCTGGGGCAGCGCCCATTCCCGCGGAGGTGGCCGATATGCTGCTGGAGCTACCGGCCGAACAGCCCATTCTCTACCCTGAACAGGCCCTGCCCTGGCAACGGCTCAAGCAGATCGCCCGGCGCCGCCTCCGCCGGGCGGGAGCCGGCGCGGAAACCACGCGGCATGCCGAACTGGGTGCAGCCGTGGCGGCGCTGCTGGAAGTCGAGTCGTTCATCAGTGTATCGCTACGCAACAGTGGCGGCACCGCCAGCCGGCTCTACCTCACGGCCCACCACCAGCGCTTCAGCGACTCGGATATCCACTTCCTGCGCCAGGTCGCCGAGCACGTTGCGCCCGTCCTCGAAAATATCCGGCTGGTCGATCGGCTGGCCGCCGATGCCGCGGAGCACGAGCGGGAGCGCATCGCCCGGAATATACATGACAGCGTCATCCAACCCTACATCGGGATGCAAATGGGCCTGGCGGCGGTCCGGGAGAAACTGGCGGCGGGGCGGGGCGACGTGACGGCCGATCTTGATCGGCTGATCGCGCTTGCCGACAGCGGGATTACGGATCTGCGTGGATTCGCGCGCAAGTTGCCTGGCGAGGGGGCGCCGGAGGGTAGCCTGCTGCCCGCGATGCAGCGGTTCACGGACAAGTTTACCGATGCCACGGGAATCGCCGTGGCGCTTGACGTGCCGGCGGATCTCCAGCTCCACGACCGCCTGACCGCCGAGGTGTTCCAGATCGTCGCCGAAGGGTTGAGCAACGTCCGGCGCCACACCCAGGCCGCCCATGCCGCGATCTACCTGCAATGCCGGGCCGACCATTTGCAACTCTGTATCGAGAACGACGGCGTCGACAACGCGCCCTCGTTTATGCCGCGCTCGATCACCGGGCGGGTCACCGCGCTGGGCGGCCATGTCAGCATCGGCCATCCCACGCCGGACCACACGGCGGTGCTGGTCGAAATTCCCCTGTAGGCTACTGTGTTGGAGATCTAGCATGGACAGTGCGACCCCCCGGCCCATTCGGATTTTGTTGGTCGAAGACCACGGCATCGTGCGCGCCGGCATCCGGATGCTTATCGAGAACTCGCCCGGCCAGACCGTGGTCGGCGAGGCCGCCGGCCGCGACCACGCGTTGGAACTGGCCGCGCGCACCCAACCCGATATTATCCTGCTCGATGTCTATCTTGGCGCCGAGAGCAGTCTCAACTGGCTGCCCGAGTTACGCGCCGCAGCCCCGCGGGCGCGCGTGCTGTTGTTGACGGCGGTGAGCGATCGCGCGGAGCACCGCCGCGCCGTGCGCCTGGGCGCGGTGGGTATCGTCCTCAAGGATCAGGCGGCCAGTGTGCTGGCGACCGCCATCGAGAAGGTGCACGCCGGGGAAGCCTGGCTCGACCGCACGATGGTCGCCACGGTGCTGAGCGATTTAGTGGTCGCCGGGACAGAACCCGCCCCCGATCCCGCCAAAGCCCGGATCGCCACCCTGACCGAGCGGGAATGCGAGGTCGTGGCTCTCGTGGCCGAAGGGCATCAAAACAAGCAGATTGCCCAGCGCCTGTCGATCAGCGAGACCACTGTGACCCACCATCTCACCAGCATCTTCAACAAACTGGGCGTCGCCAGCCGGCTGGAACTGGTCATTTTCGCCTACCGCCACGGCCTCGCCAAGCCCCCTGGTCCCGCCGCGCCCGATCGCTAGCCACCCCAACGCCGGCTGCCGGCCACGACGCACGGGCCGCCCGGCGCCACCCCTGCTCACCGGCCGGTAAGGATTTCACGCGCCCCGCTTCCTGCCCTCCCAGCGTTAGCGCGCGCCGGGACAGCGCTGCACCCGGCAGCTTTCTGCCGGGCAAACGGCACATGACGGCGGCAGGAAATAGCCTCCCGGAATAGGAGTTTCCTCCGATGCGATTCATGGGAGTGAAGGTTATTATTGGTCAGCAGCGAACCGGGACGCCCGTCCCGCGGCGCGGCAGATAGATCCGTCAAGCCTGCATTAGCCCGGAGCCGGGTCATACGTCCACTACGCCCCGGCTGTCTACCCATGGAACCAGGAAGAGGCCGATGTGGAATACACCCCGCGCCGCCCCGGCTTGCATCGGGCGCACCAGTAGCGCGGGCATAGGCGCGCCGGATCAATTGCCGCCGGTATGTATGGCTGCCCTAAATCCATGGGGTCAGGGCGCACGGTAGCGCGGGATGTAGCCAACCGGTGGTGCAGCGCGGCGCCGGAGGGCAATTCTTAACCAGGTAGGGCGCGACAGCAAACTCATCAGATCGTCTTGGGGAAGGAACAAGGGATGCGGAAGGAACGAAGGACAATGAGAGATCACTTTAATCAACGATGGATCCGGTTGGCACTTGTCCTGATGTCATTGCTGATGGTGGGGCTGGGCGCCGCCGGGGTCCGCTGGGCAACGAACGGCGCCGGCACGCCCGCGGGGGTCAGCGATAGCAGCGCCGACCCGGATCGTTTTATGCCGATCCCCGGCGGCGAAGGGGGCGAGGCCGCCGAACTCGCCAAACTGGAAACCGACTGGAACAATCGAATCACCTACCCGACCGGCCGGTTCGACCCGGCCTGGGTGCAACAGGCCGCCGCGCAGGATCGCAAAGTCCAGCGCAACACCCCCGCCGGCGCGATTGACCGCTCCGGTAAGACCCCGCCAAAGGGCAATTCCAGCACCACCGCCCCGCTGGCGCTGGACCCCACCAGCTTCACTCCCCTCGGCCCGGCGCCGTTGCGCATGACGGGGTGCTCGGGTTGTTATAATTACACGACGACCGCCGGGCGTGTCAATACGATCGCGATTGACCCGGTAGCGTCCAATGTGGCCTACCTGGGCAGCGTGGGCGGCGGCGTCTGGAAGACGACGAACTGCTGCGGCAGCAGCACCTCGTGGAGCGCCGTCACCGACGATCCGCTGCTCACGACGATCAGCATCGACGACATTACCATCGATCCGAGCAACCACAACACGGTGTATGCCGGCACCGGCGATCTGAATTATGGCTCCTTCTCCATGGGCAGCCAGGGCATCCTCAAGTCGACCGACTCCGGCGCGTCCTGGACGGTAATCGGCGCCGACGTGTTCGGCGCGGCCCTCCCGCAGCCGCCCGGTAACTTCCCGCAGTATCAGGCCGTCGGCAAGGTCCGGGTGGACCCGCGCAACAGCAACAACGTCGTGGCGGGCACCAAAACCGGCCTCTATTTCTCGTATGACGGCGGCACCAACTGGACCGGGCCCTGCACGACGAACAGCTTCGGCACCCAGCGCCAGGACATCACCGACCTGGTCCTGACCGACATGGGCGGCAGCACGCGCATCATCGCGGCGGTCGGCGTGCGCGGCTTCGCCACCCCCGTGCAGTACAACCTCGACCAGAACGGCGCGAACGGCCTCTACAAGGGCACGATGCCGGCCGGCGGCTGCCCCACTGACTTCACCCTCATCAGTACCAACAGCAACGGCTGGGCGGGCATGAACGCCGGCAGCGGCACCCCCTACGCCGGTGCGGGCAGCGGCGACCAGCTTGGCCGCATTAACATCGCCGTGGCGCCGAGCAACCCGAACTATATCTATGCGCAGGTGCAAGCCATCACGCCCAGCAGCGCCAACGGCTGCGGCGGCGCGCAGGGCTGCCAGCTCGCGGTCTGGCGCACGACCAACGGTGGCGCCACCTGGACGCAGCTCCCCGGTTCGCTCGGCTCGCAACTCAAGAACTGCGCCAACGGCGGCGGCGACTACAGCCAGAACTGGTACGACCAGGCAGTTGCGGTCGATCCCAATAACCCCGATCGCGTCTTCATTTCCACCTTCGACATCTGGTTCTGGAGCGCGGGCGCGACTTCGTTCAACGATGTCACGTGCGGTTACAGCTATAGTGGCTCCGCCGGCCCGGTCCACGTCGACCAGCACGCCCTGGCCTTTGTGCCCGGCTCGTCCAGCATCTTGCTGGCCGGCCATGACGGCGGCGTGAACATGACCGGTAACGCCCAGCAGGTCACCACGACCGTCGACCCCGCCTGGGTCAATCTCGACAACGGCCTGAACACCATCGAGTTCTACTCCGGCGACATCAGCGGCTTCTTCGCCACATCCCCCGTGCAGATGGCGAACGGCGGCGCCCAGGACAACGGCTCCTCGACCGTCAAGTACACGAACGGCGCGCCCGGTCCCGCGCAGTGGCAGATGGGCACCGGCGGCGACGGCTTCTATGCGCGCATCGACCCGGTGGCCGGGCGGTTCTGGCAGGGCGGCAACAGCGGTGGCGTCACCCGCTGCATCGCCGCCGACTGCACCCAGCCGGGCATCTCCTGGTCGCTAGCGCGCGGCGCCTGGACCGGCGACACCCAGGCGTTCCAACTGCCCTATGAGATCTTCAAGGGCACGCCGGGCGATCCGGCCAACGACTGCGCGCCCGCGCCCGCCGGCTGCAACCACCTCATCGCGGGCACTACCCGCGTGTGGGAGACGATCAACGGCGACGCGGCGGCCGGCACCCCGGTCCGCAACTCCTGGTACGTCAACAGCCCGGCGAACCTGACCAAGCAAACGCTGGGCAACCGCTCGTACATCAACCAGCTTGCCTATGCGCCGAGCATCTCGAACACAGCCATCGTGGGCACCAACGACGGCAACGTGCAATATGGCTTCGGCCTGGGCCGTGGCGCCGCGAACCCGGCGACCTGGGTGAACGTCACCGGCGGCAACACGGTGCTGCCGAACCGCCCGATTCTGGATGTGACCATCGACCCCAGCACCTCGACCACTGCCTATGCCTCGGTGGGCGGCTTCAACGCCAACACGCCGAGCACGCCCGGCCATATCTTCCAGGTCGTCTGCAGCGCGAACTGCGCGTCGTTCACCTGGACCGACAAGACCGGTAACCTGCCCGACATCCCGGCGGACTCGATCATCGCCAACCCGCGCTACCCGCAGCAGGTGTTCGCCGGGACCGACTTCGGCCTCTACTTCACCAACGACATCACCGCGGCCTCGCCGGTCTGGTATCGCTTCCAGAATGGGCTGCCGAACGTGATGATCTGGGACATGCAGATCGACCGCGGCGGCACGACCCTGTCCGTCTGGACGCGGGGCCGTGGGGCCTATGTCTGGCCCCTGGCGGACTCGCCCGTGAAGGGCAGCCAGGCCATCAGCTTCGCGCCCCTGGCCGACAAGACTTTCGGCGACCCGGACTTCGCCGTGAACGCCTCGGCGACCTCGGGCCTGCCGGTTAGCCTCAGCGCCGGCGGCGCCTGCACCGTCTCCGGCAGCACGGTCCACATCACCGGCGCCGGCTCCTGCACCATCACCGCCACCCAGGACGGCGACGAGAACTACTACCCGGCGACACCCGTCGTCCGGACCTTTAGCATCGCCCGCCGGACCACTACGACCCAACTGACCGTGGCGCCGTCGAGCGTGCAGTATAGCGACGTAGTCGCCATCAGCGCCGCTGTCAGCCCGAGCAGCGCGGGCGGGCAGACGCTGACAGGTGGCGTGGAGTTCTTCCTGAACAACGTGTCCCTGGGCGTGGTCCCGCTGGACGCGAACGGTAACGCGGCGCTGGACCCGATCCAGATCACACTGGCTCCGAACAGCACCGGCTATGACGTGCGGGCCGAGTTCACGACCAGCAACCCCAACTTCACCAGCAGCAACAGCCCGACCCGCAAGCTCCCCGTCCTGCAGGAGGATGCGCGGGCGTACTACATCGGCAACATGCTCTTCTGGGGCACCACTGCCGGCGCTACCTCGGCCAATGTGTCCCTGGCGGCCACGATCAAGGATATCACCGCGGTGGCCGGCGACCCGGCCTACGACGCCAGCGCCGGCGACATCCGCAATGCGACCGTCACCTTCGTCAACCGCGACAGCGGCAACGCAGCCATCAGCGGGTGCGCTAACCTGCCTGTCGTGCTGGTGAACGGCGCGGACCCAACCATCGGCACGGCCACCTGCGCGACCATGCTGGCTATCGGCAACAGCGGGGCCTCGCAGTACAACATCGGCATCGTGGTCAGCGGCTACTACACCCGCAACAACGCCGCGGATGATGTGGTCATCGATGTTGCCCAGCCCCTGACGACGAACTTCTTCACCGGCGGCGGCTACCTGACCATGAGCAACTCCGCCGGGCTAAAGGCCGGCGACGCGGGCTCGAAGACCAACTTCGGGTTCCACGTCAAATACAACCGGGCGGGCACCAACCTGCAAGGCAGCGCCAACATCGTCGTGCGCAGCGGGGGCCGGGTCTACCAGATCAAGAGCAACTCGCTCACCTCGATAACGGTGAACCCGGTGACCGGGCAGGCGACCTTCAACGCCAAAGCCAATATCCAGGACATCACCGATCCGCAGAACCCCGTCACGGTCGAAGGCAATGCGTCGCTGCAATTGACCATGACCGACCGGGGCGAACCGGGCGCGAACGATACCCTGGGCATCACCGTCTGGAATAGGAACGGCGCCCTCTGGTATGCCAGCAACTGGAACGGCACTCGCACCGTGGAGCAAGTCCTGGGCGGTGGGAATCTGGCCGTTCACTAAGCTAGACCGGCTCCCGACCTGGACCAACCAGCCTGGATCGGGAGCCGGCCACCTCTCTCTCGCTTAGCCGGCCGGGCGATGGACGTGTGATCCATCGCCCGGTTTGTCGTTTCCGGTGGCGAATCGGCCGGCTGTCCCGATGCAGGCACCCCTACCACACGCCATGCCCGTTGCTGCGCCCGCCCTGCGCGGACTCGCGACTTTGCAAGCGGCGATGCACCACCCG
>DASSGZ010000597.1:0-5075 GCA_035693165.1 Chloroflexia bacterium | reverse complement strand
CGGCGGGGGCCGGCGCGATGGGGCGCAGGTCTTCGGGGCGGTCGAGGCGGTCGAGGAAGAGGATGCCGTCGAGGTGGTCGATTTCGTGTTGCAAGGCCCAGGCGAACAGCCCGGTGGCGGCCAGGCGCACGGGTTTGCCGCGCGGGTCCTGGGCGCGCACGACGACCTCGGCGGCCCGGCGCACGTTGGCGCCGTAGTAGCCGGGGATGCTCAGGCAGCCGTCGCTGCCGATCTGCTCGCCCTGCGCGGCCACGATTTCGGGGTTGGCGAGGGCGACTTTGTGGTGCTGCCCGCCGGCGGGGTCGTCCAGCTCGACGACCAGCAGGCGGATGGACAGCCCGATCTGCGGCGCGGCCAGGCCGACGCCCCGCGCGGCGTGCATGGTGGCAAACATGTCGGCGACGAGCCGGGGCAGCGCCGCGTCGAAACGCGGGACGCGCCGGGCCTTGCGGCGCAGAATCGGGTCGCCGTACATGACGATCTCGCGAACGGCCATGGATCTCCTCTCCCCGCCCGGTCAGGCGGCGACGACCGGCGCGGCGTGGTCGGCGCCTGGTTCCCAGACCAGCAAATCGTTGACGCTGACCGGGAAGGTCCGGCTGAAATAGGTCAGCAGCCGGTCGACCGTGGCATAGTCGATGCGCCGGCTCTGCCCGGTGTTGAGGGCGACGAGCACGCTCAGGGACGCGCCGCTCTCGTCGGCCAGCCGGCGCAGGCTGATGGCCGGGAGGCCCTGCTTGGCCCGCTCGACGTTCAGGCGGGCCAGGAGGATCCGCAAATGACTGGCAACCGGCATGACCCCACCAACCTCTCCCCCGACCCCTCCCCGCCGCGGGGAGGGGAGTTGGCCGATCTGTCTCCCGGCCCGGCTGCTGGGCGGGGAGGGCGATGATCGCTGCCCCGGCTCCGTCGCTGCGTGGGCAACGCGATGATCGCTGCCCCGGCGCCGCCGTGGGGCGGGGTGCACCGCTGTATGGAGGGGTGCCCGCCGGGGCTGGTTCCATTATGCACGAAATGTAGTGACATGTCAATACATTGTGCGGCTTTCGCGCGGTATTGATCGCCGTTGGGTCGGGGCACCCGGCCCGTGAGCGGGCGGTCTGCGCTGATGCGGCGCGGCGGCGCGGGCCGGCATGATCGGGACGGGAGGATCTTGTATACTAGGGGCAAATCCATGCTTACTGGTAAGGAGAATGTGCCATGAATCGTGCGCGCTTGCGCGACCTGGGGATTGTTATCGGGGTGCTGCCGCCCGGCCCGTTGAACGCGATCACCGATGTGCCGGGGGTGCGCGTGGGGCAGACGACGCTGATCAGCGACGGCGAGCGGACGGCGCGGACCGGGGTGACGGTGATTGTGCCCCGCGACGGCAATATCTGGCGCGAACCCGTGACGGCGGGCGTGCATAGCTTTAACGGGAACGGCGAGATGACCGGGGCGTTCTGGATCCGGGAGGCCGGGATGCTGGAGACGCCCATCGCGCTGACCAACACCGGGTCGATTGGCGCGGCGCACGAGGCGTTGCTGACCTACGGCGGCGCGCACGGCGCGGGGCCGATCAGCCTGCCCGTGGTGGCCGAGACGTATGACGGCTGGCTCAACGACATCGAGGCGTTCCACGTGCGGCGCAAGCACGTGTTCGCGGCGCTGGCGGAGGCCAAGGGCGGGCCGGTGGACGAAGGCAACGTGGGCGGCGGCACGGGGATGATCTGCCACGAGTTCAAGGGCGGCATCGGCACGGCGTCGCGGGTGGTGCAGGCGGCGGGCGGGCCGTACACCGTGGGCGCGCTGGTGCAGGCCAACTACGGGCGGCGCCCGCAGTTGCGGGTGGCGGGCGTGCCGGTGGGCCGGATCCTCGGCGCGCAGGAGGTGCCCTTGCCCTGGCCGCCCCGGCCCGACCCCGGCTCGATCATCGTGGTGCTGGCTACCGACGCGCCGTTGCTGGCCGACCAGTGCGCCCGGCTGGCGCGGCGGGCCACGGTGGGCCTGGCGCGCGTGGGCGGCACCGGGCACAACGGCAGCGGCGACCTGTTCCTGGCCTTCGCCACGGGCAACCGGTTCCCGCCGAAGGCCGCGCCGCCCTACACCATCCGGATGCTGCCCGCCGCCGCGCTCGACCCGTTCTTCGACGCGGTCGCCGAAGCGGTCGAAGAGGCGATCCTGAACGCGCTGACGGCCGCCGAGGATCTGACCGGCCACCAGGGCCACCAGGCGCACGCGCTGCCGCTGGACCGGCTGCAGGCGGTCATGGCGGGGCAAGTGACTCCCGCCCAACCAACCTAGCCCCCCTACCCCCCTTCCCGCCGCGGGAAGGGGGGAATCGCGTCGGTGCCGGGGGCGATCTCCCCTCCCCGCCGCGGGGAGGGGATGGGGGAGAGGTTGGCCCGCGCGCGGCCTAACGCCGGTCGGGCGTGACGCAGTTGGGGAAGAAGCTGTTGGCGATGAACTTGGCGGTCTGGCCGCGGGTGACGGGGTTGCCCGCCAGGAAGTAGGGCCGGTTCTGCGGGTCGCAGGGGCCGGCGGGCGGCGCGCCGCAGGTGTAGCCGCTGATCACGTCGTGCAGCTTCACCCGCTCGATGAACAGCCAGAACGTATCGACCGGCAGCACGTCGGTGAACGACTGCTGCGTGGCCGGGATGGCGTCCTGGTAGCCCGCGCTGTTGGCGATGAACTTGGCCGCCTGGCCGCGCGTCACGTTCGCGGTGGGGTGGAAGGTGCCGTCGCTGTAGCCGCTGATGACGCCGTGCAGCGCGGCGCGCTCGATGAACAGCCAGAACGGATCGGCGGGCGGCACGTCGTGGAAGGTCTGCTGGGTGGCCGGGATGGCGTCGTTATAGCCCGCGGCGTTGCTGACGAATTTCGCCATCTGGCCGCGGGTGACGTTGTTGCCGGGGCGGAAGGTGTTGTCGCTGTAGCCGCTCACGATGCCGCGGCAGGTCAGGCAGCGGATGTAGGCGTAGAAGGGCTGGCTGGGCGGCACGTCGCTGAACTGGATGGGGCAGGGCGTGGCCGAAGCGACCGGCGTGGCGGTTGCAGACGGCGGCCCGCCCGGCGTGGCGGTGGCGGGCGGCGTGGCGGTCGGCGAGGCGGCGACCGTGGGCGAGGCCGGGGGCGTGGCGGTCGGCGTGGTGCAGGCGGCGGTATAGTGCAGGGCCAGCGTGCGCGGGATGTTGGCCGCATCGGCGTACGAGCCGACGGCCCAGACATCTTCGGCGGCGAGGGCGGCGATGCCGTAGAGCGTGTTGGCGCCGGTGCCGTTGTTGGGGCTGGGCATGATGCTCCAATCGGTGCCGTTCCAGTGCAGCACGAGGGTCTGGCTCAGGGCGCTCCCACCGGAGAAGCCGGCGGCCCAGACATCGCCGGTGCCGGTGGCGCTCACGGCCTGCAACACGTTGCCGCTGGTGCCGTTGTTGGGGCTGGCGACGATGCTCCAGGCGGTGCCGTTCCAGTGCTCGATCAGCGTTTCGGGCGTGCCGCCGGCGTTGGCGGCGCTGCCCACGGCCCAGACATCGCCGGCGGCGAGGGCCACGATGCCGCGCAGCGCGTTGTCGCCGCTACCGCGCTCCGGGCTATCGATCACGCTCCAGGCGCTGCCGTTCCAGTGCTCGATCAGCGTGTAACTCACCCCGCTGAGATCGATGTAAAAGCCCGCCGCCCACACATCATTGGCGGCGCGCGCCGACACGCTGGTCAGGACGTTGAGTCCCAGATCGATCCCGTTAGGGCTGGCGACGTGGCTCCAGGCGCTGCCGTTCCAATGCGCGATAAAGGTCTGTGGCGCGCCGATGATATTGGCGGCGCTGCCCACGGCCCAGACATCGTTGGCCGCCACGGCGGCGACGCCCAGCAGGCCATTGGCGCCCGCGATCGCCGGCGGGGTGGCCAGGCTCCAGGCGCTGCCGTTCCAGTGCTCGATCAGCGTCTGGCTCTGGGTGATGGCTTCGCCGTAGCCGCCGACCGCCCAGGCATCGTCGGGCGCCAGGGCAACCACGCCTTGCAGCGTGTTGTTGGTGCTGCCCTGGTTGGGGCTGGGCACGGCGGTCCAGGCCGCGCCGTCATAGTGCGCGGTCAATGTTTGCAGCACGCCCCCGTTGTCGTAGTTGCCCACGGCCCAGACATCGCCGGTGGCGCGCGCCCCGACCGCGTAGAACGTGTTGAGGCTGTTGCTGATATTGGGGCTGGCGGTAATGACGAAGCCGGGCGGGCAGCCGAGCGGGGCGGCGAGCGCCTGGCTCGCGCCGGGCGCCAGGGTAGCGGAGGCCGGCGCGTCCCCGGCGCTCAGCAGGCCGGCCAGGGCGAAAGCCAGCGCGGTAGCGAGGACGAGTAGGAGAGCGCGCGGTGCTCCTTTAGGGGCAGGCCGGGCCGCGGGCGCAAGGGCCGTGCGTTTGATCATCGGTTGCGTTCCTTTCCTGAGAGAACCGGCACCGCGGTGGTCGGGTCGGGGCCGTAAATGGGCCAGCCGTACTTCTTCGCCAGGTCGCGCAGCATCTGCCATTCGCCGTCGGGGCCGGACTCGCCCGTGGGGCAGGCGCCGCCGAATGGGCCGGGGGGCACGGTGGGCGTCGGGGCCGTCAGGTTCGACTGGCTGAAGTCGAGCGCCGTCGCCAGGTTGGCCGCGCCGGCGTCGCGCACGGTCAGCGGCGGCAGGCCCCAGCGCCACTCGATCAGCTTGAGGATCGAGGTGTGGTCATAGACGCCGTGGGCCACGGTGGCGCGCGGCGACCAGGGCGAGATGAGCAGGCAGGGCACGCGGAAGCCGCGCAGCCCGTCGATGTTGCCGGCCAGCGTGTCGGCGGGCGGGATGGGCGCGGCGGGCGGCGCCACATGGTCGAAGAACCCGCCCCACTCGTCGAAGTTGATGATCAGCAGCGTGTTGGGCCAGGCCGGGCTCGATGTCACCGCGCGGTAAACCCGGTCGAGGAAGGCTTCGCCGTTGCGGATGTCGGCGTGCGGGTGGTCGTCGTTGCCCTGGTCCCCGGCGAACAGGCTGGGATCGACGAAAGAGACCTGGGGCAGGGTGCCCGCCGCGCAGGCCGTGAGAAAGCTCGCCAGCGGGTGGCTGATGCCGAAGTAGC
>DASSGZ010000596.1:0-10132 GCA_035693165.1 Chloroflexia bacterium | reverse complement strand
CTGAGCCATGAGCCGGCGGCGGAGGAGAAGTTCACCGAGCTCAACGTCCGCGCCAACACCGGCCTGGGCGCCGAGGTCTAGCGCCCGGCTTTAGCCACAGCACAAGAAAACAGATCGGCGATAGGGGCGAGTGCTGCACTCGCCCCTATTGCTGTGCCCCAGCCTGGCCGGCATCCGGGCGGGCGAGCAACCTAACCCCCCGGCCCCTTCCCGCCGCGGGAAGGGGGGAATCGCTGTCGTGCGGGAAAGTAACTCCCCGCCCCGCCGCGGGGTGGGGTTTACCCCAGCCGGGGAAGAGGTTGCTCGCCCGCCCGGATGCAACATCATGCCGCGCACCCACACCGCTGGTCCTGCGCTTGCCGCCGGGCGGGCGCAGCGGCTATAATGAGGGCGTTCAGGGCGCCTGCTGCGAGATCGCCCCCACGTTGTGCAACTAGAGAGGTACGCTATTCTCATGCATCGAACCACCCCCCGGCGCGGCGCGCGCTGGCTGCTGGCGGCCTTGCTGGGCACGGCTGGCGCCGCGGGCTTGCTCGCGGCGCGGCCCGCGGCAGCCGTCGAGTTGCGCTATGCCGACCCGGCATTTCAACAAGTCTGGACCCGCACCGACGCCCCGGTGGCCGCCGGGCAGGCCGGGCGCTCCTGGTACTGGGGGCCGGCCCCCGGCATGGTCGTGCGCGAGCCGTTTGCCGGGCTGCCGGGCGGATCGCACCTGGTCCAGTATTTCGATAAGAGCCGCATGGAGATCAACGACCCCAACGGCGACCGCAACTCGAAGTGGTTCGTCACCAACGGCCTGCTCAGCATCGAGTTGATCTCGGGGCGCATCCAGACCGGCCTCACCAGCTACGAGAATCGCGCGCCCGCGGGCATCCCGCTGGCCTCGGACACCGACGATGCGACCGCGCCCACCTATGCCTCCTTCCTATCCGTCAGCAACACTTCGCGCGGCGACCACCCCGCGAATGCCGCCCTGGGCGCGGCGGTCACGGCGACGATCGACAAGGCGGGGCATGTGGGGCAGGACGCCGGGCGGGCCATGGACGCCACCCGCATCGCCTATTACGAGCCCAAGACGCATCACAACATTCCCGGCGTGTTCTGGACCTTCTTGAACGCGACCGGGCCGGTGCGCGAGGGCGGGACCACCCGCACGGCTCCGCTGTCCGACCCCTGGAACTTCGCCACCGGCTTGCCCATCAGCGAAGCCTACTGGGCGCGCGTCAAGATTGCCGGGGCGCCGCAGTGGGTGCTGATCCAGGCGTATGAGCGCCGCGTGCTGACTTTCGTGCCGGCCAACGCGCCGCAGTGGCGGGTGCAGATGGGCAACATCGGCCAGCACTACTATCAGTACCGCTACGGCAGCGCGGCGGCCACCCTGGGTGGCGCGGTCGCGCGCATGGCGGCGGCGCCCAGCTATCACTTCGAGTCGCTGATCCAGTTGAAGAGCGGCAACCTCACCGTGCCTTATGCGCGCCAGTCGGGCGACTTCCAGGCGCCGGATCGCACGCACTTCGTCCAGCAATCGATTGAGGGCACGAGCGAAGTGATCACCATCGGCCCCACCACCTATATCAGCGACACGACGACCGGCGGGCGCTGGCAGAAGCTGGGGGCAGGGAGCAGTTCGGGCAGCATCGATCTGTCCAGCCTGTTCGGCGTGCTGCAATACGCCCACGATGTGACCACGGCCCCCGACGAGACGATCAACGGCGTGCCCAGCCGGCGGCTGCACATGACCCTGGAACCCGGCGTGCTGCCCGTGGTGCCCGGCCTGAGCTATTCCGCCGCCACCGCCGATGTCTACCTGGCCGCCGACAACGGCCGGGTCACGCGCCTGCAAACCAACGTCACGCTGGCCCCCAACGCCACCCGCCAGGGCTTCCTGGTCGCCACCGTCGACTTCAGCCGCTACGGCCAGGCCGTCGACATCCGGGCGCCTGCCCCATGATGCGCGTGCTGAAAGAACGGTCCCTGCCCATCTCCCCGCTGCAGGCGGGGCTGATCGCCGTGCTGCTGGGTCTGCTGGTGTTTGTGCCCGGCTCGCTGAAGTACAAGCTCGACTTCCTGGGCTTCGGCGTCTGCCACCAGTTGAGCAGCCACTCGCTGTTCATCGCCGGGCACCAGTTGCCGCTCTGCGCGCGCTGCAGCGGCATCTACCTGGGCGCGCTGGTCACGCTGATCATGCTGCTGATTTTGCGGCCCCTGGCCGGGGGCCTGCCCTCGCGGCGCATCTTCCCGCTGCTCGGCTTCATGTTCTCGACGATGGTGTTCGACGGCATCAACTCGACCTTCGACTCGCTGCCGGGGGCTACGGCGCTATATGAGACGACGAACTGGCTGCGGCTGATCACCGGCGTGCTGGCCGGCGTGTCGCTGATGTTCGTGCTCTACCCGCTGTTCAATCAGAGTTTCTGGCGCACCGGGCTGCTGCACCGCGAACGGTCCATCGATCAACCGTTCGAGTTGTTCGGCTACCTGGTGCCGACCGCGGTGGTGGTGGGCATTATGCTGTCGGCGGCGGGCGACACGCGCATCGGCGACTGGCTCTACTGGCCGCTGGCGCTGGGCAGCGTCGGCGGGCTGCTGGCCCTGCTGACCATGACCAACGTGCTGATCGTCTCGACCATGAGCCGGCGCGCGGGCAGCGTGCTGACCTGGCAGATAGCGCTCACCCCGCTCTTGATCGCGCTGATCCTGGCCCTGATCGAGCTGACGGCGCTGGCGAACCTGCGCATCGCCCTGACCAGCGTGCTGGCGACCTCGGCGACGCCGGATCTGCCCCTGCAGCCGGGCTTGCGCTAGCGCGGAAAGGTACCCCATGTCCACGACCCCACCCGAAGACGACTATATCCCCGGCTACGCTACGCGCAAGGAAGCGAGTCCCGCGCCCGGTTCCGCCGCGTTCGACGACACACCGGAGACGCGTACGCCCTGGAACGCCCGCAACGGGGCAGTGATCATGGCCGGGATCGTGCTGGCCTGCGTGGCGATCACCCTGGTGATCGTCTTGCTCGGCGGCCTGGGGGCCATCGTCTGGCGATAGGCCGGGGCGCGAGCGAGGCGTAACGGGAGTGGCGCGCGGCGCGTATACACCTGTACGGGCGGATTTCGCCCTCTGAATGGGAGAAGGACATACCGGATGCGAAGTAACGGCATACGGATCGGGTTGCTGGTGGGTCTGCTGCTGGGCTTCCTGGCCGCGCTGATCATCCTGTTGATGCAGGCGGGGTGGATCCCGCTGCTGGCGGAGGCGGTGCTGGCCGTGGTGGCCGGGGCGGTGGCCGCCCACTTTGTGCTGGGGATGCCGGTTCCGGCCATGACGGCGGGACCGGGCGGCATGGTCGTGCGCGACCCGCGCAGCCTGGCGATGCGCAACGCGGTTGCCGCGGGCGCGGTGGTCGGCGTGCTGGCCGGGGTGGCCCTCTCGGCAGTGGCCTATATGATTATCGACAGTGCCGGGTTCCAGGAGCAGGTGCAATCGCTCATGCAACAGCAGGGCGGCGTGACGGCGTCCGGCTCACCGACCTCGATTCTCCTGATTGCCAAGGGCTGCGTCGGCTGCTTCTACATCGTCTTTATCGGCACGATCACGGCGGGCCTGGGCGCACTGGGCGGCTGGCTGTATGGCCTGCGGCGCCCCGCGCCCGCCGCGCCGCCGTCCCCGCCGCCGCTGCCCCCCATGCCGCCGCTGCCGCCGGTTGGCCCCGATGGGCGCGCGGGCTAGAGGAAGTAGCATATGGATACACTGATTCAGATCCTGGCCGGGTTCGGTCTGGCGGCGCCCGCCGGGCTGAACGCCTGGCTGCCGCTGCTCATCGTCGGCCTGGCTGCGCGCTTCACCAACCTGATCCACCTCAACGCGCCCTACAACCTGCTGGAGAACGGCTGGGTGCTGCTGGTGCTCTGCGTGCTGCTGTTCATCGAGATCATGGCCGATAAAATCCCGATCGTCGACTCGGCCAACGACGCCATCCACACCTTCATCCGCCCCGCCGCCGGAGCCATCCTCTTCGCCGCGCAGAACAACGCCGTCGGCGGCATCGACCCGGTGCTGGCGCTGATCCTGGGCCTGCTGGCGGCAGGCGGCGTCCACGCGATCAAGGCCACGGCCCGCCCGGTGATCACGGCTTCGACTGCGGGCATCGCCAATCCGTTCGTCAGCCTGGCCGAAGACGCCGTGGCCGCCGTCGCCACCATCATCGCCCTGGTGGTGCCGGTGGTGGCCGCGATCCTGGTGATCCTCTTCCTGATCCTGGCGATCCGGCTGGTGCTGCGCTGGCGGCGTCTGCGCGCGGCCCGCAATAATCTGCAACGTGCGCGCTAGGCGAGTCGCCGCCCTGCTGCTGCTAATCGCGGCGGCAGGCTGCGCCGGGACGCCCGGCCCCGGCGATCCGCTGCCCACGCTGCCGCCGGTCGTCCAGCCGCTGGCGACCCGCATTCCCACGTCGACCCCGCCGCCGGCGCCGCCTGCCGCGAACGAGGCCCCGGCGGCCGGCGCGGCGAACCCGGCGCCCGGTGCCGCGAACCCCGCACCCCCGGCGCCGTCCGCCAGCCCGCCCGACTGGACCTTCTCCGTCGTCGGCGATACCTGGAAGGACACGCCCATGCTGCGCTACATCTTGCAGGATGCGGCGGCGCAGGGCGACGTGTTGCAGGTGAACCTGGGCGACCTGACGCCGCAGGGCCGCCCCGAGCAACTGGCCGACTTCGCCCGCGTGATCGGCGCCGCGGCGCTGCCCGTCTTTCCCGTGCCCGGCAATCACGATGTCGCCTGGTCGAAGACGACCGCGCCCTTCGAGCAATACTGGCCGCGCCACCAGTCGTTCGACCGGCAGAACGCCCACTTCACCCTGGTGGACGACAGCGCCGTGACGCTCGACCAGGCCGAACTGGACTGGATCGACGCCGACCTGAGCGCCACGCAGCAGCCGGTCAAGTTCGTGTTCATGCACGTGCCCGCGCTGATGCCCTACCCGGTGCCCGCCGAGTCGGCGTTGCAGGCCGGTGGGCCGGAGTTCATGGCGCTGATGGAGAAGCACCACGTCACCGCCGTCTACGCGGGCCATCTGCACGCCTATACCCGCGTCGAGCGCAACGGCATCCCCTACATCATCACCGGGGGCGGCGGCGAGCCGCTGCATGTGCCCGCGCTGCTGGGCGGGCGCTACCACTACGTCCGCGTGGCCGTCCGCGGCACCACCGCGAGCGACACGGTGGTCTTGCTGAACAACGTGCCCACGCCCGGCCCCTGATCGGGCCACCCGGCCATTGCGCCGCGTCGCGGGCTTGTGGTAAGATGCAGCGACAGGGAGACAGATCATGGCTGCGCACGTTAACTCAACCGCCGAGACGCCCGCCGCGGGCCGGCACCAGCCGTTCACCCGGCTGCGGCCCCGCGACATCGGCAGCCTCTTCGACCAGGCGGTGATTCTCTACCGGCACAACTTCATGACCTGGGTGGGCATCGTCGCCTTGATCGAGGTGCCGGTGAGCATTGTCCTCACCCTGGCGACCGTGACGCTGCTCGATCCCACCACGCTGGCGCGCACGCCCCGCCTGCCGGGACCGGGCGCCGGGTCGGACGCCTACGCCGGCTACCAGGCGGCATCCGTGGCGGCGCTCAGCGACCTGCTCAGCCGCGCCTTCCTGGTCACCGCCGTCACTATCGTCGGGGCCATTCTGCTGAATATCGCCTCCGGCGCGCTGGCGCGGGTCATCGCCGAGAACTATATGGGCGGCACGATGGGCGTGGCGGCGGCCTATCGCGCCATCCGGCCCCGCATCCCGGCCCTGATCGGCGTCATGCTGATCATCATGCTCTCGGCTGTGCTGGCCTTCATCCCGCCGCTGTTCCTCTGGATATATATCAGCCTGAGCTTCGTCAGCCAGGTGATCGTGCTGGAGAACCGCGGCGTGGGCGACGCGCTGCAACGCAGTTGGGAGCTGGTGCGCGGGTCGTGGTGGCGCGTGTTCGGCGCCTATCTGCTGTTGCTGCTGGTCGGCATGATCGTGAACCTCTCGACCACCGTGATCTCGCTGGCCGTCGGGTTGACGGGCGCTTCGTGGGCCGTGCAGAACATCGCCGTGCAGTTCGTGACCTTGCTGCTCACCGTGGTCTATCGCCCGATCAGCCTGGCCGGGATGACGCTGCTCTATTTCGACCTGCGCATCCGCAAGGAAGGCTACGACTTGCAGGTGGCGCTGGATGCACGCGCGCGCGAGATGGGGCTGGCCGCCGCCCCGGCGGGCGCCGCCTGGCCCTACCGCGAAGCCGCCCCCGCCGCCCCGACTGCCTCTACAGAGGCATCTCCCGCCGGCTGGCCCTACGGCGAGGCGACCCAGGCATGAGCAGTACTCCCACTCCCGCCGAGTCGGTCCCCATGCCCGCGCCGGGCGCCATGACGCCCGCGACGGCGGCGGCAGCGCCCGCGCGCCCGCGCAGCGCCTGGACGCTGGCCGGGGTGGCGTGGCGGCTCTACATGGCGAATCGCGCGCTATTCGTGCTGCCGGTGCTGGCGCTGGAGTTGCCGCTGCTGCTGCTCACCGTCGGCGTCCTGGCCCTGCTCGACCCCGGCCCCACCGCCCTGACGGTCGAGTGGGTGACGGGCTTCACCATCTTCACCCTGGCCCACAGCACGCTGACGCTGGTGGAAGCCGTGCTGGCGTTCCTGCTGCTGGCGATCATCGCCGTGCAGATCGACACCCGCTGGCGCGGCGGGCGCCTGAGCCTGAGCGCGGCCTTCCGCCGCGTGCTGCCGCGACTGGGCGCCCTGCTCGGCGGCTCGTTCTTGCTGGTTGTCACCGTCGGCCTGCTGACCGTGCTGGGCGTGGTGCTGTCGGTCGTGTTCAGCCTGGTGCTGACCGTGATCAATGCCGACCCGACCAGCGGCGGGCTGGCGGGCGCCATCCAGCGCGGCCTGGCCGACCCCACGCAGAATATCTGGCTGCGGCTGCTGCTGCTGGCCGTCGTCGCGGCGGCGGCCATCTTCCTCGTCGTCAAGTGGTCGCTCATGGTGCAGGTGGTCATCCTCGAAGACGCGCCGCCGGTCCACTCGCTGCGCCGGAGCTGGCAGTTGGTCACGGGGCAGTTCTGGCGCACGCTGGGCGTGTTGCTGATCGGCATGCTGCCGCTGACTCTGCTCTCCAACGGCACGCTGGTGGTCGAGTTCTTCGGGCTGCTGCCCGCAGGGCCGGACCGTGTGTTAATTCTGACCCTGGCGCGCGGCATCGGGCTGTTCCTGCGCCTGTTGCTGCTGCCGTGGGCGCTGGCTCTGCTCACCCTCTACTACTACGATCTCCGCCTGCGCCGGGAAAGCGCGGCGCCGAGGGCCGCGCCCTGACGATGCCCCGCCACGCGGCTCTGTTGCTGATGGGTTTGCTGGCCGGACTGGCGGTGCTGTTGGCAGCGCCGGCCCCGATCCACGCCGCGCCGCGCCCCGCGCCTATCCCCCAGGCCACGACGCTCGACCGCGCCGCCTACGTGGCCCTGCTGCACACCGCGCTCGACGCCGCCAACGCCGTGCCCGCCGCCGCCGATGCGCCCGACCGGGCCGCCCTGCTGGCGCGGGCGCGCGCGGTGCTGCCCGAAAGCGTGGTCGTGCGCGATGCGGGCGGGGTGCTGGCCGAGGTCGATTTCGGGCCGGTGCGCGCGGCGCTGGCGAAAGAGCCGCCCGACCTGGCCGGGGCGCGCCGCTACCTGACCGCGTTGATCGGCCTGCTGGACCCCGGCAGCCTGCCCTCGCCGACGGCGACCCCCACGCCGCTGCAGACGCCCAGCGCCGCCCAGGCCGCTCTCGCGCTGACCCCGGTGTATTCGCCGCCCACGGGCGCGGGCGGACCGCCGATTGCCGCGGGCGAGGCCGGGAGCCGCCTGGAGCGCGTGCTGGCCGATCCGCGCTTTCAAACGGACGAGGGGGGCGGCATCCAGCAGGCCCTGGCGCGAGCGCTGGAGCCGCTGGTAGGCACGCTGCTGGCGATGCCCACCATACAGCGCAATTTGTTGATCGCCGCGGTGGCCGGGCTGCTGGTCGCCTTCATGCTCTATGCCGGCTATCGGGAAGCGCCCTGGTCCCGGCAACGCTACCGGGCCACGGTGGCAGGTGGGGGGCTGGCGACTTTCGTGCTGGTCTTCCTGCTGCTGACGTATGGCGCGGCGGCGCTCGGCCTTCTCCTGGCGATCCCGTTCCTGGCGCCGGTGCTGGGCGGGCTGGGGGTGCTGGTCGCCGTGGGCGTGGCCGTGTTCGGGTGGCTGGGCCTGCGCCGGGCGCGCGCCCCGCAGCATACGCGGGTGGCCTCGCCGTTCGCCGCCGAAGCGGGCTGGACGGCGGACCAGGCACGGGCGGCGGCGGAGGCGGCCGCCGGAGCGCAGGACTATCGCAAGGCCATCCGCTATCGCTACCTCGCTACGCTGCTGGCACTGGACGAGGCCGGGCGCGTGCGCTTCGATCCCGCGCTGACCAACCACGAGTATTTGCAGCGCGCGCCCGCCCCGTTGCGCGACCCGCTCCAGCCCCTGGTCGGCATCTTCGAGCGGCTCTGGTATGGCGGCTTCCCGGCCACGGCGGAGGACTACCACGCTTACCAGGTGCTGGCCGCCCGCGCCGAGAGTGTGCCGGCGGAGGTCGCGTCGTGAGCCGCCGCTGGGGCGACCGCCTGATCTTCGCCCTGCTGCTCGTGGTGCTGCTCGGCGTGTCGGTCATTTCGTTCCTGGGCGACACGGCGCGCCAGGGGCAGGCCGAACTGCGGGGCAGCACGCTGAGCGCGGCTCCGCCCGGCACGCTGGCCCTCTATCGCTGGCTGGAGGACGCGGGCTATCCCGTCACCCGCATCCAGGGCAGCGCCCGCTTTGCCGATGCCCTGCGCGACACGGACCTGCTCTTCGTGCTGAACCCGCAGACGCAGTTCAGCCCCGAGCAGTTGGCCGCGCTGGAGGCGTGGATGGGCGCGGGCGGCGTGCTGGTGTTGAGCATCGAGGGTAGCGAGGGGCTGCTCAACCCGATTACGGCCCGGCTGGGCGCCGAGTTAAGCCCGATCTTGCCGCCGATTGCCGGCGCCCTGCCGCTGCGCCAGCCCCTGTGGACCGACCCGCCGGTGCGCACGGTCAGCGTGCAGACCTCGTGGCAACTCGATCTCAAGGGCGACGACGCGATTCCGCTGCTGAGCGCCGGCAGCGGGCCGCTGATGATCGCGCAACCCCGCGGGCGTGGGCGGCTGATCCTGCTCTCGACTACCTGGCCGTTCACCAACGCCGGGCTGCGCGAGGCCGATAATCGCTGGCTGGCCTGGAACCTGGCGGCATCCGGTGCGGGGCGGCGCATCGCCTTCGACGAGATCCACCACGGCTATACTGGCGGCGACTTGCGTGCCCTGGTATTGAGCCGGCCCTGGGGTTGGGCGCTGATCTACGCCGCCGGGGTGCTGGTGGTGGGCCTGCTGCTGGCCGGGCGGCGGCTGGGCCCGCCCCTGGTCCTCGCGCCGCAGGGCGGGCGCCGGGGCGCCGCCGAATATGTGGCGGCCCTGGCCGGGCTGTTCCAGCGCGCTGGGCGCACCGACTGGGTCGCGGGCCGCTATCGCGCCGAGTTTCGCCGCGCGCTGGCCGCGCCCTATGGCCTGGACGCGACGGCCTCCGCCGGCAGCCTGGCCGCCGCTTTTGCCGCCGCCCACCATCGCCCGGTGGACGTGCCCGCGCTGACCGCGCTGCTCACCGACCTGGACCAGGCTGCGACTCCCGCCGGGCCGGGCGGCAAGGCCACCGGCGACGCGGCGCTGCTGCGTCTCGTCCGCCGCGCGGAGGCATTCCGCAACGACATTATCTAAGCCGCCCAGGGACCAGGGAATTGGACCATACGAGACGAGATTCTTCGCTGCGCTCAGAATGACAATGTTCGACAGCCCGTCTCTTGTCACTCTGAGCGGAGCGAAGAGTCTCGGCGTTGGGGCTACAAGACGGAGATTCTTCGCTGCGCTCAGAATGACAATGAGTGTTTGTTCTGCAGCCTATCTCTTGTCACTCTGAGCGCAGCGAAGAGTCTCGTCCTGGCGTTGCATCAGACGAGATTCTTCGCTGCGCTCAGAGTGACAATCCGAACTTAATGCATTAATCGGAGTGACAAATGCAATCTGAAAACGA
>DASSGZ010000595.1:0-30210 GCA_035693165.1 Chloroflexia bacterium | reverse complement strand
GCCGCCGTGGACGCCACGATTGCCGACTTGCGCGCGTCCGGCGCTCTGGCGCGCATGATGGGTGGCGAGTAGCCGCCGAGGACGATCCCGTGACTCTATCCGACCCCGCCGCTCGGCCGCCCATCGAACGCATCTTGCTGGCCCGTGGCTGGCGCGGGATGGACCGCCTCGCTCGCCACCTGCCGCCCGACTATTGCGCCCGCGCCGCCCGCGCCGCCTGGACCGCCCGCGCCCGCGTGCTGCTGACCACCGGCTTCTGGGTGGCCGGGCACCCGGAGACCGACGGCCCGCCCGGCGCCTTCTTCCTGGCGCGGGGCCTGGCGCGCGCCGGGGCGCAGGTCGCCTTTGTCGCCGAGGACGAGACGCTGGGCATGCTCGATGCGCTGGCGCGGGCGATGTGGCCCGCCGGGGTGGCGGCGCCGGAGTTCGCGCCCTTCCCCCTGCTCGACGCCGCGGCCAGCGACGCCTACGCCGCCGATCTCGTCGCCCGCTGCCAGCCCAGCCTGGTGGTGGCCGTGGAGCGCTGCGGGCGTACGGCGGACGGGCGCTACCTGAATATGCGCGGCGCCGACATCACCGCGCACACGGCCCAGGTGGACGCGCTGCTGGCCGCGCCCGGCGCCGTCACGGCCGGCATTGGCGACGGCGGCAACGAGATCGGCATGGGCGCCCTGGCCCCGGTGATCGCCGCCGAACTCGGCATGCCGGCGCCCTGCATCACCGCGGTGGGGCACCTGGTCGTCGCCACGGTCTCGAACTGGGGCGCGTACGGCCTGCTGGCCTACCTGAGTGGCCTGGCCGGCGCCGATCTGCTGCCCAGCGTGGAAGAGTCGCGAGCGGCGCTCGATCTATTGGCGGGCCTGGGCGCCATCCACGGCATGACGGGCCGGGCCGAGGCCATGGTCGACGGTTTCTCGCCCGCCGACGAAGCCGCCGTGCTGGCCGAATTGCGCGCCGCTATGCGTTGAGAATGCGGCTTTTGGTAAGTTGACATGGTGCAACGCGGGTGCTAGAATCCGGCCCGCCCGGTAGTCCGAAGGGAGTGTGCCTGTAATGTATCGCGGGGAGGGCCGTCGTGCGTTGGAGTGGTCCCGCGGCGCTGGGATGCGCCGTGCTGCTGCTCGTGGGCTGCAACTCCGGCCCGGTCGCGCCCGTGATCACCGGCCCGCCGCCCGCGCTTTCGCCTACTGCGAGCGTCCCGCTCCTCGCCACGGCGACCCCGGCGCCGCCCACCCTGACCGCTTCGCACGTGCCATTGCACGTCGAGGATCTGACGGCGCTGCCTACCGCGGCGGAAGCCCAGGTCGAATACCTGGTGCCGACCCCGCCGCCTACGCCTGTTATACCGGCGACAGTCACGCCGCGTGTGTTGCTTCTATCGCCGTCGCCAGTGCCTTCACGCGCCACAGCAGTGCCCACGAGTGGAGGCCGGACACCCGCCGCCCAACCCCCGGCGCGCCCGCCCGCCCCGCCCGCGCCCACGCGCACGCCGCGCCCAACCAGCACGCCCAAGCCGACGAGTACACCCAAGCCCACCAGCACGCCCAAGCCGACGAGTACGCCGAAGCCCACAACCACGCCCAAACCGACCCGCACCCCGCGCCCGACGAGTACGCCCAGGCCGGCAAGCACGCCGAAGCCCACCGCCACGCCCGGTCCGGCGGCGCCGGGGGCGTTCGTCGTGAGCACCAAGAGCCGCAAGTATTATTATTGCGCGTCCGATCCGGGCTGGCACAGCCTGGCGCCCGCCAACCTGGTCTGGTTCGACAGCGAGGACGCGCTGCGCGCCCAATACCCAAACCTGGTGCTGCATGCGCCCTGCGACAGGTAGGAGGAGGCGCCGGTGGGCACCCGCGTCGGGGACGTTGATCCCCTGGCCGGGATGCCGCCGCCCCGGCAGGCGGCGGTCTTGCTGCTGCTCTATCCCGACCCGGCCACCGGTGCCGAGACCATCGTCTTCACCCGGCGCACCGAGACGCTGTCGCGCCACGCCGGGCAGATCTCGCTGCCGGGCGGTTCCATCGACCCGGCCGACGCCGGCCCGCCCGCCGCCGCGCTGCGCGAGGCCGAGGAAGAGTTGGGCATCCCGCCCGCCGCCGTCACGGTGATCGGCACGCTGGGGCCGGTGCATACGGTGGTGAGCAACTACCTGATCACGCCGGTGGTGGGGCGGGCCGCGGCGCGCCCGGCGTTCCGCCCCAACCCCGCCGAGGTGGCCGAGGTGATCGAGGTGCCCGTGGCCGGGCTGCGCGACCCGACCATCTACCGCAGTGAGCAGCGCGACACGCCGTTTGGCCGCCTGGACGTGCATTTCTACCAGTACGGCCCGTACAACATCTGGGGCGCCACGGCGCGCATCCTCCAGATCTTTTTGGCCGAGTGGATATGATGCCTGAACAGGAGCCGAGACCCCATCGTGAGGAGAGGCTTATGAGCCGGAGGGCCGTGTTTTATCGCGTGCTCAGCATAGGGTTCAACGTGTACGCGCTGTCCATGCTGGGAGTCCATCTCTCGTCATTTTGGCCGCCCCTTACGGAGGCCGTGGAGAACGCTGGTACATCGATATCGGCGCTGGAGATTTTGTTAGCACAACTGACGCCTGCGTTAATTCTGATAATAGCCCTATTTGCTAATGCGGGTGAACCGGAAGCGCCCAAAGGTGTATTACGGCGGCGGTTGCTGACGGTATTGGTCAGCCCAACCTTTATAGTCTTTTTGGTTGGTTTAGGCTACTCAGTCTGGTGGTGGTATCTGGGGTACGGGCTCGCTTTTGGCGTTCCAGAAGGGAAGGTCTACGAGATTCGTGCCTGGTCGGCGCTTAATCTGCTTACCGGTTGGGTGTGGGCGCGCCAATTCCGCCAACGTTATATGGCAGCACGGGGTCTTGGACTATCAAAGTCCTCGGCAGGTTCCTAGGATTCTGTGATGGCGCAATGGTAGCAATTGGTGTGAGGATCACGCTGACGAGCAACGAGCACGGCGCGATAAATCGCGCAGCTACGAAAACATGCAGCGGCCCACGCAGACCGAGGATGAGCCGCACGCCGCCGGGAGTTGAGCGGGGCAGGGGCGGAAATGCCGCCGTACATAGGACTCTTTGGCGGGGGCAGGGGCACCAATTTGGCTAGGGATGGTACTTGACATATTCATAAACTTGTGCTACATTGTTATGTAGACCTGGCAAGCATGGTATGCGTGGTGAGTCCGCCCCGGTCATGTCCACCTGGGACTCGTGAAATGCGCCCGCGCTCCTGCTTCCGCTCGCTTTGCTGCCCGATTGCGCGGGGCCGGCCCGTCACCCACCCCCCGCCGCTGGGCTGTTGCCATATAGGTGCTGCGCGGTTTGGAGTGGCCTGATGGCTCGCCACCCCCTCTGGAGATGCAGCAGAAAGGAAGAAGGATCCGTGCGGAGTCTGCAACGATTGTCCGTCGCCCTCGGGTTAATGCTGCTCAGCGGGATGCTTAGCCTGCTGATCGTGGCCCCCGCGCGCGCCGCATCGAGCACCGTCGAGATCACCGACGTTTTCAATGCGGTGAATCCCAGCGACGAGTGGTTCCAGCTCTACAACATGACCAAGGGGCCGATTACCCTCACCGGGTGGAGTGTCTGCACCGCCGACACCTGCCTGACCCTGCCCACCACCACCATCGAGTCCTACAGCCTGGCGAAGATGAAGGCCAGCAGCCTCACCGGCTGGCCGGCCAAGGGCCTGGACGGCGCCAACGACATGCTGGGCATCAAGGACGATAAGGGCCAGGTGGTTGACGCGCTGAACTGGGGCACGCCCAACACCAGTTGGAAGAATTATGCCGACTTCAAGGACATGCTCTGGAGTCCGGGCATCAAGGCCACCGATCCCACGGCCAACCAGTCGTTCTTCCGCACCTCCATCGCCCAGGGCAAAGATACCGATAAGCCCGCCGACTGGCTCGTGACCGTCAGCAAGGCCTCGGGCGGCGCGGCTGCCCCGACGGCCACCGCCGCGCCCACGGCGACCGGCGGCAGCACCGGCCCGATTACCCAGACCACGCCGACGCCCGCGACGGCGCCCAAGACCGGTGGGGAGTTCCCGGTCCTGCTGGCGCTCGGCCTAATCGCCGTGGTGCTGACCATTCGCTACTTCCGCCGCGGCCTGACCCCGCAGAAGGACAGCAACTAGTCCGCCCACCGCGCGCAGTCGCCCCCGGCGCCCGGCTCTCAGGCCGCGCCGGGGGCTTTTTTGCTTGACAGGGCTAGTACAGATGTGCTATTATCGCCGGGAGACCGCCCGTACCCCGCCCCATCTGCGTAGCCGGTTACAGGACTTTTGTCACTCTGAGCGCAGCGAAGAGTCTCGGCCCAGTCCCCAACGAGACGGAGATGCTTCGCTGCGCTCAGCATGACAAATAGCAAGGTCTACTGAGAGGAGTTCGTCGCCCATGCCGGACGGCCGCACCCATGATATTATCACCGTCGTCACCGCTGCCGCCGCGGTCCCGGCCACCCTGGCCCTGCCGGGCATGACCCCCGGCCAGGTCGGCGTCCTCGCCGGATCGTATCTCCTCTCCGGCATCCTTTTTTCCTGCGACCTGGATCTGCGCTCGGAACCGTATCTGCGCTGGGGGCGCTTCCGCTTCATCTGGTGGCCGTACCAGAAGCTGCTGCACCACCGCGCCGTCTGGTCGCACGGCCTGATCATCGGCCCGGTCCTGCGCATCGCTTATTTCACGGCGATGGTCTTCCTGCTGATGTACGGGGGCCTGGCGCTGATCAATCTGCTGCACCCGGTCGACCCGAGCGGCACAGCCATGCGCGTCCTGCTCTGGCTCAACGGCTACCTCACCCGCCACAGCGGCGTCGTCCTCCTGGCGCTGATCGGCTTCATCCTCGGCGGGGCCAGCCACACTATCGCCGACCTGCTGAGCACCGGCTATAAAAACTGGCGACGGCGCCATCCGTTTCTGCGCCGGTTCCTCTAGCCGCCCACCCAACCTCTCCCCCCTGCCCTCCTTCCCGCCGCGGGAAGGGGGGAATCGCTTTCGCTATTGAAAGTAACTCCCCGCGGCGGGGTGGGGTATACCTCAGCCGGGGGAGATGCGCAGCAGCCCGCTCACCGGGCTGCATACGTATGGCGCGCCGCCTCCAGCAGGATCCTTGCCAAAATGTGGCACGAGAGTTGCTTATAGGCTCTCCAAACGCCCTTTGTACCCTATGTTTACAATGGAACCCCCCGCCCGATCAAGCCGGATATCTGCCTACCGGGAGGCCATCGTTACTCGGACGAGATTTTGCCGCGGGTCGTTCCGTTTTTGGATCTGCCACCCTTGGGCGGGGAACGATCCGGCGGGTGCTGATTGCAGACAGGAGAAAAGCGACTGTGGATCTCGATTTAACCGCCGATATGAGTCCCGAAATGGGGATGCGGGTATCGCCCACCCTGATCGCCGTCAACCAGATTCTTTCCCTTTCCTCGATGGAACTTCAGAAGGCCATTAAACTGGAGGCCGAGGAGAATCCCGCGTTTGAGATCGTCGAGCACCAGACCTGCCCCATTTGCGGCGAGCAACTGCGCGGCAACGTCTGCGCCAACTGCGCCAAGCGCGTGGCGGGCGACGGGGGCACGCTGGGCAGCGATGGGCCCACCATGGAGGACTACAACTACGGCGATTATATGGTCGGCGGCAGTTACAGCACCAGCAGCGACGACGAAGACTTTGACCCGATGACCCTGGTCGCCGCCGAGCGCACGCTGGGCGAGCGGCTGATGAACGATTTGCGGGCCGTGCTCGATACCCATGACGTTTTCATCGCCGAGTTTCTGATCGGCAGCCTGGATGAGCGCGGCTTCCTGGCGCAGAGCGTACCGGAGATCGCCCGGCAGTTGGGCGTGGACGACGCGCGGGTCGAGCACGTGCTGGAAGAGTTGCAGCACGTCGGGCCGCCTGGCATCGGGGCGCGCGACCTGCGCGAATGCCTGCTGCTGCAACTCGACCACATGGTCGAGGAACAGGACGAGCCGGAACCGCCCCATGTGCGCGCCATCATCAGCGACCACCTCAACGAACTCGGCACGCACAAGTACGGCTACATCGCTCAGAAACTGGGCGTCGCTTCCGACGAAGTGGCCGCCGCCCGCGATTTCATCAAAGCCCACCTGACCCCCTACCCCGTCATGGAGGCCGCCGATTTCCAGACCTGGGGCAGTCCGTCACGCGCCCAGTATGTCTCGCCCGACGTAGTGATCAAGCTGGAAGAGGATGAGTTCGCCATCGAGGTGATGGAGTCGCGCCGGTTCTTCATGCGCCTCAACCCGATGTACAGCCGCCTGGCGGCCGAACTGCGCGGCAAGGAACAGCACTACTCCGACGACGAGAAGCGCCACATCCAGCAGTATGTGGCGCGGGCCAAACTCTTCATGTCGAACATCAACCAGCGCCGCGAGACGATGATGCGCATTGCCCGCGTGCTGGTCGAGGTGCAAGAAGACTTCCTGCGCCACGGCGTGCGCCACCTGCGCCCGCTGACCCGCGCCCAGGTCGCCGAGCGCACGGGGCTGCACGAGTCGACTGTCAGCCGGGCCACCGCGGGCAAATACGTCATGCTGCCCAATCGCATGGTCATCCCCTTCTCCGACTTCTTCACCGCCTCGCTGAGCATCAAGGATGTGATGAAGGAGATCATCGTGCGCGAGGGTCGCCCGCTCACCGACCGCGAGATCGTCAGCTTGCTGCGCGACGAGGGGATCCGCGTGGCGCGCCGCACGGTCGCCAAGTATCGCAGCCAGCTCGGCATCCTGCCCTCGACGTTGCGCTAGAACCTAACCTCCAGCCCCTTCCCGCGCCGGGAAGGGGCGACGCAGGATAGGGCATTTTTGACAGCCTGGCCCTGTTTGTGCTAATATGGCAGAGCAGGGCCGGGCATCGGCCCCGCCGGATAGCGATTGTGGAGAGTCACCAATGTTGCCTTTCTTCAAGAAGAAAACCCGACAGCCTGCGGTCCCCGACGCGCGGGGCACGAAGAAAACATTTGTGGTCACGGTGCGCGGGCGCCGCGAGATGGAGTGGCTCGCCGGCGACCACTGGAAGCCGCCCATTGATACCGTGGTCGAAGCCGAGGCCGAAGCGCCGATGATTAAGGTGCGCCAGGGCACCTACGGCAGCGACGGCTTGCGGCGCGACGGTCCCCCGGCGGGCGCATACAGCGCCGTGTACGAGAAGTATCGCCATCGCGGGCTGGATGTGTACACCCGCGACGAAGCGCGCCGGCTCAACCAGTGGGATACGCGCTACCCCTTCCCCGGCTTTGACCCGAAAGAGGGCAGCATTACGCTGGATATTTACAGCGAAGACTAGCACGCACGCCAGGAAGCGTAAGTGCGGGTGGCAGCCGGGCATCCCTGCCCGGCTTTTTGCCGCCTCGGGCGGCAGGATCAGGTGCGCGGGTGCGTAGAGAGAAGGACGAGACTATGGAGAAAACACGCGTTGCAGTGCTGGGGGGCGGGGCGCTCGGCCTCACCGTCGCCTTGCGCCTGGCCCGCCGGGGCGCGCAGGTCACGGTCATCGAAAAAGAGGGCGAACTCGGCGGGCTGGCCGCGGGCTTCCTGGTCGGCGACAGCGGCACCTATTTAGAGAAGTTTTACCACCACCTGTTCCGCTCGGACAAAGAGATCCAGGCGCTGATCGCCGAACTGGGGCTGGGTGACAAACTGCTCTGGCTGAACCAGCTAACCGCGACCCTCTACCACGGCAAATACTACAGCACCTTCCGCGGCGTGGCCGACGTGCTGCGCTTCTCGCCACTCTCCTTCCCTAACCGCCTGCGCCTGGGCCTGGCGACGGCCTACCTGAAGGCCGAGCCGGACTATCGCCGCCTGCGCAAGAGCACCGCCGAGCAGTGGATCAAGCGCTGGATGGGCAAACAGGTCTACGATGTGCTGTTCGGCCCGTTGCTGGAATCGAAGTTCGGCAGCTATGCGTCGCAGGTGGCGGCACCCTGGTTCTGGTCGCGCATCCACTCGCGCAGCATCCAGTTGGGCTATCTCAAGGGCGGCTTCCAGCAGGTCTATAACCGGCTCGGCGAGGAGATCCGCGCGGCGGGCGGCGAGATCCGCCTGAACACCGCCGTGACGCGCATCGCCCCGCAGCCCGACGGCACCATCCGCGTCGATACGGCGGGGACCAGCGAGGTCTACGACAAGGTCGTGGCGACGCTGCCGACGCGGCTGTTCATGCGCCTCACCGAGGGGCTGCCGGAGAACTACCGCAAGCGCTACGACTGGGGCAACGCCCTCGGCGCTCATTGCGCCATCCTGGCGCTCGACCGCCCGCTGATGGACAAAATCTACTGGCTGAACATCAACGATCCGGGCTTCCCGTTCCTGGCCGCGGTGGAACACACCAATATGATGCCGCTCGCCGATTACGGGGGCCGCCATCTGGTCTACCTGGGCAACTACTTGCCGATGGACCACCGTTACTTCAAACAATCGGACGCTGCGACGCTGGCCGAACTGTTGCCCGCGCTCAAAAAGCTGAACCCAGCCTTCGATCCGGACTGGATCACCGAACACTGGATGTTCAAGGCGCCGTTTGCCCAGCCGGTAGTGACCCGCGACTACGCCGCGCATATCCCGCCGCTGACCACGCCCATCCCCAATCTGTATCTCGGCAATATGTTCCAGGTCTATCCGCAGGACCGCGGGCAGAACTATAGCGTCAAACTCGCGAACAAACTGGCCGCGCTGGTCGATGTGGAGTCGGGCCGCGCCGCGCCCGCGGCCCCCGTGCCCGCGGGCAGCACCGGGCGGTAGGCATCTGGGCAAGAGGGCATATTAATTGCTAGCACGGTGCAGAACAGCCGCCCTCATGAGCGCGGCATGTTTTCCGGAGGTGTGAACGGTGAAGCAAAAAGAGTTGAAAGCGGCCGGCGCCGGCCTGGTCGCGCAGGTAAAAGACGCGGCCCTGGATGCCGCGGGGCTGGAGGAAAAGCACTCCCATTTCTGGAGCAATCTCGGCTGGATGCTGGTCGGCGCCGGGCTGGGGTCGCTGACCACCTACATGCTGGACCCCGACCGCGGGCGGCGGCGGCAGGCGCTGGTGCGCGACCAGATGGTCCATGCAAGCACGGTCGTCAGCAAGGAAGTGCCCAAGCAGATCCGCCATGCGCAGAACCGGCTGCAAGGCGCGCGGCATAACTTCGGCGCGCCCTTCACGCAGGACTCGGACACCGGCACGCCCGGCACCGCCGGCGCGAATGCCGAGAGTCCGGAGTGGGAGAGCAAGAATAACGACGATGGGTCGCTCACGGCGCCCACGACCTGAGCCGCGTGGCCGGGAGAGTAAGCTTGTGATCGCTACTGGGCCGGTTGGCCGGGGTCTGCCTCAGCCACCGGCCTCTTTGCGCCGATGACCGTGCCGGGCGAGCACCGGGGACGCCGGGCCAGCGTGTTCGGCAGCGCCATGTCCGCGCCGGGGACGCCCACCTATGAGACCGTGCGCCGCCTGGGCCGTCTGCTGGCTGAGGCCGGGTATACCGTCTGCACAGGGGGCTACCTGGGCGCGATGGCCGCCGCCAGCCAGGGGGCGCGCGAAGCGGGCGGCCAGGTCGTCGGCGTCACGGTGGCGCCATGGGCCGACGCACGCACGCCGAACCGCTGGCTCACCGAGGAGATCGCCACGACCACGCTGCACGAGCGCCTGCAGCGGTTGCTGGAAAGCGACGTGCTGCTGGCCGTGGACGGCGGCGTGGGCACGCTGGCGGAGATGGCGCTGGGCTGGAACCTGCGCCAGAAGGGCGCCACGCAGGCGCCCCTGATCTTGATCGGCCCGCACTGGCGGCGGGTGGTGGCCGTGCTCGCCGAGACGCTGAGCATCACGCCCGCCGACCTGGCGCTGCTGGCGCTGGTCGATACACCGGAGGCCGCCGTGGCCCTGCTGCCCGGCCCTCGCACCCGCTAGAATCCTGGGACACCCGATGATGTACGACCCGATTACCCCGTCCGGCGCCGATCTGGCGGCGCTCGATCTGCCCGGCCTGACGCGCACGCTGCGCGCCGCCGCCGAGGCCGTGGATATTGAACGCCGCTTGCCCTATGAAGGGCTGGCCGCCCTGACCGACCGCGGCCTGTGGGGCGCCCGCGTGCCCCGCGAGTACGGCGGCCTCGGCCTGACCGGCTCGCAACTGTTCGATGTCTGCGCGGCCATCGGCGCGGGCTGTGGCGTCACCGCCCTGCTCTACGCGCAACACCTCACGGCCCTGCCGTTCCTGGCGCGCTGGGGCGGGCCGAACGCGCCCGAGTTGCTGGCCGCCTGCGCCCGCGGCACCGCCATCCTGGGCCTCGCCAGCAGCCAGGCCACCCGGCGCCCCGGCGGGCCGGTGCAGGCGCGCCACGAAGGCGCCCGCGTGCTGATCAGCGGCACCGTACCCTGGTTCAGCGGCGCGGGCCTCATGACCCACGCCATGGTCGCCGCCGACGACCCCACTGTGGACCCGGCGGATGGGCTGGCCCTGGCCGTGGTGCCGTTCGGCCCGCCCGCCGTGGCGTTTTCGCCGCCGATCGACCTGATCGTGCTCGGCGGCAGCCAGACGGTGGCCGCCTCCTTCCGCGACCTGGATGTGACCGCGGGCTACTTGCAGGCACCGCCCACCCGCGTGGGGGTGCGCGCGGCCATGGAGGGCGCCGAGGCGCCCCTGCGCGGCTTCAACTCGGGCCTGGCCCAGGCCGCGCTGGAGATCTGCGCCAACACGCCCTACGCCCCGCCCGAGACGCTGGCCGTGGTCGAGCGGATCAGCGTGCGCCTCGACCTGCTCTGTTCGGGTCTGCGCGGTGCGCTCGACAGCCCGGAGGCCGATCCTCGCGCCACCGAGCTCAAGGTGGCGAGTATGCTCGACTTGCTCTGGGACCTGGGGCGGCTGGTGGTGAGCGCGGGCGCGGGGTCGTCGCTCAAGCGCGACGCCCCGCACAACCGCCTGGCCCGCGAGATCCTCTACTACCAGGCGCGTACGCCGTACCCGTATATCGCCGGGCTGGTGGGGTTGCAGCTTGGCGTGATTTGACACGGCGCCGGGCCCGCCCGCCTATTCGGTGATCCGTGGCGGCCCCTGCTCGATGCGCCGGCGCACCGCGGCCACGTCTACCGGGAAGTCCCACCGGCTTTCCATCCACCACGTGGCGCCCGCCTCGGCCCATGGGCGGACGATAGCCGCCCTTTGCGCCCGGTCGTCGCCGGGCGTCTGGCCCTCCCACACGATGTCGAACGGCGTCGTCGCGGTGCGCTGCTCGGCAATAGCCGCCTGAATGTCGCGGATGTCCGCCGGGGTGATTTCGCCCGCGGACCCGTCGGGGTTGAGCTTGGCCGGCAGCAGGCCATCGTAGCGCAGCGCCCGGCCCATCGACTTCGCGCTCGGCCACGCCCCGACCACCCAGATGGGGATGCGCGGCGACTGGACGGGCGGCGGCAGGAACGTCATCTCTTCCACCTGGTAGTGCCGGCCCTGGTAGCTAAAGGGCTTGCCACTCCACAGCCCGGTCAGGATCTCCAGGCTTTCGTCCAGCAGTTGGGCGCGGGTTTTGCGATCCGTGGGCTCGCCCACTTTGCCGAAGCCGCCGTCGTCGAGCGCGCCCAGCCCCACCGGCAGAATCAGCCGCCCGTGCGACAGGTGGTCCACCGTCACCGTCTCGCGGGCCACCTTCCAGGGGCGCCGCCGCGACAGCGGCGTCAACACCGCGCCCAGCCGCACGCGCTCGGTGCGCATGGCAATCGCCGCCAGCACCGCCCAGGGGTCGTACATCGGCCCCGCGGACTCGATGTAGATGCCGTCCCAGTAGAAGACGCCGTCCCAGCCCGCCGCCTCCGCCGCCTGGGCCATCCCCAGCAAATCCTCGACCCTGCCGCCGGGCATGATGAAACCATATTGCATCGGATTTCCCCCTCTCATGCATGTGGGCCTGAAAGTTTCGCCTACCCATTATACAAGCCCATTGCCGACAACATGTGTCAGGTTTTTTCCGGATGCGTCAATTGGGGCTGTCAGATACTGTTACGTGTAGGGGCCGGTTTCAATCCGGCCCGGCGGCCCGCCGGCATGGCGGAATTGGGCGATAGGGGTTGCTGGAATGCGTGGCTAGCCGCGGGTGGCGCGGTCGCGGGGTGGGGGCGGCGGGGCGATGCGCTGGGCCTCGCGCAGGGCGCGGTTTTGGGCGCGCTGCTCGCGCACCAGCGCGCGGATCTGGCGTTCCAGCCCCTTGGCGCGCTCGGAGTCGGGCGCCGCTGAGGCGGCATGCTTGCCGTGGGCCACATCGACCAGCAGCCGCCAGGAGGCGAGCGCCGCCACTAACAGCATCACCATGAGCAGGCCGGCCAGCCAGACCAGGGCGGTGGCATCGCCGGCACCCAGAGCAAACGCGAGCCGGATCAGCAAGATGTCCAGCAGCGCCGGGGCAATGAGCCAGGGCAGAAAGACCCGCGCCCACGCATAGCTCGCCCGCCCGCGCACCAGTTGCAGTATGTGGTTGCCGGGCAACAGCAAAGCGATCAGGCCCACGGCCCCCAATGCCCAGGCGGCGCTCGCCGCGGACTCATCGGGGAGCAGCAGGAGCAGGGCCGCGAAGAAGACGGTGAGAAACAGCGTGAAGGCCAGCTTGGTGGCGCTGCGCAGGGGCATCTTCTCGTCCTGAATGAGGATGTTGAGGTTGTAGGAGATCGCCACGAACAGGAGGCCGGTGAACGTGGCCGCCCCGGCCGCCGTCGCCAGGAAGAAGTCGTGCCAGCGCGTCAACAGCGCGTCGAATATGGGGTCCATCGGCAGTCCTCCGGCCTCCTGGTGCTTGCGTTTGCGGAACCGGCCATCCGGATAGGGCAAAACATAGCCGTTCTGTGCCGGTTGCCGGCAATCTCTAACGGAACGCTAACGCATCTCTATCGGGCTTCTAGTGTTCCACCAAGTATACTGTATGTAACGCATGGGCGACAGGGCGGGCAGTGCGAGCTACGTGCTCTGCGCTCACGCTTTGAATCGCTATCATTTGAGCGCCCCTCCCTCCTGTGATGGGGGCGACTTCTTTAGGAGGATTAGTTTTATGGCTAGAGTAATTGGGATCGACCTGGGGACCACGAACTCGGTCGTATCCGTGCTCGAAGGTGGGGAGCCGACGGTGATCCCCAACGCCGAAGGCAGCCGGCTGACGCCGTCGGTCGTCGCGATGTCGAAGTCGGGCGAGCGGCTGGTGGGCCAGGTGGCCAAGCGCCAGGCGATCACCAACCCGGAGAACACCATTTTCTCGATCAAGCGCTTCATGGGCCGCAAGTTCAACGAGCCCGAAGTGCAGCGCGATATGAAGCTGGTGCCCTACAAGGTCAGCGCGGCGCCGAACGGCGACGTGCAGGTCTGGATGGGGGGCCGCGCCTACAGCCCGCCCGAAATTTCGGCCATGATCCTGCAGAAGCTGAAGCAGGATGCCGAGACCTACCTGGGCGAGACCGTGACCCAGGCCGTCATTACCGTGCCGGCCTACTTCAACGACAGCCAGCGCAACGCGACCAAGGATGCGGGGCGCATCGCCGGGCTCGAAGTGCTGCGCATCATCAACGAGCCGACGGCGGCGGCGCTGGCCTATGGCTTGGACAAGAACGACAAGGAAGAGGAGCTGGCCGTCTATGACCTGGGCGGCGGCACCTACGACATCAGCATCCTTCGCATGGCCGAGGGCGTGTTCGAGGTCGCTTCGACCAACGGCGACACGCACCTGGGCGGCGACGACTTCGACCAGCGCATCATCGACTGGCTGGCCGACGAGTTCAAGAAGGAGCAGGGCATCGACCTGCGCCAGGACCGCATGGCCTTGCAGCGCCTGAAGGAAGCCGCCGAGCGGGCCAAGATCGAGCTTTCGACCACCCAGTCGACCGAGGTGAACCTGCCGTTCATCACGGCGGACGCCAGCGGCCCCAAGCACATGAACATCACGCTGACCCGCGCCAAGCTGGAGCAGTTGGTCGGCGACCTGATCCAGAAGACCATCCCGCCGATGAAGCGGGCGCTGGAAGACGCCAAGCTGAAGGCCAACCAGATCGACGAAGTGTTGCTGGTCGGCGGCCAGACGCGCATGCCCAAGGTCCAGGACGAGGTGCGCACCTTCTTCGGCAAGGACCCGCATCGCGGTATTAACCCGGACGAAGTGGTGGCCGTGGGCGCGGCGATCCAGGCCGGCGTGCTGCAGGGCGAGGTCAAGGGCATCTTGCTGGTCGACGTGACCCCGCTGACCCTGAGCGTCGAGACGCTGGGCGGCGTGTCCACGCCGATGATCACCCGCAACACGGCGATCCCGACCAAGAAGAGCGAGACCTATTCGACGGCGAGCGACAACCAGCCGAGCGTGGAGATCCACGTGCTGCAGGGCGAGCGCCCCATGGCCTCCGAGAACAAGAGCCTGGGCCGCTTCATCCTGGATGGGATCCCGCCCGCGCCGCGCGGCGTGCCGCAGATCGAAGTGACCTTCGACATCGACGCGAACGGTATCCTGAACGTGACCGCGCGCGACAAGGCGAGCGGCAAGGAGCAGAAGATCACCATCACCGCTTCCTCCGGCCTGAGCAAGGACGAGGTGGACCGCATGGTGAAGGAAGCCGAGGCCCACGCCGAGGAAGACAAGCGCCGCCGCGAACTGATCGAGGCGCGCAACCAGGCCGACTCGCTGATCTACTCGACCGAGAAGACGCTGCAGGAATACGGCGATAAGATCTCGGCCGACGTGAAGAGCGACGTGGAGCAGAAGCTGGCCGCGCTGCGCGAGGCCCGCGAAGCCGACGACCCGGCCCGCATCACTTCGGCGGTGCAGGACCTGGCTCACGCCGCGCAGAAGATCGGCGAGGCCATGTACGGCCAGCCGGGCGGTGACGGCACGGGTGCCGAAGCGGGCGCCGGGGCCGGTGCCGGAGCCGGCGGCTACAACCCGCCGAGCGATGAAGGCACCGTCGAAGGCGAGTTCCGCGAGGTCTAAGCCCTCTTTCGACCACAAACCCGGCCGCCGGGGATGCAACCCGCATCCCCGGCGGCCGTTTCTTTCTCCACCGCCGATTAAAGTTTTTGGCCGAAAACTTTAATCGGCGGCCCCGGCGTTAAAGTTTGCTTTCATCCGTGTTGGGCGTCTGCGTTATGCTATAATGCGAGCAACCCTAGCCGAAAGAAACGCGATGAATCTGGAACGCTTCCAACATAGTCCCGCGGGTCATATTGTGCAAGCTGTCCATCGGGGTGCGCCGTATGTGGCTTTCGTGCCCAACCCGCTGCCGCCGCGCCTGGATCTCGACCCGGCGCTCTGGCGTAGCCTCTCGGACGCGGATCGGGCGCTGGGCGAATTGGCCGGGTTAGGGCGGACCCTACCCAATCCCCAGTTGCTCATCAACCCTTTCATGCGCCGTGAGGCCGTGTTGTCCTCCCGTATCGAGGGCACCCAGGCCGGGATCGCTGACCTGTATGCCTACGAGGCCAGCCAGCTTGCGCTGCCGGGTTTCGATGAAAGCACGCCCGCCTCGGATGTGCAAGAGGTGCTCAATTATGTCCACGCCTTAGAGTACGCGCTGGAGGAAGTCAACCACCTGCCCGTCAGTCTCCGCTTGCTGCGCAATATGCACGCCCGCTTGATGGAAGGCGTGCGTGGCGCCCATACCACGGCAGGCGAGTTCCGGCGTATCCCCAACTTGATCGGGCACCCCGGCGCGACGTTGCAGACTGCGCGTTACGTGCCGCCGCCGGTTCCCCAAATGCTGGACGCGCTGGATGCGCTGGAGAAATATCTGCACACGCAAAGCGAGGATGATTATCCGCCGCTGGTCCGGCTGGCGCTGATCCACTACCAGTTTGAAGCGATCCACCCGTTTGAAGACGGCAATGGCCGATCCGGCCGGCTGCTCATCTCCTTGCTGCTGGTTAACTGGGGGCTGCTGCCCGCGCCGCTGCTGTACCTCAGCGCCTTTTTCGAGCGTTACCGGGCGACGTATTACGACCTGTTGTTTGCCGTTAGCGAGCGGGGCACCTGGCGCGAGTGGGTCTTGTTCTTCTTGCAAGGCGTCTCCGACCAAGCAGCCGACGCCATTGCCCGCGCGAAGCGCTTGCAAGATCTACGCGAGGAATGGCGGGCGCAATTGCTGCAAGCGCGGGCCGGAGCGACCGCCCTGCATTTGCTGGATACGCTGTTTGTCGCCCCGGTCATCACGACCCGCGGCGCGCAGGATCTCTTAGCCGTAACCTACCCGGCGGCGAAAGCCAACATCCAAAAGCTGGTGCAGGCGGGCATTCTCGCGCCCGGCCAGCGGGCATCCACCGGGCAAACGTATATCGCTGAAGCCGTCTTGAAAATCCTCCGCGACGAGCCGTAGAATTCGGCCATTAAAGTTTTCGGGCAAAAACTTTAATCGGCGGACCCGGCGTTAAAGTTTGCTTTAACGCGCTGCGGGCTATGTGCCCTCAGGGCGCGGGATCGCCGGCTTCAGATCGGCTTAAGCATCGAGTAGTTGGTGACGCGATAGCCCTGGCGGGCGTAGAGGCGCTGGGCCACGCCGTTGTCGCTGAACACGTTGAGGCCGATGTGGCGGATGCCCAGCGGGCGCATCTCGGCTTCGAGCAAGTCCAGCGTCCGAGCGCCGTAGCCCTTGCCCCGCTGGTCGGCGTTGATGCCGATGAAATAGATGAACGCCATGTGCTCGGCGTCCTCGATGCCGACCCAGAGGTGACCGACCGCCGCGCCGGTCTCGTCCGTGACCACCCATAAGCGCTGCCCCGGCGTGTGAACCCCGTCTTTCAGGAACCGGGCGTATTGATCGGCGGCAATGGCGCGCTCCTGCTCGATGGGCGTGCCGAAATTGCGGGCGCGCTCCTGGGCGTAGTCCTCCATGTTGGGACCTTTGAACTGCTCAAACTCTTCCTCGGTCATCGGGCGCAATGCAAGCATGGCGGCAAACTCCTTTATCTGGTAATGATGTCCGGTCCATTCTACGGCGGATGCGTGCTTGCGGCAAGCAGCGGACGCCGCTTTTCGTAATTGACGCACCGGCCATAGTATGTTGCTAGAATAAACCAGGGTACAGGGGTGCCACTGAAGGAGGTATCCGATGGTGAACCCATTCACGGCCGTCTTTGAGCCACCCGGTGACTGGTGGAGGGAGTGCATCGAAGAGTTGCCCGGCGCCCATACACTAGGGACTACGCTTGAAGAAGCGCGCGAGAATTTGAAAGACGCCGTGCAACGGGTGATGGTAGCACACCGGGAACTCGCCCGCCGCGAAACGGAAGGTAAGACAGTCATCCGCGAAGAATTGCGCGTGGCAGTTTAGCTGTTCCCCACTCTGATTCTGCCGGGCGGCAGGCCGGTTTCAAACCGGCCCCTACAACGCACAATCTCGGTAGCCGGCTACCAGACCCGGCGCACAGAAATTTCGCAAAATCTGCAAAGACCTCGGCATCCCCACGCCGCGACCGCTAACCATAACCTGCACGCCGTACTGTGCTATAATACCGGTAATAGACGGGATGCCCTTGCGCCTTGCCTTCTCGACCACCCGCATCGCCGTCGCAACCGCTTGCTGAAGCACCGATCCACGCCTGAGATACCCGGACCCCGCGGTATGTTTCCCCATCAGTGAGGAGATCCACCCGTGTTGCATGGTGTTTCCTTCCGCTTGTTGCATAACCCGCCCATTGATGCGATCCAGGCGCTGTTTACCCGCTTGCGCCAGGACGGGTGCGACGCCATCTCGATCATCCCGCATCATTACGTCTCGCTGGTGCCGGGGACGGCCAACCTGGGGCCGCCGCCCCAGGAGTTCGGCAACCCCTGGTTCATTTACCCCGATGTGGGGCAGGACCCGGCGCACCCCTTCCACAACACGCCGGAGCCCGAGCTGGTGCTGGAGACGTGCCAATTGGCCGCCAAGTTGGGCTTCCGCGTCATGCTCAAGCCGCACGTCGACTCCTATCAGGCCGGGTGGCGGGGGAATATCTCGGTCAAGGATCGGGCAGCGGATTGGACCTGGGGCTATCGCAACCGGTTCCTGCAACGCTATGTCGATATCGCCAAGCAGGTGGACGGCACCATCCTCTGCCTGGGTTGCGAACTCTATACCGTCACCAAGGAGCTTGGCCCCGATTTCTGGATCGGCGTGGCCGACTGGGTGCGCGGGCAGGGCTTCCAGGGACCGCTCACCTACGCCGCCAACTGGGGCTGGGCCGATGACGCGGAGTATCGCCGGCTGGCGCCGCTCTGGCCGCATCTCGACTACATCGGCGTGGACGCCTATTTCCCGCTTATGCCGCAGGGAGCCGGCAGCCCCACCGACGCCGGGGCACTCGCCCAGGCCTGGCACCGCAAGGGCATCGACGCCGATTGGTGCCCCTGCATCGACGACGACCTGGAGGCGCTGAGCAAGAGCGCAGGCAAGCCGCTGCTGTTCACCGAGATCGGCTACGGCAACCACCAGCAGGCCGCCATCGACCCGGCCCGCGACCCGCTGCCCACCGACGTGCGCGACGACGACCTGCAACTGCAACTGGGCCAGGCGTTCCGGCAGCGCTGGGGCGGTATGCCGGGCTTTGCCGGGTACTTCTGGTGGGAAGCGTTCCTCGACCAGGGCGCGCGACCCGAGATCAGCCACGACATCATCGACCGGCCTATCGAAAAGATCATCTTCCAGCCGCTGCCCGGTGAGACCGCCACCCCCTCGCCGGGTCCGACTCCGGTGCCGCAGCCGGTGCCGACCCCTGTGCCCGTGCCGGTGGTGCCGCCCCCGCCCGTGGTGGAGCCACAGCCCACGCCGGAGCAGGTGCTGGCTCTGAATGGCCTGCATGGGCCGAACTGCACCTTCACCGCGTTCCACACCCAGCCGCGCGGCAAGGCCGAGGGCGCCGATACCGCCTGGCAACTGGTCGCCGCGGCGCACGCCACCTGGATCAAACTGCTCTGGCCCGACCACCACCGCGCCGACGCCGAGCGTGCCCGCGCCATGGGCCTGAAGGTGCTGGTGCGCGCCCCTGGCGAGGGCTATCCCGCCTCGCGCGACGTGCAGGCCCTGATCCAGGAGTTCCGCGGCGTCTGCGACGTGATCGAGGTGGGCAACGAGCCGGCGCCCAACAGCCGGTACGCCACCTGGGACCAGGCCTACTGGAACCACGCCTGGTACGTGGAGAATGTCTGGCAGCAATGCTCGGATGCCGCGCACGCCGCGGGGATCCTGCTCTGTGCGCCGGGCTGGCAGGCCGAGAAAGAGCCGCCCAGCCCGGATTCGGTCAGCAGCCAGGCGCTGTCCGACCGCTTGCGCCAGGTGTATGGCGCCTACGATGCCGTTGCCGTCCATTGCTACGACTCGTTCAACCTCGACATCCCGCCGGTGATCGACCGCGTCGCCCGCTGGCATAGCGCGTTCAACAAGCCGATCTACATCACCGAGTACGGCATCGCGGCGCGGGTGTTGCCGGGCGCAGGCGCCACCGATAGCGACGCCGTCAAGGTGCAGCGCTATGTCGCCTTCCTGCGCCGGCTGGCGACGCGCGATTATATCAAGGCCGCATTCCTGTTCATCCTCAACGGCACCGACGACTTTGCCTGCTTCAACGCCGGGGGCTACGACCCCGACGGCGCCAACAGCTACTGGCTGAACCCGGCGGCCTATGCGCTGCTGGGCAATACGCTCACCAGCGCCTCGCGCGACCTGGAGCCGCTGCCGCCGCTGGATCGCGGCCTGGGCGGCGACCTGAGCCAGGGGCTGGCCGTGCATATCGGCGCGGGCGACCGGCCCCACGGCCCCGACTATCCGATCCAGAGCGTGCCCACGATCAGCCCCGCCGTGTACGCCTCGGTGCTGCAAGCGCACAAGAGTCCGGCGCTGCAAGAGGCCGATGTGCTCGACTACTACCGCGCGGCCACGGCCAAGGGCATCAACCCGGCGGTGGCGCTGGCGTTCTTCGAGCACGAGAGCGTCTGCGGCACCCAGGGGCCGGTGGTGGACGCGGGGGCGAAGAACTGGGGCAACCTGCGCCCGCGCAACGACGGCACCATTGGCCGGGCGGCGCGTAAAGTCAGCACGCAATACGGAGTGTTCCGCGGCTATAATCGCTACCTCGACAGCCTGCGCGACTGGTGCGACCTGATGCTCTCGGTGTACCAGGGCATGTCGATCCGCCAGGCGCTCAAGATCTACGCGCCCGCCTCGGACCAGAACGATCCCAACAGCTATGCCGGCATCGTGCTGGGCCGGCTCGCCAAGTGGGACCAGGCCAGCGGCGACTTCGACGTGCCGGGCACGGCGCCCGTGCCCGCGCCCGCCCCTACCCCGGCCCCCGCGCCTACCCCCGCGCCCGTCGCGCCGCCCGCGCAGAACGGCCCCCCCGATTATCCCTTGCTCGCCCCGCCCACCATCAGCGCCGCCGCGTTTACCGCCGCGCTGGCGGGCAGTCCCGCGCTGGAGGAGGCGCCGGGCGACGCCTACTACAACCTCTGCGTGAGTAACGACGTGGACCCCGCCGTGGCCCTGGCCTTCTTCCAGCAGGAGAGCAACTGCGGCTTGCTGCCCGGCGCCGCTGAGCACAAGAACTGGGGCAACCTGTGGGACGCCCAGGCCAACGCGCTGGGCACCTATGCGACGTGGCTCGACGGGCTGCGCGACTGGTGCGCGCGCCTGCAGCGCCCGGCCTATACCGCCCACGGCGCGCCGACCATCGCCTCGATTGTGCCGATCTACCGGCCCGCCGGGGCGAAGCAGAACGGCAACGACTGGTATATCGCCCGGCTCAGCGCGCGCATCGCGGGCATGCAGGGGACGTGAGCATGGGCGAACCGCGGCAGGATGGGGTGTTGATCATCGGCGGGGGGATCGGCGGGCTGGCGGCGGGCATCGCGCTGCACCGAGCAGGCATCCCTGTGCAGGTGTTTGAGCAGCGGGCCGCGGCGGGCGAACTGGGCGCCGGGCTGACCCTGTGGGCCAACGCCATGCACGCGCTTGCCCGGCTGGGCCTGGATGATACGGTGCGGGCGCGGGGCCGGGCCGGGATCGGCGGCACCATCCGCACCGCGCAGGGTGCGCCGCTGCAGCGCATCACGCCCGCCGACCTGGAGCGCGCCTTCGGCTCGGCCAACGTGGCGATCCACCGCGCCGACTTGCAAGCCCTGCTCATGGCGGCGCTACCCGCCGGGATGCTGCACCGGGGCATGCGGCTGACGGGCGTCGAGCAGGACAGCGCGGGCGTGCGCGCCTGTTTTGCCAACGGGCAGGAAGTCCGCGGCGCCGTGCTGATCGGCGCCGACGGGATCCGCTCGACGGTGCGTGCCGGGTTATGGGGCGATACGCCGCCGCGCTATGCCGGGTACACAGCCTGGCGCGGGGTGGCCCGAATCGCCCGCGACCCGCCGCCGGGTGCGGAGGCCGGGTTCGAGGCGTGGGGCTGCGGCGCGCGCCTGGGCGCGGTGGCTATCGGTGGGCGGCGGATCTACTGGTTCGCCACGCGCAACGCGCCGGAGGGTGAAACCGACTCCCCGCGCGGGCGCAAGGCCGACCTGCTCGATCTACTGGCCGGCTGGCACCCGACCATGCGCGCCCTGGTCGCCGCGACCGACGCGGTGGCGATCCTGCGCCACGACATCTACGACCGCCCGCCTCGCGCCCACTGGGGGCAGGGCCGGGTCACGCTGCTGGGCGACGCGGCCCACGCGATGACGCCCAACCTGGGTCAGGGTGCCTGCCAGGCCATCGAAGACGCCGTGGTGCTGGCCGATGCACTGCGCGCGGCAACCGACCCGGTGGCCGGGCTGCGCGCCTACGAAGCCGCCCGTGCGCCGCGCACCGCGCAGATCGTGCGCCAGTCGTGGCTGATGGGCCGCATCGGCCAGTGGGAGCAGCCGGGCCTCTGCCGGGTGCGCGCCGCCGCGATGCGCGCCATGCCGGAGCGCCTGGTGCTGGCCCAGTTGGCGCCGATCCTGGGCTACCGGGTATAACCGGCTTCCGGAGAAATGCTAAAGGCCAACCAGGCGTGCCCCATTCTCTGTAACCATAATGCAAAACAAGCCCAGCATAGAAATACGCATCGCCACAGCGCACGATGCCCCGCAGATTGCGGCGGTTCTACTGGCGGCGTTTGAAGAGTACCGATCTGTTTACACTCCAGCAGCCTTCGCCGCCACCACGCCCACGAGTGCCGAGGTAGAGCGCCGCATCGATACGACCGAAGGGCCGGTGTGGGTGGCGTTGCTCCAGGGCGTGATCGTGGGCACGGTGTCTGCCGTGCCTAAAGGCGAATCGGTATATATTCGCAGTATGGCTGTCCTCCCTTCCGCTCGCGGCCAGGGGATTGGGGAACAACTGTTGCGGGCATTAGAGACTTTCGCTTCCTATCATGGCGCCCGGCGTCTGTTTCTAAACACGACTCCCTTTCTTGCATCCGCTATTCGGCTGTATGAGCACCTGGGTTTCCGGATTACCGATGAAGGTCCGCACGAGTTGTTTGGCACCCCCCTGGTTATGATGGAGAAGACCCTGGAGCCGGCAGAGTAGCAGGGCATGGGCTTGTTGGTGCTAAGCCGCCCCTGCCTATATGACGGCAGGCTTTATGGCTTTTGGTGGCTGTCGCGCCTGGTGTAGGTTTTCCGAAAGGCCAACTGCATAGTGGAGCACACGATGGAAATCATCCTCATGGCCGCGGTGACGCTGGACGGCAAGCTGGCCCGCCACGCGGCCCACTTATCAGACTGGACCTCGCCGGAAGACAAGAAGCTGTTCCGGACCGAGACGCGCCGCGCGGGCGTGATCATCCTGGGCCACAACACCTTCCGCACACTCGCCCTCCCGCTGCCGGGCCGCCTGCACATCGTGCTGACTCGCGACCGCAGCGATAAGGTGGACATCCCCGGCGTGGTCGAATACACTGCCGCACCTCCGGCAACGATTGCGACGGACCTGGCTGCGCGCGGCTACACGCGGGCCATCCTGGTGGGCGGGGCGCAGGCCAACGCGCTGTTCCTGGCCGCCGATCTGGTGGACGAAATCTGGCTCACCGTCGAGCCGGTCATTTTCGGGCAGGGGCTGGGCCTGTTCGCGGGGATGGCGTTCGAGCGCCGCGCCCGCCTCGTCAGCCTGACGCCGCTGAACGCCGATGCTTTCCTCGCGCGTTATCGCTTGCGCTCCGTCTCCGAATGACGGCGCTTACCGCTTCTGCGGTTGCGTGAGCGCGCGCAGGTTGGCCTCGCTGAAGATCATGCGCATGTTGTTGAAGACGCTGGCCGACAGCCGCTTCGCCTCCGCCTTGCGGTCGGGGCCGGCGCTGCTTTCCCGGTCGATCAGGTGGTCGATGGCGGCGCGGGTGCAGCTAATCACTTCGATCAGGCTGGTCGCGCTCGCCCCGATGCGGATGCGCTCCTCGACAATCGCCCGCCGGTGGTCGCGCATCGGCGTCAGGTCGCCGGTGGCAAACGTTTCCGCTACCGTCCGAAACGAGGCGATGAAGGCGGCGTGCAATTCCTGCGTGGGCATCGCCGCGTACACGGGGACGCGCCGCCGGGCGTCCGCAGTCACCTCGGTTGCCAGTTCGTCGATGTTCGCGCGCATTAAGCGCGCCAGCCAGAGGCCGGTCGATTGGTCTATGCTTATCCTCCACCCGCGTCCAGGATGTGATGCAGTCGCGATGTGCGGGCAGGCGGTGTGCCGTCTACCGATGAATTATGATGCCGGATAGCGGCGCTCCCGTGACCGGGATAGGGCCGCAAGCAACAGCCTCGCCACTCGATAGCCGGGCGGCGAGGCTGCGCACATAATGCCGGCCGCCGGTCAGCCGACGGGTGGCGCCGGGGTGCCGCTGGTGGGCGCGGGGGCGGCGCCATCGCCCGTGACCATGCTGGCCTGCACCAGTTCGGCCAGGTCCAGCAGTTGCAGGTCGTTTTCGACGCCTTTGCCCTTGATGCCGTCCTGGAACATCGAAGTGCAGAAGGGGCAGCCGGATGCCAGCGTGCCCGCGCCCGTTTCCTGCACGTCGATGATGCGGTTCTGGTTCATGCGCCGCCCGTGGCGTTCTTCCAGCCACATGCGCCCACCGCCCGCGCCGCAGCAGCGCGCCGTCTCCCGGCTGCGCTGCATCTCGACCAGGTTCACGCCGGGAATGGCTTCCAGGATCTCGCGCGGGGCGTCGTAGCCGTCGTTGTAGCGGCCCAGGTAGCAGGGGTCGTGGAAGGTGATGGTCTGTTCCACGGCGGTGCCCAGCTTGATGCGCCCCTCCTTGATCAGGTAGTTGATGAACTCAGAGTGGTGCATCACCTCGTAGTTGCCGCCCAACTGCGGGTATTCGTTCTTGATCGTGTTGAAGCAGTGCGGGCAGGCCGTGACCAGCTTGGTCACTTTCAGCTCGTTCATCGTCTCGATGTTGGCCTGGGCCAGCACCTGGTAGAGATATTCGTTGCCGGGGCGGCGGGCCGGGTCGCCGCAGCACGACTCGCTCTTGCCCATGATGGCGAACTTGACGTTGGCCTGCTTGAAGATGGCGGCTAGCGCCCGGCTGATCTTCTGGTTGCGCTGGTCGAACGACCCCAGGCAGCCCACCCACCAGACCACTTCCAGCCCCGACAGGTCCTCCACGTCGGTGACTTCGGGGATTCCCAGGCCGTCGGCCCACTTGGTACGAGTCGAGTTGTTGAACTGCCAGGGGTTGCCGTTCTGCTCCAGGTTGCGGAACGTGCGCGCCAGTTCGTCGGGGATGCGGCCCTCCTGCATCACCAGGTTGCGGCGCATGTCCACGATCTTCGGCACATGTTCGATGAACACCGGGCAAGCCTGCATGCAGGCGCGGCAGGTGGTGCAGGACCAGAGCGTCTCATCCATGATGATGCCGCCGGCCAGCGGGATGCGCGCCTCTTCGACCAGCGATTGCACGGCGGTGATGCCCGACCCGGCGGCCTCCTGCTTCACGGGCACCTTTTGTTTGGCGGCCACCAGGGCCGGCCCCGCCATCAGCACGTGCTCCTGCAGGTCGAGGATCAGCTTCTTGGGCGAGAGCGGCTTGTCGGTGGCCCAGGCGGGGCAGGCGTCCTGGCAGCGCCCGCACTCGGTGCAGGTGTAGAGGTCGAGGATGTCCTTGCGGCCCAGGTCTTCGATGCGGCTGGCGCCCAGCGGTTCTTCGTTCTCGATGCGCTGCTCGATGTCCTTCACCAGCGGCAGGGCGCCCTTGGGCGTCAGGTCGTAGAAGAAGACGGTGAGCGGCGAGGTAAACAGGTGCATGTGCTTGGAGTAGCCCAGGTAGACCAGGAAGGCCAGGATGGTGCCGATATGCACCCACCACGAAGCATCATGCACCACATAGAGCCACCCGCTGGCCGGGGTGGCGCCGAACGCCTCAAAGAGCGCGGCGACCGCTGTCGAGGCGGGCCGGAAGACCCAATTGTGCGGCTCCGCGCCGGCCACGATCTCCGCGCCCTGGATAATCAGCAACGTGACCATCAGAAACGCGATCAAGGCCAGGATGATCGGCCCTTGCGGGTCGCGGCTCAGGCGCTCGGGCTGGGTGACGTAGCGGCGGTAGAAGAACGTGACGATGGCGACCAGCACGAAGACCTCGACCAGGTCCTGCACGAACATGAACCAGGTGGTGCCGCCGAACAGCGGCAGGCGCCAGCCCGGTACCAGGCCCGACAGGAACAGGTCGAGGGCGCCGATCTGGATGATCAGGAAGCCCCAGAAGGTGATCGCGTGGGCCAGGCCGGCGGCGGTGTAGTGGTTCCAGAGGCGGAACTGGCCCAGCACGTTCTTGTTGAACAGGGCGATCCGCTCCGGCAGCCGGTCGAAGCGCGGCTGCGGGCGGCCCAGCATGGCATAGCTGTAGATCTGCCGCAGCCGGTAGCCAAACCAGCCAATCGCCGTCACCATCAGGGCGATCAGGATCAGGCGCGGCAACAACTCTTGTGTCGGTACCATGAGCCTCCTACACGAGTGCTGGGTGCTGGGTGCTGAGTGCTGAGTCGGAACGAGTGGTCAGTGGTCAGTGATGTGCTACGCACCGCTACGCGATCAGTGGTCAATGACCAGTTTCCAGCACTTGGCACTTCTCGTTATTTGTCGTATTCAGTAGCGTACCAGGCTTCCCTTGTCATTCTGAGCGGAGCGAAGAATCTCGTCTCGTTGGGGGAAGCGACGAGACTCTTCGCTCCGCTCAGAGTGACACGGACCACTCAGCACTCAGCACTCAGCACTCATTAACTGTTTTTGCGGCGGGCGAGTTCGGCGTTGAGGGCCGGGACCACCTTGAACAGATCGCCGACGACGGCGAGGTCGGCGAACTGCATGATCGGCGCCTCGCGGTTGTTGTTGATGGCGACGATGGTGCCGCTGGTCTGCATGCCCACCTTGTGCTGGATCTCGCCGGAGATGCCCACGGCCAGATAGAGCTTCGGCTTCACCGTCTTGCCCGTCTGGCCGATCTGGTAGGCGTAGGGGATCCAGCCGGAGTCGACCACAGCGCGGGTGGCGCCAACAGCGCCACCCAGGTTGGCGGCCAGTTCGCGCACCATATCGAAGTTCTTGGCGTCGGCCAGGCCCCGGCCCCCGGCCACGATCACCTGCGCTTCGGCCAGGTTGGGCACGCCGCCCTGCTCGGCCTTGCGCTCAACGATGCGCACCTGCGTGGGCGTGTCCGCCGGAACCGCCACTTCGATGATCTCCGCCGTGCCCTCGCCCTTCTTGAGGTCGAACGAGCCGGGGTTGACGAGGACCACGCCCGGCTGCTCCCCGTCGGTGGTGAAGGTGCTGCTGACGCGCAGCGTGCCGCTGAACGCCGGGATCATCACCTGCGCCTTGCCGTCCACCACATCGAGGGCGGCGACGTTGGCCTGCACGCCCAGGCCCAGCTTGCCGACCAGGCGCCCGGCCCAGTCCTTGCCCAGCGGACTGCCGGGCAGCAGCACCAGCCAGGGGTTGTGCTCGCGCACCAGCGCGGCCAGCACCGCGGCGGGCGGGCCGACCAACTCTTCCTGGCAGCGCGGGTCGGTGCACAGGTAGACCTGCTGCACGCCGTAGGCGCCCAGGGTCTCGGCGGCGCTGCGCGGGCCGCAGACCACGGCCACGGCCCGGCCCCCTACCTGCCCGGCCAGTTCGGCGGCCTTGCTCGCCAGTTCCAGGCTCAGCCGTTTCGGCTTGCCCTGGCTGTCGGCTTCCGCCATGACGAAAATATCACGTGTCGTGCTCACGGGTACCTCTCCTGTCGGTGGTCAGTGGTCAGTGTTGAGTAGTGCCTGTAGGGGCCGGTTTCAAACCGGCCTTGCCCCCCATCAGGGTGTTGATTCTACTGATCACCGACCACTGACCACTGATCACTCGTCAAATCAACTTGCGGGCGGCCAGGAAGTCGGCGATGTACTTCGCGGTGGCTTCCGGGTCCTCGGCGACGTAGGTCTGGACCTGGCGCTCGGTTTGCGGCTTCTCGGTGCCGGTGACGGCGGTGCGCGCGGCCTGGAGGCCCACCTGCCCGCCGTCTACGCCTACGTCGGCCAGCGACCAGGTGAGCAGTTCCTTCTTCTTGGCCTTCATGATGTTGGGCAGGGTGGGGTAGCGCGGCTCGTAGGGCGTCTGGGTGATGCTGACCAGCGCGGGCAGCGCCGCCTCGACGATGTCGAAGCCGGCGTCGCTGAGCCGCTGGCCGCGGACCTTGCCGCCGCCCACCTCGATCTGGTTGACCCAGCTCACCTGCGGCAGGTTGAGCAACTCGGCCACGATGCCGTAGACGATGCCGCCGCCCGCGTCGGTGCTCTGGCTGCCGAACATGACCAGGTCGAACTGCAACTTCTTCAGCGCCTGGGCCAGCACATAGCCGGTGGCCCATATGTCGCTGCCGTGCAGCGCCGGGTCCGTCACCAGCACGCCCTTATCGGCACCCATCGCCAGCCCGCGGCGAATCGTCTCCGGCGCGTTCTCCGGCCCCATGCACAGCAGCGTGATTTCGCCGCCTTGGGCCTCGCGGATGCGCAGCGCCGTTTCAATCGCGTACTCATCCCACGGGTTGACCACCGCGGGCACGCTCGCACGGTCCAGGGTGCCGTCGGCGTTCAAGTGCTTCTCCGCCGTCGTATCCGGCACCTGTTTCATACATACGACAATGTTCAAGGAACAACCTCCTCAACGAGTGCTGAATGCTGAGTGCTGAGTAGTGATGTCTGATTAGTGGAAATGACTAGACTAGAGATCTCTACTCACGCAAGTACATGATGAATACATGTACTTACACCTACCTGCTCAGTACTTTCAAACTCCGCGACTTACGACTCCTGTACCCCAATAACCCACAGCCCTAACCGTGTCCGATGCCAAACACCTCAAGCACCAAGCACTCGAAACACCTCGTCGTACTCAGCACTCAGCACTCAGCACTCGTCAGGGGCAGCCGAGCAAGTGGGCGATGGCCGTGCGCAGGTCTTCGCTGCTCACCCCGAGCAGGCGGAACATGCGGGCGTCGCGGTAGCCGCGCTCGATCCACAGCTCCTTCATGAAGCCCATGCCGCCGTGGACCTGCATGGCGCGGTCGGCCACGCGATAGTACATCTCGGTGGCGAACAGCTTGGCCTGATCAGCCAGGCGCAGCTCATCGCGCCCTGCCTCGATGCCCCAGGCCGCCCGGTAGACGGCTTGCTGGGCGGCGAAGATCTCGGTCGCGCTGTCGGCCAGCATGTTCTGCACCGCGCCGAACGCGCCGACCGGCTGGCCGAACTGCCGGCGCTGCAAGGCGAAGTCCAGCGAGGCGTCGAGCAGGCGCGCCGCGCCGCCCACGGCAATCGCGCCCAGGGTGACGCCGTAGCGGCGCAACACGCGCCCGGCCAGGGCCAGGCCGGGGTCGGCCGATCCGTCGGGCGCGAGACCCGCCAGCCGGTTCGCCGCCGGGATCACGCAGTTCGCCAGCCGCACCTCGCAGATGCCCACGCCGTGCAGCCCCAGTTCCTGCTGCGCCGGGCCGGTAGTCAGGCCCGCCGTGCCCTGCTCCACGACAAACGCCGCCGTGCCGCTCTCGCCCTCGCCCGCCAGTTGGGCGAAGATGACGTAGAGGCCGGCGTCGGGGCCGTTGATCACCCAGCTTTTGCGCCCGTCGAGCCGGTAGGAGTCGCCGGCGTGGGTGGCGATGGTGCGCAGGCCGTGCCCGTCGCTGGTCGTGCCTTCCTCCACCAGCCCCCAGGCGCCGAGCGCCTGCCCCGCCGCCAGGGGCGCCAGCCAGCGCTCGCGCTGGGCCGGCGTGCCGCCCAGGGCCAGCGTTTCGCCCGCCAGGCCACTGCTCGCGCTCAGCAGGATCGCGTAGGCGGCATTGGCGCGGCCCAGTTGCTCCATCGCCAGCGTGTAGCCGGTGAAGCCCAGGCCGATGCCGCCGTCGTCCTCCCCGAAGGGCAGGCCGAAGAAGCCCAGGCCGGCCATCTCGCGTAGCGTCGCCGCGGGGATGCGCGCCTGGTGTTCCACCTCCATCTCCTGCGGCAGGAGGCTTTTTTCGACGTAGTCGCGCACCGTCTGCACGACCATTTCGACGTCCGGCGTGTGTGTGAAGTTCATAGGTCTTCCATGCTGGGGATGGGGAGGTGTGAGGACCGTGTGGCCCGCCGCCGCGACCGGGCGGGAGAGGGATGGGACGTACAGGCCACGACCGGACATCAAACCTCGTTGTTTAACATCCACGACCGGGCCCCCGGCCCGATCTTGCCCCTCACTGTAACATAAAAGGGCCGGAATCGTCAACGTGGGATCCAGCAGTCAGCCGTTAGTCGGTATTGGGTACAACTAGCCCGCGCAGGCGGGCTTCGCAACGCTAGCCGGAGGCTTGAGCCTCTGGGCGCGCTCAGCCCACCTGGGCCATGGCGGCCAGCAGAGTGCTTTCGTCGGGCAGATCGGTGCTGCGTGCGCCGACGTGGATGTAGCGAATCCGCCCGCCGCTGTCGATCAAGATAGTCGAGTTGTGGGGCATGTTGACCGTGGGCATGTTGAAGCCGTCATGGCTGAAGGGCGTGAACACCCCATAGAGTTTGCTGACCGCGCGGTCTGCGTCAATCAGCACGGGATAGCGGATCTCCTCCTGGCGGGTGTAGTCGGCCACGGCGTCGGGCCGCCCCGGCGTGATGCCGTAGATCGCCCACCCGGCCCCGGTCAGGGCGTCGTAGTGTTGTCGCAACTGCGACATCTGCCGCCGGCAACTCGGTCACCAGATGCCGCGGAAGAAAAACAGCGCGACTTTGCCGCCCGCGCCGG
>DASSGZ010000594.1:0-6261 GCA_035693165.1 Chloroflexia bacterium | reverse complement strand
CCGACGACTTCGCCCTTGTTCTCGAAGCAGAGCACATGGCGCACCTCGGGGCGGTTGCCCAGGTCGCGGGTCTGCTGCTGCCAGACGCCGGCAATCGCGGCGATGGTGGGCACCGGCATCTCGGCCAGGGTGAGATCGTGGCGCGGGCTGTAGCAGATCACGCGGGCCAGCCCGGTGGCCGGGCGGTTGGCATAGGGCGGCGGGGGAGGGGAGAGGTGCTGTGGCGCGTCCGGCCCCACGCAGGGATGGTCGTTGTCGAAGACAAAGACGCCCGTGTACTCCGGGTTGCGCGCGCCGCTCACGCGCAGATTGCCGGGGCAGAGATAGCAATCGGGCACGTAGGCCGGGGGGCGCACCGGGGGAATGGCAACGGTCTGGCCCGCCCACGGGCGATCCTGCCGGTGGGCGGCGACAATGATCCATTCTTCGCGCAACGGATGCCAGCGTTCTTCCCAGACCGGCGCCGGCATGGTGCTGTCGTCGTGCATCGTTACCGCATCGTCCTCCTCGAACCATTCGCGCATCCCGCGGGCGCCCTTGCCGAATCGGCGGGCACCCGGCAGCGCAATCATGATAGCATTGAAACGTGCGATTGCCAAGAGTGTTAGGCGGGAAAGGGGCGGCGGCGCCGATGGGCGCGGGGAGGGTGCCGATCGTCGGTGCACCGCGCGGCCCCGGCGCCGCAGGGTACCGGCGCCGGGGCGGGCTGAGTCTATTGCTCCACTGATGCCGCGACAGGTTGCGCGGCGGGCTGCGGGTAGCGCCAGCGCGCCGTCAACACACGGAAGGCGGTGGGCGGCGCGAACAGCGTGGCCGGTGAGCTGTGCATGTGCATCACCCGCAAGAAGCGCGTCACCAGCCGGGGGTCATGCTCGGTGGCGGCATACAGGCGATCCAGGTACCAGTGCAGCAGAGGCGTGACGGGCGGGCGGACGCCCTCCGTCTGCGGGTAGCGGAAATCCTCCACCGTTGCCAGCAGCCACGGCGTGGCGACCGCCCCGGCCACCTTGCGGCGATAGCGATCAGCTAACCCATCCAGGCCGGGCGCCCGGCGGGCGGCGTGGCGGCGCAGGCAGGTCTCCAGCACCGTCACGTCGAGGGCCGCCGCAGTCATGCCCTGGCCGTAGGTCGGGTTGAAGCTGCATAGCGCGTCGCCGAGGATCGCCAGGCCCTCCGGGAACCGGGCCATCCGCTCGTAGTGGCGCCACTGGTTAGACGGGATCTTGTGGGCGGCAATCGGCGTGACCGGCTCGGCGTCTTTGATCGCGTGGTACAGGTCGGGGACCGGCAGCGTGCGGGCGTATTCGAGGAACCCGGCGCGGTCGGTGGGGGCATAATCGCGGTGCCAGCCGCACAACGACACCATCCACTGATCGCCCTCCATCGGCAACAGCAGCCCCATGCGGGTCTCGTGCGGCGGCTGGGGGATCAGGATGAGCATTTTCCAATCGGCGGCGAACCCCGGCGGGCGGCGGAAAAAGCAGGTGGTATAGCCGACATCCATCTTGACGTGTGTTTCTTCCACAGGCGGATAGCCCAGCGCCTCCAGCCACTGCGGCGCCCGCGACCCGCGCCCGCTCGCATCGACCGCCAGGGCCGCGGGCAAGATCGTCGCGTCCGCGCCCGCCTGTGACTGGACCTGCACGCCCGTGATGCGACTGCCGTCCGCGCCGGCCTGGAGACCGGTTGCCGTGTGCCCCGTCAAGAATCGCACGTTGGGCAGGGCTTGCACCCGGCGGCGCACGGCGGTTTCGAGGAAGGGCCGGCTCTGCAACGAGGCGACCATGCCGCTGTCGACGCGCGCCCGCCAGCACCCGGCCTGGTACCAGCCGGTGTCGTAGGCGAGATCGACCGGGGTGGCGCCTTGCGCCCGCAGCTCCTCGAACAGACCGGGGAAATAGCGGGTCATGACCTGCTGGCCCAGTCCCAGCAAGCCGTGCGCGTGCCGGCCCTGCGGCACGCCTTTGCGCGGCGCAACCGTATCGGGCAGCGAGTCCCGTTCGACGATGGTCACCTCGGCGAAATAATCGGCCAGGACGCGCGCGGCGAGCAAGCCCGCGATGCTGCCGCCGATCACCACGGCGTGATCGCCGAGCCGCGTGGTTCCATGGTGCGCGCGCAGGGGGACGAAGGTGCGTGCCATCTGGATGGATCCCTTTCTTTGGCTCAAGTATTCTGTTACCGGTAAGGGGATCGATGTAGGTGTGCTACCGCAGACGGCGTGGAATCTGCTACCATCTGTACAGCCCAATGGGGCAGGCGGTTCAATGCCGGGCGGTCGGAACGGGCGCCAGTGTATGACGGATAACCAGCATTATCTGTCATAAACCCGGCCAGGCACAGCAAGCACCTGGTGCCGGCAACCCCGACAGGCCGTAGTGTTGCGCCTGTTCCTGGGTCACGCTGCCCGGCACCGGGTGTGGCTCAAAGGGCGCCTGTCAGTTGCGTTGTGGTTTTTCGAGCCTGGTCAGGTGAAATACTTCGCCGCCAACTTCGGATATTTGGCATCCACGGTATCTTCATACCAGTCGAACGTTATGTCAGGTTTTCTCCCGACCGGTAACGGCATCTCGCTGCCGATAACACGCTCATAGGCCGACCACGCGACATAGCGCATGGACTCGCACTCGGCGGCCTCTGACGCCACGGCCACGCCAAGCAGACTCTCAGGATCGAGCACCGCCCGGTTATAAACCGCTTCCCCTTGCGCAATCAGCCAGCCCCGAAAATCCATAAAGCCATCATCCGAACATCCACCATTGATGATGTAGGCCGCTGCCCACAGATCCGATGTATAAGCCAATGTATCAAACTCGACGAAGATGTCGTAGAATCGGACAATCTCCGCCGGTCTCAGGCTTGCCAACTGGTCTTCCAGCAGGCGCACCTGCGTGTCCGGGTCGCCCGCGCTCATGGCCTGCGCATCCGCTATCAGCTCCCAGAATTCGAGTTTATCCATGAGCTTTCGCAATCCAATCAGGACCCGATACCCCCTGCTGCCCAAGCAGGAAACTTAATTGTGCCGCGTGTTCCTGAACGTGGCGCATACTGTAGAGTTGCAACTCCAGGAAGGTAGGTTCCATCCACTCAAACGTACAAACCCGCCACGCTTGCTCCTCCGTGAGGGCTTCAATGACCGCTTTGCTTTTCTGCCGGCACTCCTTCAGATACGCGCGAACCTCATCTTTCGTATACGGCTGTTCGGGGAGCACGTGACGCCTGAATGGGAGCGGCGGCGCAAAGCCTTCTGCCGAACCGCTCAAGAAAAGATCGAGCCACACCAGGGTGTGAGCAGCAACAAACCAGAATTCTCCGTACTTTGCGTCGTCCGAATCGTTCCATAGGACGGCAGTCCACAGCCGGTCGGGACAGGCGCCTATCGCATCATCGAGCGTATCAATAGCGGCGCCAAACTGTTGCCAGAGACTTGTTTTCAGAGTTGTATCCATATGCATGCCCTCCTTCTTATCCAGGTCGCCCGCGCATCCCCTATGAGCATGGATAGTCTATCGGCCCAGCGGGCCCGGATGCGGAACCCTTCCGCGGGGACCGCTACTGCTGCGCCGGGACCACGGGCGCCCGCCGGGCACGGTTGGCGTAGCGGTAGCGGCCCCAGAGTTGCGCCGCCAGGATGCCCAGGGCCAGCACCCCCACCAGCGGGCGCATGATCGGGTCGCGCGGCATCACCGTCTGGTAGCCCAGCGTGTGGGCCAGCACCAGCAGGAACAGCGCGTAGTTGAAGCGCTGCCAGAACTTCCAGCGCGGCCCGCGCAGCCGGCGCAGCGTCCAGTTGTTCGACAGCGCGACCAGCCCGACCAGGATCACCGTGGCCGCCGCGCCCAGGTCGTTGCTCACGCCGAGCAGGTCCAGCCGCAGGTCGCCCGCCGGAGTAAAGAAATAGGCCAGGATCTTGCCGCCCAGGTGGACTTGCAACCCGAAGACGACGTGCAGGCACCCCGTCAGGCCCGCCCAGATGCCGGAGTCCCGGCGGCTGTCGATGTTCACCGGGTTGCGGCGGCGCCACAGCAGCCGGCTCGGCCCGATCAACAGCGTAACGGCCAGGAAGAGCAGCGCCAGGTAGCCGAACGCGATAGTGAAGGTCAGCGCGGGCCAGAAGCGCGGCTGCAAGCCATACGTCAGCGCGCATCCCGCGACGGTGATCGCGCCCAGCAGCAGATGTGTCCGCACGCGATCCGGGTTCACCTTCACCCACGCCCGGCGCCGGGCGTTTGCGTCCTGCCTCACGATTCCGGTCCTCCTGGGCAGATAACGATGCGGGCCGCCGATCCGGCCTTACAGCACGCCGTACCTTGACGCGCGCGCGCACCGGGCGTAAACTCAAGACTGGGCTCGGCCCCGCCCGGTGCCGGAGAAGAATCGCGATTGGAGACCCCGCACGATGCCGCAGCGCACGATCATCCTTGTCCGGCATGGACAGACCGACCAGAGCGCGCCCCCCGCCGACAAACTGGGCAACGGCCTGACGGCGCAGGGCATCCAGCAGGCCGAACTCACCGGGCGGCGGCTGGCGGGCCTGCCGGTGGCGGCGATCCGCCACAGCACGGCCCGGCGGGCCCAACAGACGGCGGAGGTCATCGCCGCGCAGTTTCCCGGTGTGCCGGTGCAGGGCGACCCGGTGCTGCTCGAATGCATCCCCGCGTATCCACCGGCCTTTGTCGAGTGGTACAGCGGCGTTGCGGGCGCGCTACCTGCCGGCGATACCGTGCCCCCGGCCATGCGCTTCTGGCTCGACTTGTGGCCGTCCGGCACGCCGTGGCCGGTGATGGCCGCGGAGGTCGCGCAGGCCGCAGCCGCCTACGAGCGGTATTTCGCGCCGCCGCCTGATGGCGCCGGCGACGCGCACGAAATCATTGTCTGCCACGGCAATATCATCCGCTACTTCATGCTGCGCGTCTTGCAGGCGCCGCCGGACCTCTGGATCCACGCCGACATCTACAATTGCGGCATCTGCGAGATTGTGGTGCGCGGCGAGCGCGGCACCCAACTGTTGTCGTTCAACGACAGCGGCCATCTACCCGCCGAGTTACGCATGTTCTTCTAGAAGGATACCGCATGGCCCCGCCCTGGTTGCACTTTATCGAGCGCCCCTTCCCGAGCGCGAATATGGTCCTCATCGCCGGGCCGCGGCCCGTGCTGGTCGATCCCGGCTTCGGCAGCGACCGGGCCGCCACCGCGGATCTGCTGCGCGGCGCAGGCATCCCACCTGAACGGCTGGCCCTGATCGTGAATACGCACTATCATAGCGACCACATCGGCGGCAACTACGCTCTACAACACACTTACGGCCTGCCGGTGGCCGCCCACGCCGCCGAGGCCGCCCAGGTGAACGCCCGCGATCCGCAAACCGGCATGGCCGTCTGGCTGGACCAGCCCATCGAACCCTATACCGTCCAGCAGCCGCTGCACGACGGCGACGAAGTCGACACCGGCGCCGTGCGGCTGCGCGTGGTGCATACGCCGGGGCACACGCGTGGGCACATCACGCTCTACGCGCCCGCTGAGCAGATCCTGATCGCGGGCGACGCCCTGCACGCCGCCGATGTGCCGTGGATCAACCGCTTCGGCGAGGGCGCGGATGCCCTGGAGCAGGCGCTCGCCACGCTCGACCGGCTGGCGGCCTTGCCGCTGCGCTGGGCCTGTTCCGGCCACGGCCCGGCCATCACCGACCCCGCGGCAGCCATCGCTAAGACCCGGCGGCGCTATACGCAGTGGCAGCAGGCGCCGGAGCAACTCGCCTGGCACGCCTGCAAGCGCATCTTCGCCTACGCCCTGATGATCCGCGACGGCTTGCCCGAAGCCGAGGTCCGCCCCTATCTGCTCAACCGCTCCTGGTTCGCCGACTACAGCCGGCACGTCTTCGGCGTGGAGCCGGCGGCCTTCGTCGAGCGCTTCCTGGCCGAGATCCTGCGCGTGGGCGCGGGCGTCTGGCAAGATAGGCGCCTGGTGGCCCGCACGCCGCACATCCCGCCGCCGCCCGGCTGGATCGCGGCCCCCACCCGGCCCCAGGACTGGCCCGCCCCTACCCGCCACTGATAATTTCAGCTTTATCTGACGTGACTAATAGACACCTATGCTAGTATAAATGCATAGTCAATAGCATCCTCCCAGCCGTAGCCATGGTCCTCGATGGACCACCAGGCCGAGAGCACTGCCTGGGCCAGCGCCCAGGCGCGGATCCGCTCCCGCTCGAATCCCAGTTCGTCGGCTAGCTGGTCGATGCGGCGCGCCATCATGCCGCGC
>DASSGZ010000593.1:0-2679 GCA_035693165.1 Chloroflexia bacterium | reverse complement strand
ACCACGTAGCGGCCCGCCGTGTCCTTGACGAAGAACACCACGTCGGGAAGCTGGTCGAACAGGGCTTCGGCGAAGAAGGGGTCGGCCAGCGCCGCCGAGAAGCGCGCGCGGCCCGTGCCGGATTGTGCAGAAATCGTCATCATCTCCCCGGCAATTATACAAGACAAGGCGGCGCGCCGGGTGTAAGATAGCGGCATGAACACTGTATCGATCATCGATTCGCATACCGCCGGAGAACCGACCCGGCTGGTGATCGCCGGGGGGCCGGACCTGGGCGGCGGCAGCCTGGCCGAGCGGCTGGCCGTGTTCCGCGACCGCTTCGACGGCTTCCGGTCCGCCGTCGTCAACGAGCCGCGCGGGTCGGACGTGGTGGTCGGGGCGCTATTGTGCGAGCCGGTCGATCCCACTTGCGCTGCCGGGGTCATCTTCTTCAACAACGTGTCGTACCTGGGTATGTGCGGCCACGGCACCATCGGCCTGGTCGCCACGCTGGCCTACCTGGGGCGCATCGGGCCGGGCACGCACCGCATCGAGACGCCGGTCGGCATCGTGTCCGCCACCCTAGACGCCGGCGGGCAGGTGACCATCGAGAATGTGCCCAGTTACCGCTATGCCAAAGGGGTGCGTGTCGAAGTCGATGGGCACGGCCCGGTCACTGGGGATGTGGCCTGGGGCGGCAACTGGTTCTTCCTGGTGGAAGACCACGGGCAGGCGCTGGAGTTCCCCCGCGTGGAGCAACTCACCGATTTTACCTGGCGCGTCCGCCAGGCGCTGGAGCGCGACCGCGTGACCGGGGCGGACGGCGCGCTGATCGACCATATCGAGCTATTCGTGCCCAGCACGGACGGCGCCGACAGCAAGAATTTCGTGCTCTGCCCCGGCAAAGCCTACGACCGCTCGCCGTGCGGCACCGGCACCAGCGCCAAAGTGGCCTGCCTGGCGGCGGACGGCAAGCTGGCGCCGGGCGCGCCGTGGGTGCAGGAGAGCGTCATCGGCAGCCGCTTCACAGCCGGCTATACGCTGGAGGACGGGCGGGTGCGCCCGCGCATCACCGGCGCCGCCTATGTCATGCTCGAAGGGCGGCTGCTGTTCGACCCGCGTGACCCGTTCCGGCAGGGGATCACCGGTGGCTGACCGGGCGGATGTGCTGATCGTCGGCGGCGGCATGGTGGGGGCAGCGTGCGCGGCGGCACTGGCGGCGGAGGGCGTTGCGGTCGCTGTGCTCGAAGCCGACACCGTGGGCAGCGGCGCGACGGCGGCGGGCATGGGCCATATCGTCGTCATGGACGACAGCTCGGCGCAACTCGTGCTCACGCGCTACTCGCAACGGCTCTGGGATGCCTTCGCGGAGACGGTCCCGGCGCGGGTGGAGTACCGCCGCTGCGGCACGCTGTGGGTGGCCGCCGACGGCGAGGAGCTGCAAGCCGCGCGGGATAAGCAGGCGTTCTACGCCGCCCACGACGTGCCGAGCGACGTGCTGGACGCGCCCGCACTCTATGAGTGCGAACCGGCTCTGCGCGCCGGGCTGGCGGGCGGGCTGCTGGTGCCGGGCGACAGCGTCGTCTATCCGCCCGCCGCCGCCGAGGCGCTGCTGGCGCGGGCCGCACAGCAGGGCGCGCGAGTCATCGCGGGCACGGCGGTCCGGTTGGTGCCCGGCGGCGTACAACTCGCGGACGGCCGCACCCTGCACAACGATGCGATTGTGATCGCCAACGGGGCACGCGCCGTCGAACTGGCGCCCGAACTACCGATCAGCCCGAAGAAGGGCCACCTGGCGATCACCGACCGCTATCCGGGCTTCGTCCGCCACCAACTGGTCGAACTAGGCTACGTGAAGAGCGCGCATGCCACGCACGGCGACTCGGTGGCCTTCAACGTGCAGCCGCGGGCCACGGGCCAGTTGCTGATCGGCTCGTCGCGCCAGCCCGATGTGGCGACGCGCGAGGTGGACTATGCGATGCTGGCGCGGATGCTGGCCCGCGCGGTGGCCTACCTGCCGGGACTGGCCCGGCTCTCCTGCATCCGCGTCTGGACGGGGCTGCGCGCCGCCACGCCCGACGGGCTGCCGCTGATTGGCCCCCACCCGGCGCGGTCCGGCGTCTGGGTCGCGGGCGGGCACGAGGGCCTGGGCATCACCACATCGCTCGCCACGGGGCAACTGCTGGCGGCGCAGATGCTGGGCCATACGCCGCAGATCCCGGTGGAGCCGTATCTGCCTGCCCGCGTGTTGCAGGAGGCCGCCCATGCCTGACCCGGCTTTGATTTGCCTCACCGTGAACGGGCGCGAGGTACGGGTGCCGCCCGGCACCGTGGTGGCCGCGGCCATTGCCGTCGCGGGCGTGAGCGGCTACCGCCGCTCGGTGCGCAGCGAGGCGCGGGCGCCGCTGTGCGGCATGGGCATCTGTTACGAATGCCGGGTCGCCATCGACGGGCAGGCGCAGCGATTAAGCTGCCAGACGGTCTGCGCCGAGGGCATGCAGGTGGTGACCGGATGAAGCGGCTGGGCTTTGACGTGCTGGTGGTTGGCGCGGGGCCGGCGGGCATGGCCGCAGCGCTCAGCGCCGCCGAGAACGGCGTGCGGGCCGGCCTGGTGGACGACAACCCGGCGCCGGGCGGCCAGATCTGGCGCGGCGCGAGCCAGGCCGCCGATGCGCCGGGCGCGCCCTGGCTGGTCCGGCT
>DASSGZ010000592.1:0-26410 GCA_035693165.1 Chloroflexia bacterium | reverse complement strand
GACATTGAGCGTGGCGCCCATACCCTGCCCGGAGACAATATACCACGGCTTGCCCTTGGGGTCGATCCCGGCCTGCTTCCACAGGCTCAATTCGAGCGCGTTCGTGCCCGAAGCGTCGCCGCGCGACACGAACGGCGCACCCGCTGCGGCGATGGCCTGTATCGCGGGCAACGCGGCCTGCCCCTTGATATGCGCCGGGTCGCCGGGCGGCCCGACGATGACGAAGTCGTTGTGCATGATCAGGCGGCGGTCCACGCCCGCGCCCTGCGCCATGAAGGCTTCCTCGGCGGCGGGCGAGTGGACCAGCAGCACATCGGCGTTACCGTCCTCGCCCATCTTCAGCGCCTGCCCCGACCCCACCGCCACCGGCTTCACCTGGTAGCCGGTGCGCGCCTCGAAGTCGGGGATCACCACGTCCAGCAGTCCGCTGTCCTGGGTACTGGTCGTCGTCGCCAGGATCAGTTCAGGCCGCGCCGGGTGCGGGACCGCTGCCGCTGCCGCCGGGACCGCGGATGGCGACGGCACCGGCGACGGGGTCACACTCACGGACGAGGCAGCCGGGCCGCCACACGCCGTCGGCAGCCCGGTCAGCAGGAGCAGGGCGGCAAGCAGGACCCGCGTATGGCACTGGCGCATCGGTTCCTCCCTGGTAGCAATGGGACGTTATGCAAGTGTTTGCATAACGCGAGCGTTAAAAAAGCTCATCCGGCGGAATCGGTTCTTGATGGGAAGGCAGCCACGGTATAACCCGCCGACAGATGATGCTCAATCCGGCGAGCGGTCATCGGATGAAACGGTCAGCGCGCCCGGCATGTCACGGAAGGCCGCGGCGAAGCGGGCGGCGGCCTCTTCTTGCACCCCGGCGGTAATCGACCGGAACCGGCGCACCAGTTCCTGGGCCTGGGGCGTCAGGCGGCTGGCGCCGCCGTCGGCGCCGCCGCTCTCGGTGTCGAGCAGGGCCAGACCCCAGCGGTCTTCCAGCGCCTTCAGCTTCTGCCAGGCGGTGCGATAGGGCACATCCATCTGCCGCGCGGCCTCGGCCAGCGAACCGGTGGCCTCTACCGCTTCGAGCAGGGCCACCCGCCAATCGGACAACATCACCGCGCCGTCTTGCTCGATCCAGATCTTGGTTCGCACCTGCATGGCTCACTCTCCCTGGTGAATGACCACGACCCAGGCCAGGCCGTTGCGGATCGAGATGCTGGCCGGGGGATGGGCCAGCACATTGCTGACCCCGCGTCCGAACCCGGTGTACAGCGTCTCTTCCAGCAAGGGGTACTGCAACCCGCTCAGCGTCACCCCTTCCACCGTGTCGAGCGGCAATACGGACACGGTGTCGCCGGGCCGGCCCCAGACCTGGAGGGCGGCGCGGCCCCGCAGCAGGAAGATCTCCGTATCCGCCGACACCAGCCGCGCCGGGATGCGCGCCAGCAGCGGGTGGGTCAGCAGCAGCAGGTTCGCCAGGCTGTGGTCCCAGCGCCCGCCCAGCACGCCGGTCAGCACCACTTCGGTGGCGCCCTGCTCCACCGCCGCCACCACGCCCAGTTCGGCGTCGGTCTCCACCTTTATCTCATGGACGTAGTGGCGTACCTCGCCCTCCGGGTGGGCGGCCTGGAAGGTCGCCAGCGTGGCCGGGTCGATGCTGTCGAAGTCGCCCAGCGCCACGGCGGGCACCAGGCCGAAACGCAGCGCGTGGGCCAGCCCGCCGTCGGCGGCGATCACCACGTCCGGGCGGGGCAACCAGGGCCAGGCGGGCATCGCGGCGTCCGGCCCCGCGGCAAAGATCCAGGCGACTCGTTGGCGAGGCGGGCCGCCGGGCGCCGCCTCCCGCAAATCGGCAGTATCCATGGGTGTTCCTTTCCTCCTGGCGGGCCGCCGGGTTGGGCGCAGATCCCTGCCACGGCCCGCGGTATTGTCGCATAGCGCCCGCGGGCCGTCAGCGCCCCTGGAAGAAGTCGAGCACGAGCGCGTTGAACTCGGCGGGGCGCTCCAGGTTGACCATGTGCGCGACGTTGGGCAAGACGACCCGGCGCGCGCCGGGGATCTGCGCCTGCAACAGCTCGGTAATGCGCAAGATGTCGGGCACATCCTGGTCGCCGGCAACGATGAGTGTGGGGCACGCGACGGCGGCCAGGCGGCCAATCGCAGGCGGTTCGAGCAAGCGCGGTTCGCCCTGGCCGGGTGGCCGCGAGAAGCGGTCGGTGAGCAACTCGCGCATCCGGTCGCGCACCGCCGGATCGGCGCGACTCGCGGGCGCGGCGGGGCCCTCGACCCAGAGCGCCAGCCACAGGTCCACCGCCGCCGGCACGTCGCCCCGTTCGAGCGCGGCGGCGAGTTGCCGGCTCTGCGCTTCCAGCGCGGATGACCACTGGAAGCCGCTCAGCCCCGGCGCCGTCAGGACCATGGCGGCCACCATCTCCGGATACTCCAGCGTGAAGTCCAGCGCGAGCAAGCCGCCGCCCGACAGGCCCACCAGCAACGCCTGGCCGGCGCCGAGATAATGCAGCAACTGCTGGAGGTCCCGCGCGGGTGCATACGGGCTGCCGGGCACGCTCGACAGCCCGTAGCCGCGCTGGTCATAGCGGATCACCTGGTAGTGCGGGGCGAACGCCGCCATCTGCGCGTCCCACATGCGGCTGTCGGCGATGCCCGCGTGCAGCAGGACGAGCGGGCGCCCCGTGCCCGCCGTCTCATAATAGAGCCGCCCGCCATCTACATCCGCGAACCCGCTGACCGGTACCGGTAGGTCCATGGCGCTGTTCCTCCTCTGCATGTTGCTGTTCGCCGGGTTCATTATAGCACGCCGGGTCGGGCCTGCTGTCCCCTTTCGCGCTGGTTGTGGCGTTGTACTGTATGAAGGTTAACGCAGACACAAGGGAGACACGCAGTGTATCCACCACTGGCCTATTCCGCCGGGGACGCCGGATTTGATACGGCCGCCTTGCGGCGGCAAGATGCCGCCGAATTCGAGCGGCTGTACCGGACCTACGCCCCGGAATTGGGCCGCTACCTGGCTCGGCTTTCCGGCGACGCCGACCTGGCTCAGGACCTGATGCAGGAGACGTTCGTAAAAGCCTACCAGGGGCTGCCTCGGACCCGGCCCGATCTGCACCCGCGCCCGTGGCTGTACAAAATCGCCACGAATACGGCGCGGAGCGCGGCGCGCGTGGCCGCATGGAAGCGCGTTCTGCCCTTCGGCGACCGCCCACCGGAGCACCCGCCAGCCGGTCAGATCCTCCTGGAGAGCCGCTATGCCGAGACCGATTTGGTCGAGCGTAGCCTGGCGGCCATCAACCCCGACTATGCCGCGCCTCTGCTCTTGCACTGGCGTGAGGGCTTCAGCATTGACGAGCTCTGTGCGATTCTGGGCCTCTCGCGCGAGAATTTGAAAAAACGGCTCTACCGGGCAAAGAAAGCCTTTAGCACGGCCTATGCCGAGGAGTGCGCCCGCTCCGAGGAAGGAGGTTCCCGATGACCACCCGCACGCGCCTGGCCTTGAGCGAGCCGCACCCGCATATGGGGCCGCTGATCTCCAGCTACCAGGACGGCTTGGCGACGCCTGACGAAGCGGACCAGGTCGAGCGCCACCTGCTGGAGTGCGACCGCTGTCGCAGTTTCTACGGCGGCCTCCAGGGTGCTCGCGCCCTCATCGGCGACCTGCCCGCATCCCCAACCGCCCCCGCGCAGCTGGATTCCACCTATGCAGCCATCTTTCGCCGCACGGTGGGCCGCGACCCGCGCAACCGCGGCAACAAGCAACTCTAGAAAGGAACTAGCCAATGAACCACTTGCTACGGCGATTATTTACAGCCAGACAGCCTGGCCCACCCCCGATCCGGGTGCGTGGTCCTTTCCACCGCTTCACGGGGCGCGCCCGCCGGGTGTTCGTCTACGGGCAGGAAGAAGCCCGCCGCTTGAACCACACGTACCTGGGCACCGAACACCTGCTGCTCGGCCTGATCCGCGAACAGCAGGGCATCGCCGGACTGGCACTCGCCGATCTGGGCCTCGGCCTGGACACGGTACGGGCCGGAGTCGAAGCCATCGTCGGGCAGGGCGATCTGCCCGTAAGCGGCCCGATCGGCTTGACCCCACGCACCAAGCAGGTCATCGCCCGCGCCGTGGCCGAAGCCACCCGGCTTCACCACGCCTACCTGGGCACCGAGCACCTGCTGCTCGCCCTGACCCATGAGCAGCAGGGCGTGGCCGCCGATGTGCTGCGCCAGGCGGGGATCGCGCCTGCCCAGGTCCGCGAGGCCGTCCTGCGCCGCCTCATCCAGGGACCACCCCAGATACCGTAACCGGTAGAATAGACCTTGCGGTGACGGGCGCGATAAATCGCGCCCGTCGCCGCGCTGCTGCACAGGCCATGCCGCCTCCGGTTTCTGCTATAGCAGAGATATGCTACAATAACGGAAACGGAGAGGAGGCGGCGGGCATGGACTTGAGCGCGCACATCCGCGAGCGGCGGCTGGCCCTGGGCCTGACCCTGGAGGGGCTGGCCGAGCGCACCGGCGTCAGCCGGGCGATGCTGTCGGACATCGAGCGCGGGCGCAAGAACCCAACGGTGAAGCTGCTGGCGGCCATCGCCGAGGGACTGGGCTGCACGGTGTCGGCGCTGCTGGGCGAGGACGGCGGGGCGCCCGCGGAGGCGATCACCGTGGTGCGCCGGGACGAGCGGCGCCGGCTGGTCGATCCGCGCTCCGGGGTAGAGCGGCATGTGCTGGCCCCGGCGCTGTTGCAGCGCGGCGTGGAAGTCATCTGGTACGAGATCCCGCCGGGGCAGGAAACGGGCGCCTTCCCGCCGCACCGGCCCGGCGTCGAGGAACACATCACCGTGGTCGCGGGCCGCCTGCGCTGCACGCTAGCGGGCCGGGAACTGACGCTGGAGACCGGGGATTCCGTCACCTTCCGCGCCGACATCGTCCATAACTTCGCCAACGCCGGGCCAGACCCCTGCCGCTACCTGCTGATCATTCTCTAGCCGTCTGCCATCGCGCCATTGGGCCGCGGGCCGGTTTGCAACCGGCCCCTACAACGCCGAGGGCAGCAGGCCGGTTTGCAACCGGCCCCTACAAGGCCCAATCACGGCGCCGGCGGCGGCGGGCCACAGCGCGCGCCGGGTGATGGTGTCGCCGGGGGGACTTCCACGTTATAATGAGCGCAAAGGGCGCTCGCGATCTCTCCGGCGGCCACCGGGCTGCAAGCGCGAACGATGCAGGAGACGCTATGCCGCTACGTGTACTGACCACGGAGAACAAAATCACCGACGGCGCCGACGCCCGCCGCTGGATCGAGCAGAATGTGCCGCGCGGTTGCACAAAGATCCACGACCGCCCGCTGTTCTGGCTGGACATCATCGAACCCGACCCGGCAGCCATCGATTGGCTGGCGGGCTACTTCCACTTCCACCCGCTGACTATCGAAGACCTGCGCAGCCCCAACGAACGCGGCAAGATCGAGATCTATGAAGGCTATGTTTTCATCATCGCGCACGGCGTCTTCATCGAGGGCAGCGCCATGTTAAGCGACCCGCATCATGCGCCGGATCAGCACGCCGGGCATGCGGGTACCCCGGCGCCGCGCCGGGTGCTGCAAGCCGCGACCCGCGCCACTCCCCCGGCCAGCCTGATCTGTGACATCAACAGTTACGAGCTGCACGCCTATCTGAGCCGCAATTATCTGATCACGGTGCGCGACGCGGGCCTGAAACTGGTGGACAAGATCTGGAACGAGATCGACAACCACCAGGATGACGAAGATCCGCACCCATTGCAGCATGGGCCGGATTACCTGCTCTACCGCATCCTGGACGATACTGCCGACACCTATTTTGACGCGCTGGAGCATACTGCCGACCAGATCGACTACCTGGAGGATACGGTCATCGACCGGCCTGACCGCGAACTCCTCAACGAGGTCTTCATCGTGAAGCGCAATCTGGTCACGATCCGGCGGCAGGCGACCCCCGTGCGCGAGGGGTTGAACGTACTCAGTAACCCCGGCGCCGCCTTTGTGCGCTCGGAAAACCAGATCTACATGCGCGACGTGCATAACCTGATGGTGTCCGTCTATGAACTGGCCGATACCCAGCGCGACTCCACGGGCGGCGTCCTGGACGCCTACCTGAGCAGTGTCAACAACAACCTGAGCACGGTGATGAAGCGCCTGACGATCATCTCGACGATCTTCTTACCGATTTCGTTTATCGTCGGCTTTGGGGGCATGAACTTCACCGGCTTCATTCCCTATGACGACCCGCTCATGTTCTGGGGCCTCATGGCCTCCCTGGTCGTCGTCCCCGTCCTCATGCTCCTCTGGTTCTACCGCAGCCGCTGGATCTAGGAGGGGTGGCTCGTGCGGGGGCCGGCGCCAGTAGTAGACGAAAATGCCCACTGCCAGCACAATCGGCAGCGCCGCCAGCAGCCAGACGACCGCGCCGTAGTCCGTGGCCGACTGGACGGGCATATCGAACGCGGCGGTGCCCTCCTTGCCGGCGCGCTCGACGTGCACGGTGATGGCCCAGGTGCCGTCGCGCGGCGTGCGGATGGGCACGTCGTAGAAGCCGGGCTGCCCGGCCTCCGGCGGCGCCGTGACCTCGACCAGCGAATCCGCCGTGCCCGTCAGCGCGGCGCGCACCTGCACGTGGGCATCGGCGATAGGGTCGCCGTTGTCGAACTCGTTCACCAGGACCGTGAAGCGCCACTCGTGCTGGTTGGTGGTCGGAATGGTCTGCACCACGATGTGGAACGCGCCGTAGTTGTCGTCCACCCAGACGATGCCGCCGTGGGCGGCGGCAGGCCGGGGCGCGGCCAGCGCGATCAGCAACGCCAGAAGCAGGCCCGCCGGCCCCGCCGCGCGCCCCACGCCGCGCAATCTCACGTGTTCGGTACGAATGTCAGCCCGTTGGGGTTCGTACCCACCCCCAGCGTCGTGATGACCTTGCCGCTCGCGGCCTCGATCACGGTCACGTTGTTGTCGTTGGTGTTGGTGACAAACACCTTGCCCGACGGTGTGGGCACCACGCCATGCGCGCCGCCGCCCGCCGGAATGCGCATGACCAGCTTGCGCGTGGCCGGGTCTACGATCCACACCTCCTGGGTGCCGGTGTTGGCGACCCAGAGCAGCGTGCCGCCCGTGCCCTCGACAAACGAGAGCATGGCCGGCTGCTTGCCCGACCGGATGGTGCCGGTCAGCTTGCGGGTGGCGGTGTCGATGACGGCAATCGAGTCGCCCAGGAAGTTGCTGACGAAGGCCGTCTTGCCGGTGGGGTCAAACGTGACCTCGAAGGGATCGGCGCCGACGCGGAAGCTGATCTCCAGCTTGGGGTCGCCCTCCAGCCCGATGATCGAGATCGTGTTCTCGGCGGTGTTGGTGACGTACAGCTCCTTGCCGTCGGGCCGCACCTTGACGCCGTGCGGGGTCTGGCCCACGCCCACCTTCGTGACCAGCTTGCGCGCCGCCGGGTCGATCACGGCGACCATGTTGTCGGCGCCCATGCTGACATAGAGCCGCTTGCCGTCGGGGGCAAAGGTCAGGTCGTCGGACGGGCCGCCGATATCCACCTGGCCCAGTTCCTTGAACGTTTTGGCGTCGAAGACCTGCAGATGGTTCTCCTTGTAGAGCGTCACCCAGATTTCGCGCCCGTCCGGCGAACTCACCACGTGGTGGGGCGATTGCCCGGTGGGGATCGTCGCGTAGACCTCGTTGGTCGCCACGTCGATCACACTGACCGTGTTGGCGCCCTGGTCCGCCGTCATTATCCGCCCCTGCGGCGTGGCCCGGCCACTCTCGGCGGCGGGCGGCGCGTCGCCTCCGCACGCCGCGACCAGCCCCAGCACCGCTACCAGCACCAGCACGGTGCGCCATCGCATTTGTCGGTTCATCTTCGCTCCGTTGGGCGAGTGATCAGTGGTCAGTGGTCGGTGGTCAGTGGTCAGTAATTGGCCTGAATCACCGGCCCTGTCCCTGGCACCGTTCACTGGCTAAAACTCGCGTCCCTAATTGTACCTGAAACTAAAACTCTGGCCGCCAAACTCCAAATTAACAACTAATACTACCATAAATCTGTTGACCACCGACCACTACGCACTACGGAGGTGCCGGAGTAGCCGTGGCAAGGGGATCGATCACGCTAAACGTGCCGTCCAGCTTCACCGGGGGCTGGCCCGGACGATCCACTTCGACCAGGACCAGCCAGGGTCCGCCCATCGGCAGGTTGGCCGGCAGGCGATACACGCCGGGCTGCCCCGCCACCGGCACAGCGTCGCCCGTGGGTTCGACGTGGCCGTGCGACGGCATCAGCGGCGTGACGCGCAGGGTGGCGCCGGGGACCGGCTGCTCCTGGCCGTCCACGATCTTGATATTGAGTTGCACCGTGCCCGAAATTGCCGGGCTGGGGTTGGTGGTCACGAGCGCCTGCAACACCTCTGACGGCGTAATCGCCAGCGTGCCGTCGTCGGCCAGCACCAGGCGGAACCCGGCGCGCACGTCGGCGCCCTGGGTACGCAGCAACTCGGCGGTGAGTTGGTAGGCGCCGGACAGGGTGAAGATCTGACCGGTGGCGGTATAGACCTGGCGATCCGGTTCTGCGGCCCCCACCCGGTGGACCTCCAGGCTGGTGCTGCCGGCGTCCACGTCCTGTGGCGTGACGCGCAGTTGCAGCTTGAGCACGTCGGTCAGCGGCGGGCCGGCAAGGTCGCTGCGTGTGACCGCGACTGTGAAGTGATCGCCCTCCACGCCCGGCGCCGTGGTCAGGTCGAATCCGATGCCGCTCACCGTCTGGCTCGCGCTCGCGATGACCGGGGTGGGCGTGGGCGCGGGAGGGCCGGAAGGCGGGGCAGCGGGCGCGGGCACGCTGCCGGGCGCGCTGCCGCCGGCACTCACGGGCGGCGGCAGCAGGGTCAGCCCGGCGGCGCAGATCATCACCGCGACGGCCAGCGCAACCTGTGTCCCGACCGTCCGGCCCAGGCCGCGGGTCAGCGGCGCGGTCTCGCGTGCGCCCGGCGCCAGCAGCGCCACCAGGCGGGGGCGCACGATGCCATGGTTCAGCGCGGCCAGCGCGGCCAGCGGCAGGAACAGCAGATGCTTCACCAGCAGCACGCGCCCGTAGTCGCTCTCGACAATCGCCGCCGGGTCGAGCGTGTGGATCGCCAGGTTCAGCAGGCCGGTCACAACCAGCACACCGATGCTGACCAGGGCCAGGGTGGAGAAACGCGGCACCAGCCGGGCCAGCACGCGCCCGGCGACCCCCGGCTCAGCCCGGCGCACAACCGGCAGCGCCACAACGGCCAGGTAGATCAGCCCGCCCACCCAGGCGGCGGCAGCCAGCAGGTGCAGCAGGTCGCTGAGCATACCCAGCGGTAGCCCGCCCAGGCCCCGCGCCGCCGCGCCGTGGCTGCCCAGCGCCTCCCCGGCCAGCAGGAAGCCACCGTTCATCACCGCCGCCGTCCACTCCGGGCGGGTCGGCGTCCCGCCGCGCCAGAGCGCGTAGCCCAGCAGCGCGACCACCGCCACCACCTTCACCGCCCAGAAGGCGCCATAGCCGGTCGTCGTGATAATGTCGCCGACCTGGGCCACGTTGCCGAGCGCGGCGGGCACGTCCGTGCCGCGCACGGCGGCCAGTTCATAGAGCATGTCGGCCAGCAAACCGCCCAGCACCACCACGGCGGACACGAGCACCAGCCGCGCCAGGCGCCGGCCCAGCGCGGGCGCCAGCGGCTGCAAGTCCTCGGCGGGCGCCCCGGCCAGGATCAGGCTGCTGAACAGCGGCCCGCCGAGCAGCCCCGCCGCCCCGATTAGCACCAGGGCGCGCCAGATCCAGCGCCACACGGGCGGAGGTGGGCTGCTGCCGTCGTCGGGGGCGCTCCCGGCATCACTCGCCGGGGCGGGGGCCGCGGGTGCTACGGCTTCACCGGGCGCCTGGATGGTAAAGGCGAAATTGCCCAGGGTGACATGCCCGTCCACCGCGGAGATCGCGCGCCAGAGCACCGTGTAGACGCCGCTGGGCAAGCCGGGTTGCAGCACCACGCCGATGGTCGCCGGATCGCGCAGATCGACCGCGACCGGCCCGGCGGTGACGTCATGCCGGGCCCGATCCAGCACCTGGATCCGGCTGAACTGCGGGCTGATCGACTCGCTCATGGTCAACTTCACCATGGGCGGCGCCTGCGGCAGCACGGCCCCGGCGGGTGGATCGGATTGCGCTAAGCGGGCATGGGCCGCGGCCCGCGGCGCAAAGATCAGGCTGAGCAGCAGGATCGCGGTGAGCGCGCCCAGCCGGGCCGGCCCGAACCGGGAGCGCGCGAGCGGCAAATGACCCATCAAGCGGTTGTCGTGGCCGGGCAGCGCGCCCGACCTCCCTTCTGTTTAGCGGTGCATGGCGGCCCCGGCCCGGCTGCGCCGGACCAGCCAGGCCCCGCCGAGCACCAGGCCCAGGCCCAGCAAGGCCGCGCCCGGCAGCGCGAACGGCCCGGTGTCCGCCGCGTGCCCGGTTCGTGGCATCGCGGGACTGCCGCCGCTGATGCTGCCCGTGCCGCCGGCAGGGGACGGCGGCGCGGTGACCGGCGTGGCGACGCCGCCACCCTCAGTCACGACGGTAAACGTGAAGCTGCCCTCGGTCACGCCGTTGTCGTCGGGCGTCACGGCATGCCATTGCACGATGTAGCCGCCCGGCAGCAGGGCCGGCACGCCCACGGTCAGCGTCTTGCGGCTGGCCGGATCGACCTGGGTATCGCCGGTGTCCACCCGCGTGCCGTCCATGCGGCTGACCGTGGCCGTGGACCCCACCGGATCCAGGGCCTCGCTGAACTGCATCGTGATCCGCTGGGGCGGGACAGTCATCTGGCTGCCGTCCGCGGGATCGCTGCTGCTCAGTTGGGCGTGGGCCAGGGCCACACCGCCACCCCAGGCCAGCGCGGCGGCCAGGGCCAGCACCGCCGGCAACCCCGCGCCGGTCACGCGGCGCACAGGTATGTAGCGCATGAAATTCACGCCTCCTCCATCTCGCGGCAACCCGACAGCGCAGCAACAGGCCGGTGCATGGCACGGCGGGAGGAGAACGATCCGGCTCCTGGGCCTTCCCGGCGGGTGCGCCGGCATCCGCGAACACCGCTCGCCCATTGGGCCAACCGGCGATCCGGCGGACAACACACCCGACTGTCTCTATAGTACACTACCGGCAGCCGGTTATCAACACCGGCGTCGCGCCTAGCGGTCGTACCAATCCAATTGCCCGTGGCTCGACGGCGGCCCGACCTGGTGCAGCGCCGCGGGATCGGCAAGATCGAGCAGGAAGAGGCCCTTCTCGTCCAGCAGCGCCAGGCGTTTGCCGTCGTTCGACCAGGCCACGACCGGCTGGTCGGCGTTCAGGCGGGTCAGGCGGGTGATCTGGCCGCCCGCCACCGGGGCCAGGTAGATGTCCCAGGGCACGCCGTTGGCCCGCGCCGGCAGCGGGGCCAGCCCCAGCGCGCGCAGCAGATCGAACTCGCCCGACGGCACCTCCAGCGGCGTGACGGCGGCAAAGGCGACCTGTGTGCCGTCGGGCGAGAAGCGCGGCGCCAGCACGTCCTGGTAGAGGTCGGGCGGGAACAGCGGGCGCGGGTTCCGCCCGTCGCTATCGGCCAGCATCAGCGTGTGGGTGATAAACGACTCGCTCTCCGCCGCGGCATCGGGCGCGCTGATGTAGACGATCTGCGTGCCGTCGTGGCTCACATCGGGCATGCGGGCAGCGGGCAGCACGGTGCCGCGCGAGCCGTCGGGCGCGGCGGGTGCCAGGCGCTCGACCGACCACGACTCCACGCCCGCCGTGAGCCGGTCCATTGTCGGCGTGGCGTTCGTGTCCGGGTCTACGGTGCGGTCCGAGGTGAAGTAGAGCGCGCCGTCCGGCCCGAAGGCAGGCGTGATCAGGTCTTCGCCGGAGCGCCTGGCCGCCAGCACCTGCGGCGAGCCGCCGTCGGGGTCGATGGACCAGATCTCGGTGTTGGGGATATCGCTGCTCGGCGCGGGCAAGGTGCGGGTGTAGGCGATGCGCTTGCCGTCGGGCGACCAGGCGGGGCTATCGGCGCGCCCGTCGTCGGTGTAGTAGGTCAGGCGGCGGGCGTGGCCGCCCTGCGCGTCGCTGCGCCACAGGTTGCCGTTGCGGCTGTAGACGAGGCCGCCCTGGAACGGCGTCGCCGCCACCACTTGCAACGCGGGATCGCGCAGGTCGAATTCCATGTCGGGCTGCCCGGCCACGCGCGCCAGGATATGCATGTGGTAGGTGCCGGGCACCGTCGGGGCGCTCAGGTCGGCCACCCAGCGCGTGACCTTGCCGCTGATGTTCATCGGCAGGTAGGCCATCGGGCCGGGACCGAAGGCGGCAGGCTGCCCCGCCGCGTCACGCAGTTGCAGGTTGACAATGGGCGCCAGGCGCGTGCCCGATCCCTGCCCGGCGCGCAGGTCCAGGTTGACCTCCACGCTGAGCGGCGCGGCTGCCTCCACCGGCCCCTGCGCCGGGGTGGTGATGAAGCGCCCGGAGATCTCTGTCTGCGGGCGGCTGAGCAGGAAGGCCCACACCGCCACCACAACCAGCAGCAGGGCGCCCAGGGCGATCAGGATCAGCCCGGCTGTCCGCCGGGCCGGCTTCACGGGGGCGGCGGCAACCGTCCTGGCGGGTTTACGCTGTGCGGGCATGAGCAGGCAGGGCCGGAAGGTGCAGGTTCACGCGCAGAGGACAACCTCCAGGGTCAGGATGCGGGCTGCTGGCAGGCGCGGCAAACCCCGAACAGAGCAAAGTGGTCGAGATAGGGCCGGAACCCGTGCTCCTGCTCAATCAAGCTGCGCAGCGGATTAAGCGTCGAGTCGGGCAGTTCGATCACCTCGCCACATACTTTGCAGATCAAGTGATGGTGCGGCGATTCCAGCAGTTCATACTCGTACTGGTTGCCGCCCATATGGGTCATCGACGCCAGCCCCAGGCCGGTCAGCAGTTCCAGCGTGCGGTACACCGTCGTCTTGTTGACATAGGGGTAGCGCTGCTGGACCGCGGTCAGCACTTGCTCGGCGGTGATATGGCCGGGGTGGGCCGCCAGCACCTCCAGCACCATGAAGCGCTGCGGCGTCAGCCGGACGCCGCTGGCGACCAGTTTCTCGTGATATTCGGTTAAGCGGTTCTCAGACATGACTTGAATCCAGGGTCCGCTACGGCGGACCGGCGGGATGGACATCCGGCGAACGCGTGCGCCGCGGCATCGTCGTCATGCTGCGGATAGCAAGCAGCACGAAAGATGCCGCGAATCAGGGCTTAGCGCGCGCCGTCGCGGGCGTAGTCGCCCGCGAGCGCCGGCTCGCGCAGGTGGTCGTGGATCAGGTGCTCGTGGCCGTGATGCACGCCCTGCTCGTGCAGGTGCTCGTGGATCAGGTTGGCCCGGATCAACAGATCGTGATCGCTCAAGATCGCTTGCGGCGTGCCGTCGGCCAGGATGCGCCGTTCCTCGCCGATGACCACGACACGATTGGCGATGATCGGCACGATTTCGAGTTCGTGCGTAGTCGTGATCAGGGTCTTGCCCGCCGCGCCCAGCTTGCGGATCAGGTTGACCAGTACCCACTTGGTGCGCGGGTCCAGCGAGGCGGTCGGCTCGTCCAACAGGATCACGTCGGGCTGCAGCGAGAGCACGGAGGCGATGGCCGCGCGCTTCTTCTCGCCGCCCGACAACTCGAACGGCGCGCGCTGGGCCAGGTGGGTGATCTCCATCTGCCCTAACGCCTCGTCGCAGCGCGCCTTGACTTCGTCCTGGCTCAGGCCCAACTGCAAGGGGCCGAAGGCCACGTCGTCGAACACAGTGGCGCTGAACAACTGCACGTCGGGGTCCTGGAAGACCAGCCCTACCTCGCGGTGAAACTGGAAAGCGTCCATGCCCGCGGCCACGGCCTGGATGTCGCGACCCAGCGCGCGCATGGTGCCCTCGCTGGGCGCGTAGATGCCGTTCAGCAGCTTGAGCAGCGTCGACTTGCCGCTGCCGTTGGCGCCCAGCAGGACCACCTGCTCGCCGCGGGCGATGTCGAGGTCGATGCCGTCGAGGGCCAGTTGGCGCCCGCCGTAGCGGTAGCGCACGCCGCGCAGGTGGAAGACCAGATCGTCGGGAGTCCGGGGAGCGAGGTCGCGCATCATAAATACCTCCCCGCCAGCAGGGCCACGGCGGCCAGGCCCACGGCCCCGGCCAGCGCGACCCAGTCGGCGGTCTGCATACGATAGGTGGTGTAGCTACGGATGGCCCCGGTAAAGCCGCGCGCCATCATCGCCGCGTACACGTCGTTGCTCATCTTGAAGGAGCGGTTGAGCAGGCTCATCATCGAGCCGGTGATCCAGCCGCGTTGCTCGTTGCCGCTGGTGCGCCCTACTACGCGGCTCTTGCGCGCCTCGAACATGCCGTTCGCGGTGCGAAAGAAGAGGAAGATATAGCGGTAGGTCATCGACAGCAGCAGGATGAACACCTGTGGCACGCGCAAGGCTTGCAGGCTCTTGAGCACATCGGCCCAGGGCGTGGTCAGCACCAGCAACACGGCCAACGACACGCTCACGCCCACGCGGGCCACGAAGACCACCGCGCCGGTCAGGCCGGGGATCGAGGGCGCGAGGTGCAGCGGCCCCAGGGCCAGGTCGAAGAGGCGCGGCCCCGGCGCGAAGAAGATCGACGGCAGGATGACTACTCCGGCAAAGAACGGGATGCCCAGCCAGACCCGGCGCACGAAAAAGTCGAACGGCACCCGGCTGGCGCGCGCCGCGAGCAGGATGACCAGGTAGAGGCCGATCAGCACGGGCAGCGCGTTGGAGAGACCCGCCGCCAGCACGAGCGCGACGAACATGCCCAGCTTGGCCCGCGGGTCGATCCGCTGCAACCATCCCGGTTTGCGTGCGTGTTCCTCGGTGAAGACCGCGCGCTCAATCGAGCCGGCCACATCGGCGATGGTGCGTTCCAGCCAGCCAACCCGGCCCTCGGGCGCGGATGCGGCGCGGGCGCTCATAATTGAGGCGCCTCCTGGGCGGGCGCCGTCCGGCCCTGATCATCGCGCCGCCGGATCAGCGCGCTCAGGGCCAACATGACCCCGCCCACGAGCAGGATGCCGACAATGCCGCTGATTTCGTAGCCGATGGCCGTCTGCCAGAGCGCGGCGTTGGCGTGGCTGAAGAAGGGCATCGGCAGGTTATAGCCCGCCAGCGGGGCGCTGAAAATGGTCGACAGATCCTGCAGGCCCTTGGGCACGTAGCCGAACGCCGCATGGACATCTTCGGCGCTGCCCTCGCCATAGGCGAACCCCGGCGCGATCAGCCCCAGCGGCGCCAGCACAGCGAGCGCGGTGAACGCGGTACCCACGCGCTTCATGCGTTGCGGCAGCACAAAATACGCGAGCGGAATCAGGATCACCGCAATCACCGCGACGATGAGCAGCATCGTGGCGACCGCCGGCCAATCGACCTGCGCCCAATCGGCACCGAACAGGTGGCCGATGTCGCCGCCGCCGGTAATCAACCCGGCCACAAACAACCCGATCCCGCCCACGACCGCCGCGCCGGTGATGATCTGCCACAGCGGGCGGCGCGCCGCGCGGCCCTCCACGGCCCCTGGCCCGGCGAATACGCTGCGCAGCGAGGTGAGATACTCGGGGTGCGACTTCTGCAAATAGGACACTCCCAGCCCGGTGATCAACGCCTCGACCACCGACGCGCCGAACAGGTGGGCCAGCAGCATCGCCGGGATCGTCGCCTCCAGACCGTAGGGGCTATAGAGCGGGTGGCCGTTCTCGGTGAACAGCAGCGGCTGCACGCCGAGTTCCACGGCCACGGCCAGCGCCGACACGGTGATGCCCACGTAGGCGCCGATGCCCGCCGCCCAGGCCCGCCGCGTCGAGAGGATGGGCGAGCGCCCGGCGATTAGCCGATACGTGGCGTAGCCGAAGAAGGGTAGAATAATTGCCATGTTCAGGCAGTTGGCGAAAATGGCGAGGACGCCGCCGTCGCCGAAGAACAGGGCCTGGAGAATGAGTGCCATGCTGACGCCGAGGACCGCCGCCCACGGACCGAGGACAATGGCGATGAGGGTGCCGCCGACGCCGTGCGCGGTGGTGCCACCCGGCACGGGGATGTTGAACATCATGATGGTGAAGGTGAGCGCGGCAAAGATCGCCAGCAGCGGCACGGTGCGATTGTTCAGGATCGACTGGACCCGGCGCACGGCCAGCGCCCATGCGGGCACGGTCACGACTCCTGCCCCCAGTGACATGATCGGGCTTAAGTATCCGTCGGGTATATGCATTGCCTACCTCCGTTACTGCTGGCGCGCCGACCGGGGAGCGCGGTCGCGCTGTCACCACTATCTCTGCCGCCCGGTGGGGGAAATGTGAGCCGGGCCGGCAAACGTGAACACGTACTATTTGCAACTAGTTGCTTTTGCAACTCTTAGTACCAGTTTACAGCAAGCGGTATCCCCAGTCAAGAGACTTGCTGTGTACCGGGTCTACTACCAGGGGCGGAACCCGCGAGGCCGCGCTCAGTTGGCCGCGAGAGCATCATACTTGCAACGAGTTGCACCAACGACCAGGGGTGCGAGAAACAAGTAGCACAAGCCAATGTACGCGCCGGCTTGCTTTTTGGATTGATTATTAGCCGAACAAACCCTGGCAAAATGCTGGTTCATACCCCGATCGCTTCTCCAGATTCTACACGCGCCGGGGCGGAACGGATTTGCCCGGCGTGGACCGGGCGCGGTTGCAGGCCGCCCGGCGGATGCGCTAGACTATAGCGTGACTACGAACATGGAACCCCAGGCCCCCGCCGCCTCTACCGGCGCGACCGGGGCCGATATCTGGTGGCGCTATCCGCTGGATGTGGCCCCCGCCGGCACGCAAGTCGAGCGTGCGCTGGGCATGATCGCCGAGGGGGCGCCGCTGCCCGCGCTCTGCTGGTACTGGGCCGTCGAACCCACGCTGATCCTGGGTGTGTTCCAGCCGCCGGAGGTGATCAACGAAGCCGCCGCCACGGCGCGAGGCATGCCGCTGGTGCGCCGCCGTTCCGGGGGCACCGGCGTGCTGGCCGGGCCGCCCCTGCTCAGCCTGGATATCGCCCTGCCGCCCGGCCACCGGCTGGCCCTGCCCGATGTGACCGAGTCGTACCACTGGCTGGGCCGGGCCTGGCTCACGACTATGGAAGCGATCGGCGTGCGCGGCGCGCGGCTCGTGCCCATCGCCGAGGTGCGCGCGGCCACCCATCGTCCGCTGCGCCGCCTGCCGGACGGCCCGATCCCCGACGAAGACCTGGTGCGGCTGGCCTGCTTTGGTTCGCTCTCGCCCTACGAGGTCGCCATCGGCCCGCGCAAGCTGGTGGGCTTCTCGCAGGTGCGCCGCCGGGGCGGCCTGCTGCTCCAGGTGGGCCTGCCCCTGACCTGGGAGGCCGATTTGCTCGCCGCCCTGCTCGCCGCGCGCCCGGACGACCGCCCGCGCCTCGCGCGCCTGCTGCGCGAGCACGCCGTGGGCCTGGACGAGGTGCTCCCCACCGTGCCCCCCCCGCACGAGATTATGGCGGTGTTCGAGCAGGTGCTGGCCGCCCATTGGGGCGTGCGCCTGGCACCCCTCGCTGCGGCGGGGGCACGAGACGGAGACTCTTCACTGCGCTCAGAGTGACAGGGTGGTAGGGGGATTACGAGACAGAGACTCTTCGCTGCGCTCAGAGTGACAACCGGTGGGAGAGTGATACGTGTTGCATGGTAGGCGCGCAGCAGCGTTGCCGGTGTAGTTCTATAGCAGGCCGGCAGCCGGGATCGAAGCATTGTCGATCCCGGCTGTCTGTTGCCGTCCGGCAAGTGGTTATGGGCAGGCGCACAATGCGCAACGCGGTTTGCGGACCCGGCCCCGCTAGAATTGTGACATTTCATTGATGTGGATAACTCGATCCGGCCATTGCTACCCCCTGGACCGTTTGGTAGAATACCCGCGGCGTCCGGCGAAGCGGCCCCCATGATTGGCATGGGCTTCCCCGGCACCGGCCCGGTCTTGGGAGCCGGGTCTGATTCGCCCTTGCACCAGGAAGGATCTTATGTTACGAATCCATACTTTAGCGGCGAGTATCGCCGGCGTTATCGCCGTGAGCCTGCTCTCCCTGGCCTTTAGCCCCACCCCGCATGCCGCTGCCGCCGGCAACACCTACCCCTACGGCCAATGCACCTATTTCGCCAAGTCCCAGCGCCCCGACATCGGCAACCACTGGGGCGACGCCCGCTTCTGGGATACCAGCGCCCGCGCCGCCGGCTTCCCCGTGGACGGCAAGCCGCGTGTGGGCGATGTGGTGGTGTTTGAGCGCAACGTGCAGGGCATCAGCCCGCACGGGCATGTCGGCATCGTTACTCTGGTTCAGGGTAACCGGTTTAAGACGATCTCGATGTGGGGCAATGAGGCGACCGGCAAGTTGCACGTCGCCTGGCACACGACCGGCGCCGGGGTAAGCTTCATCCACAAGCGCGGCACCGCCACCGTGGCAAGCGCCAAAACGACTACCGCCAAGTCGACGAAGAGCACCACTGCCAAGACCACGACGCCGAAGGCGAAAGCCACCACGGCCAAGTCCACCAAGGCCACGGCCAAGAAAACCACGACCACCAAGGCGACCGCCAAGAAGTCCACGACCGCGGCCAAGAAGGCGACGACTACCAAGGCCACGGCCAAGAAGGCGACGACTACCAAGGCGACCGCCAAGAAAACAACAGCCGCCAAGAAGACCACTGCGAAGAAGGTTACGCCGGTCAAGAAGGTGGTCGTCACCCACAAGAAGCCCTGACGCCGATTCTGCCGCGGGCCGCGGCCCCGGCAGATGCCGCTGATAATTGAAAAGGGCGGACCCTGGTGGGCCGCCCTTTTGTTATGCCGGCGGCGTGGGCTACGGCGCCAGGCGGTCGGTATCGCGCGGGAAGAGCGTGGCTTCGCGCACGTTGCCCAGGCCGGCCAACTGCATCAGGAAGCGCTCCAGGCCGATGGCGAAGCCGCCGTGCGGCGGCATGCCGTATTTCATCGGCTCCAGGTAGTAGGCGAACGGCTCAATGGGCAACCTGGCCCGCTCCAGCGCCGCCAGGTAGTCCTCGTAGCGGTGCAGCCGCTGCCCGCCCGTCACCAGCTCGGTGCCGCGGAAGAGCAGGTCAAAGCTGTTTGAGTAGGTCGGGTCCGCCGGGTCGGGGTGCGTGTAGAACGGGCGCTTGACCATAGGATAGCCGGTCACAAACAGGAAGTCGGAGCCGTGGGTCTCGCGCGCCCACTCGCCCAGCCAGCGCTCGTGCTGCGGCGCCAGATCGGGTTCACCCCGACAGTCCTCGCCGTGGCGCTCGTAGATCAGTTCCTGGGCGTCGCGGAAGTGGATATGCGGGATCGTCTCCGGCACCACGGGCAGCGTCACTTTCAGCAGATCGAGTTCGGGCCCATAGCGCTCGGTCAGCCGGGCGACCAGGTGCCGCATGAACCGGTTGAGCAGGGCCATGACCGTGAAGTGGTTCTCGATGAAGCCGAACTCGGCGTCCAGGCTGACATATTCGTTGACGTGGCGCGTGGTGTTGTGCGGCTCGGCGCGGAACACCGGCCCCACCTCGTACACCCGCTCGAATATGCCCACCATGATCTGCTTGTAGAACTGTGGCGACTGCGCCAGGAACGCCTGCTGATCGAAGTAGCGCACGGCAAAGACGTTGGCGCCGCTCTCGGTCGCCGCCGCGACCAGCTTGGGCGACTGGATCTCGGTGAAGCCCGCGCCGTTCAGGAACTCGCGGTAGGCGGCCATGACCCCCGCCTCGACGCGGAACAGCGCCCGCCTGGCGGGGTGGCGCAAGCCCACGGTGGCATGGTCCAGGAACGTATCCAGCGAGGTCTTGAGCACGGGCTTATTGATCGGGAAGGGCAGCGGCTCCGTCACCGGCGTGATCACGCGGACGACCGGGTCGTGCAACTCGAAGCCGCCGCGCGCCTGGGCCTCGGCCACCACCGTGCCCTCGACTTCGATCACCGTCTCCGGTTGCAGGCCCTGTAACGGGGCCATACGCTCGGCCTCCTCCGTCACCGCCTGGGCGATGCCGTAGCCGTCGCGCAGCAGGATAAAGTTCACCCCGCCCAGCGCCCGCGCCTGGTGCAGCCAGCCGTGTAACGTCACCCGCTGGCCCGCGTGTGCGGCGAGTTCCGTCGTGCGAATCCGTTCCATATCGGTCTCCTTCAGGTAACACAAAAACAGCACCCCCCGCGTCCTCTCGGTTGAAAGGACGCGGGGGGTGCCGCGTGGTGCCACCTTTCTTCGCCGCCGCCCGCAGGCGACCGCCTTTCGTGGCCCGTTACCGGGGGCCGGCCGTGCCGCTCCGGAGTGTCGTTCGCCAGGGCCTCGGATGCCGTCTTTCAGCCGGGGACGGCTCTCTGCTTTCCGGGGCGACCCACTACTCGTCTCCCTCATCGCGCGCTTTCATTATACCAATTCTCCACCCGCGCCCCAATAGCCCGCGGTCCGCCGAAAGACCGATTTCGCGCCGGGCATAGGACGGCCCCTTGTCACTCTGAGCGCAGCGAAGCGTCTCGTCTGGTATCCCAACGAGACGAGATGCTTCACTGCGTTCAGCATGACAATAGAGCAGCCGCGGGCCGGTTTCAAACCGGCCCCTACACCGCAAGGGTAAGCCCCGCCAATTGATGTGCGACGATCTATTGCGTCCGGCGGCCCCTTGTCACTCTTCGCTGCGCTCAGAGTCTCGGAGGCACGATTAACCCTGGCGCCACCCGCCAATCCTAAATTGGTCCGATAAAAGCCCGCCGCGAGTATTTACTTTTTATTGAAAGTTTGGTACAATGGAGAAAACCGACGCGTCGGTCGGTTTTTGGAAAGAGGGAACGATGCTCAAGGAACAGGAACGCAGCCAGACGCGCCGCCAGCGGATCCTCGATGCCGCTGTGCAGGTGTTCACGCGCAAAGGCTACCGGGACGCCGGGATGGAAGACATCGCCGCCGAGGCTGAGACCTCGAAGGGCGGGCTCTATTTCCACTTCCCCAGCAAGCAAACCATCTTCCTGCAACTGCTGGAGCGCATGGCCGCGCTGCTCATGGAGCGCACCGAGAGCGCGCTGCAAGCCGAACCCGACCCCATCAGCCGGGCTGATGCCGCGCTGCGCGTGGTGCTGCACACCTTCGCCGCCCATCGCGGGCTGACTCGCCTGTTCCTGGTCGAAGCCCTGGGTGCCGGGCCCGAGTTCAGCGCCAAGATCATGGGCTTGCACGGCCAGTTCACCGACTTGATCAAGCGCCACCTGGACGACGCGGTGAGCCAGGGCGCCATCCCGCCCCTGGATACCGGCATCGCCGCCCAGGTCTGGTTCGGCGCGCTCAACCAGGTAGTCACGCGCTGGGCGGTAGCTGACACGCCCGGCAATCTCGAAGCCGCTTACCCTGCCCTGCGGGCGGTGCTGCTGCGCGGCATCGGCGTGCCCGCCGAGCGCATTCATGGATGAGACGATGATGACTCTGCAGATCGACACACCCGCCACCTCGCTACGCACCCGGCTGGAAACCGCGCTGGATCAGGCGCGCCGCACCGGCGCGCCGGTGCTGGTCAGCGCCAGCGAACCGCTGCCCTGGCGCGACCCGCTGGCCTTTTTCGCCGGCAGCAGCCCGGCGGCGCACGACCGGGTCTACTGGGAAGCGCCCAACGGCGAACTGATCCTGGTAGGCATCGGCGCGGCGCGCACCTTGACCGGCGCGGGCGCGGCCCGCTTCACCACCATCGCCGCCGCCTGGCGCGATCTCCTGGCCCACGCCCATCGCCAGGCCCCACCCGCCGACCTGGCCGGGCTGCCCGGTGTCGGGCCCACGCTGCTCGGCGGCTTCGCCTTCGACCCGGAGCGCCCCGGCACCGCCGCCTGGACCGGCTATCCCGACGGGCTGATGATCTTGCCGCGCTTCCTGCTGACCTGCGCCGCCGGGCGCACCGTGCTCACCGCCTGCGTGGTGGTCGAAGCCGGGATGGATGTCGCCGTCGAAGCGGCCCGCCTGGAGCAAGAGCGCGCCTGCCTGCTTGCCACGCCCGACCGCGTGGACGCCGCCCCCGCCGCGCGCCCGGCCCTGGACGTGGCCGATATTTTGCCCGCGGGCGACTGGCAAGCCGCCGTGGCCGGGGTCGTGGCCGACATCCAGGCCGGGGCACTGGAGAAGGTGGTGCTGGCGCGCGAGGTCGCGGTGACGGCGGAAACGGCGCTTGACCCGGTCGTCACGCTGCGCCGCCTGCGCGCCGGCTATCCCGACTGCTACGTGTTCGCCGTGGCCCGTGGCCCGCGCTGCTTCCTGGGCGCCACCCCGGAGCGACTGGTGCGCCTGGCGGACGGCACGGTGCACGCCACCTGCCTGGCCGGCACGACCCGGCGCGGCGCCGATGCCGCCACGGACGCGCAACTGGGTGCGGACCTCCTCGCCAGCGCCAAGAACCAGGAGGAGCACGCCGTCGTCCGGCGCATGCTGGCCGAGGCGCTCGGCGCCGTGTGCAGCGACGTAGCCGTGCCCGCGGCGCCCGCGCTGCTGCGCCTGCGCAACGTGCAGCACCTCTACACCCCGATCCGCGGGCGGCTGCGCAACGGCACATCGCTGTTGGAACTGGTGGCGCGGCTGCATCCCACCCCCGCCGTCGGCGGCTTCCCGCGCCCGGCGGCGCTGGCCCGCATCCGCGCCTGCGAGGGCATGGACCGCGGCTGGTATGCGGGGCCGGTCGGCTGGCTTGATGCCCGCGGCGACGGCGAGTTCGCCGTGGCCCTGCGCTCGGCTCTGGTGGACGGCCCCACCGCCCGCGCCTTTGCCGGGTGCGGCATCATGGGCGACTCGCGGCCCGACGACGAATATGCCGAGACCCAGGTGAAGCTGCAAGCGGTCCTCTCGGCGCTGGGAGAGACCGGCTGATGAACGCGCAAGAGGTTCTGTTCGCCTACGTCGATGCCTTTGTCGACGAACTCGCCGCGAGCGGCGTGCGTAACGTCTGCATCTGCCCCGGCTCGCGCTCCACGCCGCTGGCGCTGGTGCTGGCCCGCCGCGCCGACCTGCGCGTCTGGATGCACGTGGACGAGCGCTCGGCGGCATTCTTCGCGCTGGGCATGGCAAAGGCGAGCCGCGAGCCGGTGGCCCTGGTCTGCACGTCGGGCACGGCGGCGGCCAATTTCCTGCCCGCCGTGGTCGAGGCCCACCTGAGCCGCGTGCCGCTGGTGGTGCTCACAGCGGACCGCCCGCACGAGTTGCGCGACAACGGCGCGCCGCAGGCCATCGACCAGATCCGGCTCTACGGCGGCTACGCCAAGTGGTTCGCGGACATGGCGCTGCCCGAGGCGACGGACGGCATGTTGCGCTACGCCCGCACGATGGCCGCCCGCGCCGCCGCCACCGCCCGCGACGTGCCGTCCGGGCCGGTCCACCTCAACTTCCCCTTCCGCGAGCCGCTGGTGCCCATCCCGCCCCCCGCGGATGCGACTGGCGGCGCGGTGCGCCAACCGTACATGACCGTGGCCGCCGGGCCGCGTGAAGCCACGCCCGCCCTGCTCGACCGGCTGGCCGCCACGCTGGCCGCCACGCCGCGCGGCCTGATCATCTGCGGCCCGCAGGACGACCCGGCCCTGGCGCCCGCCGTGGCGGCCCTGGCCGCGCGCCTGGGCTACCCGGTGCTGGCCGACCCGCTGTCGGGGGTGCGCTGCGGTGAGCATGTTACCTCGCTGGTCATCGACAGCTACGACGCCTTCCTGCGCGACGCTGAGTGGGTAGCCGGGCACGCGCCCGACCTGGTGCTGCGCTTCGGCGCCATGCCCACGGCCAAGCCCTTCCTGCAATACCTGCAACGCTTCCCCGACTGCCGCCAGATCGTGGTCGATGCGGCGCCCGGCTGGAACGAGCCGACCGGCCTCGCCGCCGAGATGATCTACGCTGACCCGGCGGGCCTCTGCAATGCGCTGGTCGCGCGGGATGTAGCGCCGGTAGATGCGGACGCCGGCGCCGCCTGGCGCGATGCCTGGTGCGCGTCCAACCGCCACGCGCGGGCGGCCATTGCCCGCAAGCTGGACGGTGCCGGCGACCTGTTCGAGGGCAAGGTCTTCGCCGAACTGGCCGATCTGCTGCCCGCGGGGGCAACCCTGTACGTGGGCAACAGCATGCCGGTGCGCGACCTCGACACCTTCTTCCCGGCAGGCGAACGGCCCATCCGCTTCCTGGCGAACCGCGGGGCCAACGGCATCGACGGCGTGGTGTCGAGCGCGCTGGGGGCGAGCACGGACGGCGGCCCGCTGGTGCTGGTCATCGGCGACCTCTCGTTCTATCACGATATGAACGGGCTGCTGGCCGCCAAGCTGCACCGGCTCAACGCCACCATCGTGCTGCTCAACAACGACGGCGGCGGCATCTTCTCGTTCCTGCCACAGGCGACGGAAGCCGACCACTTCGAGCAGTTGTTCGGCACGCCGACCGGGCTGGACTTCCAACCCGCGGTGGAGATGTACGGCGGGCGCTTCGTCCGCCCGGCCACGTGGGACGCCTTCCGCGCCGCCGTGCGCCAGGGGCTCGGCGGCGACGGGCTGACCGTGATCGAAGTGCGGACTGACCGCGCGCAGAACGTCGCTGCCCACCGCGCCATCTGGCCCGCGGTGAGCGCGGCCATCCGGGACGGCGAGGGCTAAGGCGATGAGCCGCTTGACGGTCGACCGTATACAGTATTATGTCGAGTGCTGGGGCGAAGGCGCGCCCCTCGTGCTGCTGCACGGCTTCACCGGCAGCAGCGCGACCTGGGCGCCGCACGTCGCATCCTGGCGCGCCCGCGCTATCGCCGTGGACCTGCCCGGCCACGGGCAAACCGATGCGCCCGCCGACTCCGCGCGCTACCGCATGGAAGCGACGGTGGCCGATCTGGTCGCCCTGCTCGATCAGTTGGGCGTGGAACGCGCGCATGTGCTCGGCTACTCCATGGGGGGCCGGGTCGCGCTGCACCTCGCCGCCGCGCACCCGGAACGGGTGGCGACCCTGATCCTGGAAAGCGCCTCGCCGGGCCTCGCCACCCAGGCCGAGCGCGCCGCCCGCGTGGCCGCCGACACGGCGCTGGCGGCGAGCATCGGACGCGACGGCATCGCGGCCTTCGTGGACCGCTGGGAAGCGCTGCCGCTGTGGGCCAGCCAGGCCCGCCTGCCGGACGCCGTCCGCGCCGGGCTGCGTGCCCAGCGGCTGAACAACCGGCCCCTCGGGCTGGCGAACAGCCTGCGCGGGCTCGGCACCGGCGCGCAGGCGCCCCTGCATTACCGGCTGGCGGATCTGCCCGTGCCCGCCCTGGTTATCGCCGGGATGCTGGACGCCAAGTTCGCGGCCATCGCCCGCGCCATGGCCGCCGCACTGCCGCAGGGCCGCCTCGCCCTGGTGCCTGAGGCCGGGCACGCCGTGCATCTGGAGCAACCGGCACTGTTTGATCGCCTGGTTGCCGAGTTTTTGGAAGAACACGCGCTTTTAGCCGCGTTTAGTCCAACTGTAAGCGAAAGGGAAATTGCACCATGTCGTTAAAGTGGGAACAGCAGCACGAGTATACCGACATTATCTATGAATATGCCGAGGGCATCGGCAAGATCACCATCAACCGGCCCGAAGTGCGTAACGCCTTCCGTCCGGAGACGCTGTTCGAGCTGGAAGATGCCTTCCGCCGCGCGCGCGACGACCAGCGTATCGGCGTGGTCATCCTGACCGGCGCGGGCGACCTGGCCTTCTGCTCCGGCGGCGACCAGCGCGTGCGCGGCCACGGCGGCTATGTCGGCGCCGACGGCGTGCCGCGGCTCAACGTGCTCGACCTGCAACGGCAGATCAAGTACCTGCCCAAGCCGGTGATCGCCATGGTGGCGGGTTACGCCATCGGCGGCGGCCACGTGCTGCACCTGGTGTGCGACCTGACCATCGCGGCGGACAACGCGCGCTTCGGCCAGACCGGGCCGCGCGTCGGCAGCTTCGACGCCGGGTACGGCGCGGGCTACCTGGCGCGCGTGGTGGGCCACAAGAAGGCGCGCGAGATCTGGTATCTGTGCCGCCAGTACACCGCGCAGGAAGCGCTCGACATGGGCCTGGTGAACACGGTCGTGCCGCTGGCCGAACTCGAAGACGAGACGGTCAAGTGGTGCAAGGAGATCCTCGCCAAGAGCCCGACGGCCATCCGCTTGCTGAAAGCCGCCTTCAACGCCGACACCGACGGGCTGGCCGGCATCCAGAACCTGGCCGGCGACGCGACCCTGCTCTACTACCTGGGCGACGAGGCCAAGGAAGGCCGCAACGCCTATGTCGAGAAGCGCGCGCCCGATTTCTCGCGCTTCCCGCGCCTGCCGTAGGCCGAGTGGTCAGTGGCCGGTAGTCAGTGATCAGTAACGACGAGAT
>DASSGZ010000591.1:0-12372 GCA_035693165.1 Chloroflexia bacterium | reverse complement strand
TCTGGTTGATTTTGCCCCCGCAGTCGGCGATCAAAGTCGGTACGCTCGTCGCCTTTATCACCCTGATGCAGAACATGTTCAAGCCGACCAAGAAGATCATCAAGGAGTGGAACACGGTCGGCAAAATCTACGCCAGTGTAGAGCGCATCGGCGAATTGCTGGATCGCAAGCCCGCCGTGCAGGACGCGCCCAATGCCGTCGAAGCGCCCCCGCTGCGCGGCGATGTCGAGTTCCGCCACGTGGGCTTCGCCTACCAGCCGGAAGCGGAGGATATGAAGCCGGGCGCGCCACCGCCGCCGCTGCGCATGACGCTCAAGGATGTCAACTTCCACGTGCCGCCCGGTGGGGTGGTGGCCCTGGTGGGGCCGACGGGCGCGGGCAAGAGCACGATCCTGCAACTGCTGCCCCGCCTGTACGACCCGCACACCGGGCAGATCCTGATCGACGGGCACGACAGCCGCGAGTTCACCATGGACTCGCTGCGCGGGCAGATGAGCATGGTGCTGCAGGAGAGCATCCTGTTCGTCGGCAGCATCGCCGACAATATCGCCTATGGGCGCACCGGCGCCACGCGCGAGGAGATCATCGCCGCCGCAATCCAGGCCAACGCCCACGAGTTCATCGAGAAGCTGCCGGAGGGCTACGACACGCTGCTGGGCGAGCGCGCGGGCAACCTCTCCGGCGGCCAGCGCCAGCGCCTCGCCATCGCCCGCGCCTTCATCCGCAACACGCCCATCCTCATCCTCGACGAGCCGACCACCGGCCTCGACGCCGAGTCCACCGACCTGGTGCTGCTGGCCCTGCGCACGCTGATGAAGGGCAAAACGACGCTCATCATCTCGCACGACCTCAACCTGATCCGCCACGTGGACCAGATCCTCGTGCTGAAGGATGGGCAGATCATCCAGACGGGCACGCATAAAGAGTTGCTCAAAGCCGGCGGCCTCTATGCGGACCTCTACAATATGCAGTTTGGCCGGGCCGCCGAGGAAGCGGGCACACCGCTGCCCAAAGCCGCCGCCCCGGAACCCGAGGCCGAGCCCGACGCCGACGTGGTTAGCCCGGTGGCGTTCCAGACCATGCTCATGCAGGCGCTGCCGCTGCCCGTGACCTCGCAGGCGTTCGAGACGCTGGCGACCCAGAAGCCGCGCCTCGATACGAACGGCGCGGGCACGGAACACCCGGCAAGCGGCCTCGCCGCGCCCGCGGCGCCCGCTGCCGCGTCGAAAGAGGCCCCGCCGCCGGAAACCGGGCGGGCGCCGATCTTCCAGACCACGATGATGCGCGTCCTCCCGCGGCGCGGCCCGCAGGATGGCACTATCCCGAAGGAGGCCAGGATGAGCGACCAGGCACCGATTGCGACTCCCGCGTCCCCGCCCGCGCAAAAGACGGACGGCCACGCCTACATACCCGCCGTCACGGCCTCGAAAGAGGCCCCGGCGGCCCCGGCCAACCCGGACGGTGGAGTCGCCGTCGCGGCGGCGGACGCGCCGCCGGCTGCTCTCATGCAGGGCGCGCCGCCCGCTGTTGTGGCCTCGGATGCGCCCCCGGCGGTTGCCGCGCAAGCCGCGCCGCCCGCCGGCGCATCCGCCGGGCCACCGGCCGCCGCGCCGCCCGCCGCCGCGCCCGAAGCGCCGCGCCGTCGCGACCCGCAGAGCATCGCCGAGGTGGGCGGGGCGCCGGTGGACCCGCTGCAGAGCCCGCTGCTGCGGCAGGACTTGCCCGGCCTGGCCGAGGCGTTCGACGGCGAGGCGATGCGCGAGCGGTTGCAGGTCGCGCTTTTCGGCAAGACCAACCCCAACTACACCATCGAGCGGGCCACGCCCGGCCAGGCCATCTACCAGCCGGGCGAGTCCTGCGTGCTGCGCTACAGCCTGGAGGTGCGCGACAGCCGCAGCGGCGACATCTTCAAGCCGCTGATCGTGGCGCGGGTCTTCCCGACCCAGGCCGCCAGCACGGTCTACAAGCGCGACCGGCTCGACCCGTTGCGCGCGCTGATGCGCGGGCGCGAGGAGATCGCCCCGTTCGCACAGCCTGTGGCCCTGATCCGCCCGCTGAACATGGTCGTGTATGTGTTCCCCATCGACGGCCAGTTGCCCACGCTGATCGGCGCCACCGACCGCGAGCGCGTGGTCGAGATTTTGCGTGAGACGCTGCCCGACGCGCTGATGGGCGACTTCGAGGTCGAAGATTGCCGCATCGAGCCCGGCCACTATGGGCGGATGCACCGCTGCGTCTTCCGCTATTACGTGCACGGGCGGCGGGCCGGCAGCGACGAACCGGAGACCCAACTCGTCTACGGCAAGGTGGCCGACGATGGGTCGGGCGCGCTGACCGGCCCGGTCATCGCCGCGCTGCGCGAGCGCGTGCTCGACAGCAGCAGCCCCTACCACTTCAACATCCCCCACGCGTTGGGCTACCGGCCCGACCTGCAACTGTTGCTGCTTGAAGCCATCCCCGGCGCGCCGCAGGTGGCCCCGCTGCTGGCCGCGCGGCTGCGCGGCGAGGACGCGCGGGTGGGCACGACCACGCTGGAGGATATGCACGAAGCCTGCGCCCGCATCGCCGTCGCGCTGCACACGTCGGGCATCAAGCTGGGCCGCCGCCGCACGTTCGACGACGAAATGACCGTGCTGCGCGACGGGTTCGCCGCCATGCGCACCGTCTCGCCCGAACTGGCCGCGCAACTCCAGGGCTGGCTCGACCGGCTCGCCGTCGTCGCCGAGCAGAGCGACGCCATGCCGCTCTGCTTCAGCCACGGCGACTTCACGTACACCCAGTTGATCTTCGACGGCACGTCGAGCGGGCTGGTCGACTTCGACACCGTCTGCCAGGCCGAGCCGGCTATCGACCTGGGCCAGTTCCTGGCCTACCTGCGCGTGGCCGTGCAGAAGGCGCACCGCAATGCCGCCGTCACGCCGACCGCGCTGGCCGACGACCTGGGCGAAGTCTTCTACGACGCCTACGTGGCCGCCGCCGATACCTGGCTGGCCGACGAGGAACAGTTACGCGCCCGGACCGCGGTCTACGAGATCGTCAGCCTGCTGCGCCTGGCGCTGCATAGCTGGCAGAAACTCAAGGCGGCGCGGATTCAGAATGTCCTGGCCGTGCTGGAGGAGCGCATGGCATGTCTACAGTAGAAGAACCCCAGGCCGCCCCGGCGGCGGCGGACGCGCCCGCTACATGGCGGCGCTTCGCCACGCTGCCCGATTGGCTGACCGCTATCGACGACCCGGAGCGCGTGCGGCGCGCGCTGCTGCAGGCCGTGCCCGAGTTCGCGTCCGGTGCGCTGGCCCTGCTGGACTGCGACGTGCATCGCGTGCGCATGAAGGATGCGCGCTGGACCGCGCAGTACCGGCTGACCGTGACCGGGCCGGGCGATGATTCGCGCCGCGAGGTGACGCTGCGCGGCACGCTGATCGCGCCCGGCGCGCCGGAGCCGGACCCGGCGGCGGACGGCGCGCCGTTCGGGGCAGCCGGGTGGCAGGGCTGGCTGCCCGAGGTGCGGCTGCGCCTGGAGCCGCAGCCCGCCGACGCCGGCCTGCCTGCCCTGCCGCACCTGACCGACCCGGAGGAAGCGCGTGTGCTGCTGGAGGCCAGCATCCGCGCCGCCGCGCCCGCCTACCGCGACCTGCGGCTGCAAGCCGTCACGCCGCGCGTCATGCGCTATAACCCCGGCAGCCGCTGCACCATCCTGTACCGGCTCGACTACTCGCCGGAGCTTGCCGCCGGCCATGACTGGCCCGACATCGTCGTCGCCAAGACCTACCACCGCGACAAGGGCCGCCACGCCTACGCCGCGATGCAGGCGCTCTGGGAGTCGCCGCTGGCGACCGGCGCCGTGGTCACGATTGCCGAGCCGCTGGGCTTCCTGCCGGAGTGGAATGTGCTCGTGCAGGGGCCGATCCGCGAGGAGCAGACGCTGCAAGACCTGATCCGCACGGCGCTGCGCACCGGCGCGGCGGACACGCAGGCCGAACTCGACGGCTACCTGCGCCAGACCGCCGCCGGGCTGGCCGCGCTGCATGGATCGGGCGTCCAGGCCCGCAAGAGCCGCGCCTGGGAGGACGAGCGCGACGAGGTGCGCGAGATTGCCGAGGAGTTGGAGAGCGCGGTGCCCGAACTGGCCGGGGCGACCGGCCCGCTGCTGGCCCGCCTGGAAGCGCGCGCCGCCACGGCCCCCGCCGACCCGCCGGGCCCGGCCCACGGCACGTTCCGCCCGGCCCAGGTGCTGCTCAATCACGGCCGGATCGGCTTCATCGACTTCGACAGCTTCTGCGAAGCCGAGCCGGCGCTCGACGTGGCTCTGTTCCTGGAGAAGATCCGCGACCTGGGGCTGAGCGCCGCGGGCGGCGGCGACGACGACGACGAGGACCCGCTCGACCCCGCGCTGTATCCCGCCCGCCTGGCCCAGGTGGAGCGCCTCTGCGCCACGTTCCTCGACGCTTACACCGCGCACCGGCCGATCTCCCGCGAGCGCATCGCACTGTGGGAAACGCTCTACCTGCTGACCCTGGTGCTCCACTGCTGGACCAAGGTGAAACCGGCCCGGCTGGTGCACAGCATGGTCCTGCTGGACCACCACCTGCGCGCGCATGATCTGGCGGCGGGGGCACCGGTGGCCCAATAGTTTAGTGTGAGCATTGAGTCCGGATGCCAACCGCAGAGACACAGAGGACGCAGAGAGTTGGATAGAGGAGATGAAGAGTCGGACGAATCGCCCATCCCGGTAAACGGCGGGCGGTTCCCTGGGGCGGCTTATGCGCCTGGAAAAGGCGCAAACTGCACTTGTCTTAATTAATCTCTGCGTCCTCTGCGCCTCTGCGGTGAGTTTGAGCGCATATCAGGCACTGTATAAGGAGCGGGCGACCATGGCTACAATTGTGGAGGAGCCGGATCGGCTGGAGGCACTAGCCATATGGGCGGGGCTGATGTTGCTGGCGGTCTTGCCGGAGTGGCTGAGCGCGATTGCCGACCCGACCCTCATGGCGGTGGCCCTGACGAGCGAGGTCCCGGAGTTCGCGGTGGGCGCACTGGTCCTGCGCGCCTGCCGGGTGGATCGCATCCGCTTGAAAGACGACCGCTGGAACGCGCTCTATGAGCTCACGGTGGCCGGCCCCGGCGCGGAAGCGGATCGCGAGATCCGGCTCAGCGGCACCCTGCGCCCGCCCGGTGCGGAGCAACCGCCCCCCGCCGCGGCGCCGGCGCCCTTCGGCAGCACGGAGTGGGCCGCTTACCTGCCCGATCTGCGCCTGGCGCTGCGCACGCAGCCGCCCGATGTCGATCTGCCCATCCTGCCGCAACTGGTCGATCCCGGCCAGGCGCGGGCGCTGCTGCAGGGAGCCATTCGTGCCGGGTCGCCCCGCTTTGTTGACATAACGATAGAATCGTGCACGCCCCAGGTCATGCGCTACAAGCCGGGCAGCCGCTGCACCATCCTGTACCGCCTCAGCTATCCGTCCGCGCCGGCCACGGGCCACGATTGGCCCGCCTTCGTGGTCGCCAAGACCTACCAGGGCAAGAAGGGGCAGACGGCCTACGACGGGATGCGCGCCCTCTGGAACTCGCCGCTGGGGAAGGGCGACGCGGTCACGCTAGCCGAGCCGCTGGCCTTTGTGCCCGACCTGGGCCTGCTGATCCAGGGGCCGATCCCCGGCGACCGCACGCTCAAAGACCTGATCCGCGCGGCCCTGCGCAGCGGCGCCCCGGAGGTGCGGGCCGAGCTCCACGCCTACCTGCGCCGGACCGCCGCCGGGCTGGCCGCGCTGCACCAATCGGGCGTGCAGGCGGGCAAGGTACGCGACTACGCCGACGCGCTGGACGACGCGCGCGAGATGATCGCCGAACTGGCGGGCGTCGTGCCCGACCTGCCCGGCGCCGCGACCCCGCTGCTCGACCGCCTGACCGCGCTGGCCGCGACCTATCCTGCCGACGCCGAGGGGCCGGCCCACGGCAGCTTCCGCCCGGCCCAGGTGCTGCTGCACAACGGGCGGGTCGGGTTCATCGACTTCGACAGTTTCTGCCGGTCCGAACCCGCGCGCGACCTGGCGCTGTTCCTCTCGAATATCATCTCGGTGGGCCTCAACACCGGGGCGGTGGACGAGGACGACGAACCCGTGGATGTCGCGGGCAACCTGGACTACCTGGCCCAACTGGAGGAGCTGACCGAGGTCTTTCTGGCCGAGTATGCCGCCCTGGCGCCCATTTCCCGGTCGCGCCTGGCGCTCTGGGAGGCGCTCGACCTGTTCACCCAGGTGCTCGACTACTGGACCAAAGTCAAGCCCGCGCGCTTGAAGAATATCATGTTTCTGCTGGAGCGCCGGCTGCGCGCGTCCGGGCTGGTCTAAGGCGCCCGGCGGGGCGGGGGAGGCAGTATGAATATCGCGGATGTGTTATCGGGGGCCGCCGGGCTGGAGGGCGTGCAGTGGGCGCTCTGCGGGCCGGCCATGCGCAAGGTGTTGCGCGGGCAACTGGCCGCCCTGCTGCCGCCGGGGCAACTGGGCGTCTGCCGGCTCGACCGGGCCAAGTTCAAACCGGGCCGCAAGCTGACCGGCTATTATAACGTGGATCTGCGCGCCCCCGGCGCCGCGCCCGACACCCGCCCCATCGCCGTCACCTGGACCCCGCCGGGCAGCAAGGACCTGGGGCCGCCGTCGCCGGAACTGCTGGAGATGCAGGCCGAGGCCGTGGAGCGCGGCACGGCGGCGCCCTTCCAGCAACTCGTCGCCGTCGATCCCCGCTCGGGCCTGCGCGTCCAGGTGTCGCCGCTCGACACCGACTTCCCGCAACTGGTGCGCCTGTCCGACCCGCGGCACGTGCAGGCGATGATCGCCGCGGTGTATGCCCAGGAGAACGGCGCGGCCCCGCCGCTGCCCGCCCGCTACGTCATCACGCCCATCCGCTACCGGCCCGGCCAGCGCCATGTGCTGCGCTACGATCCCGCCGGGGACGACGGGCAGATCGACCCGGCGGGCACCCTGTTCGCCAAGCTGTACGAGGGCCAGGCCGGGGCCGACGCCGTGCGCGTAGCCGGCTGGGTAGCCGACCAGCTTGACGCCGCGCGCCGGGGCGTGCGCGGCCTGCGGCCCAAGGCCTATATCCCTGCCGACGCCGTGGTGCTCTATCCGCGCGTAGTGGGCACGCCGCTCTCCGCGCAACTCCAGCACCCCGACGCGCGCGCGGCCATGTATCTGCACAACGCCGGGGCCGCCCTGCGTGCGCTGCACGCCGCGCCGGTCCCGGCCCTCGCCGGGCTGGAGGCGCACGATTTTGCTAAGGAGATCCGCGCCATCGCTCGCGCCGCCGAGCATGTGGCGGCCCTCTTGCCCGATGTGGGGGCGAGCATCCAGGCCATGCTCGACCGCGCCCAGGAGGTGCACGCCCGCCTGGACCCGCAGCCCACGACCTTCGTGCACGGCGATTTCAAGGCCGACCACCTGTGGGTCACGGCGGACGGCCTCACGCTTATCGACTTCGACACCTGCGGGCGGGCCGAGCCGGCGCTCGACGTGGGCAAGTTCCTGGCCGACCTGCAATGGTGGTACGCGGCCTACGCGGCGCCCGGCGTGGAACAGGCGCAGGCCCATTTCCTGGGCGGCTACGCGGCCACCCTGGCCGCGGGCGACCTGCAGCGCGCCCGGCTCTACGAGACGCTGGTGCTGGTGAAAATGACCGTCCACCGCGTGCCCCTGTTCCGCGGCGATTGGGCCGGGCGCACCACCGATCTGATCCGCCGCGCCGAATCGATCCTCGCCGTGGCGATGCCCTGACCGGCGGGCGCCGCCGCAGGCAAAACAAACCGGGGCTGCCACTGGACCGTGGCAGCCCCGGTCGTTGCCGGGAAACCGGGCCGGGTGCCGCGCTAGGCGCGCCGCCCCGCCAGGCGCAGGCCCGCGCCCATCAGCGTGAGGGCCAGCAGCGCCAGCCCGGCCAGCAGCAGCGGCAGGTCGCCGGCGCCGCTCTTGGGCAGGGGCGTGCCGCCGGTCGCGCCGCCCGCGGCCATCACCGGGATGTTGCCGCAGGACACGTAGGTGCTGACCTCGGCCGCCGACTTGTGCACGTTAATGGCGAAGCCGCCGGTGGTCAGGTCGGACAGCGCCACGTTGACCGTGGTGGTCGAGTCGCCGTTCACCACGTTGGTCAGCGGGTACTTGGGCGTGGGGTCGAGGTTGGCGCAACTGCCGGTGTGGATGTGCGCCGGTTGCGCGGTCGCGGTGCCGTTTGAGAGTTTGACCACGACCGTGACGGCGTTCGCGCCGGCCGCCGTGATGGTGGCGGAGCCGTCTTCGCCCGATCCGTTTTGCGCATTCATCGTCACAGTCACGCTGTCATCGGCCGCCACCGCGGCGCCGCCGGGAACCATCGCCAGGACCCACGCCGCGAGCAACAGTAGTAACCCAAGCTTTTTCATCGCTGTGTCTCCTCCGTCCGCTAAAAACCGATCGGCCGCCGGCTGCGCGCGGGCCAGTCCCGCACGGTAGGGTAGCCCCACGGTGTACTGCCCCGCGGGTGCCGGTGGCCGCGCCGCTGCTGGAGATGAGTGCGCGCGGGCGGGGCGCCCCGCGCACGCTTGCTCCCATAATTGCCCCACCCCCGGTCGGGCCAGGTCGCGCCGATCGTTCGAGCAGAACGCAGGCGGAAAGAAAGGCCGGGTTTGCGTATTATCATACACCGGGCGGGCCACAAAAGCAATGCATCGCAGGGCCGATATTCGATCATCCGCGGTGAACCGGGCGCAGCAAAGCGCCGCGGGCGCGCAGAAAGCCCACGGTGAGTGATCGTCGCGCCCGCGCCGGCGGGCTGGGCCGGCCCGCCAGCCCGCAGCGGCCCTGCCATTCTGCGCGGCGCGCAGAGGGACGGCGGTAGCGGGACGCGCCAGGCAGCATGATCGCCGGTATCGCCTGCTAGATCGCCGCCATGTCCCACACATCCAGCGTGGTCAGGCGGGCGGGGCCACCGCGCGCGAACAGCGCGATACCCAGGCTGTCGGGGTGCGTGGGGTAGATCCGCTCGGTGATGCAGGTCTGCTCGTTGGCGAACACCTCCACCACCGAGCAGTCCAGGAAAATATGGAGCCGCACCGTTTCGCCCTGGGCCACGGCCAGCGGTCCGCGCGCCTCGCCGCTATGCGCCGCGGTACTCAAACTTGCCCGGCGGCCGTCCACCACGACCTGCCGGCCTGGGCTGTCATAGTAAACGCGGGTTTCTTCCTCTTGCTGGGGCGCGCGCCGCAGCAGCAACCCCACCTGCGTCGCGTCGCCCACCGCGAACTCGGCGACGATCTCCAGGCAGTCGCCGCGCGCCTCCGGCAGATCGACGGGCGACTCCGGCGCGAGATCACGATCCTGCAAATGATAGCGCCGGCCTCGCAGCCGCGCCAGTTCTGGCGCCGGGCGGATGTCGAGCGTGCCGTCGGGCCGCAGGGCGAGGATGCGCGGCAGCGACATCACCCCCGACCAGCCCGCCGCCAACTGCGCCTCGACATCCCGCTCTTCGCGTAGCCAGCCCCACATGATCCGTCGGCCCGCCGTGTCGCGTAACGTCTGCGGTGCGTAGAAGCTGTCGCCGAAGTCGATCCGCTGCCCCGCCTCGGGCGTAAAGCGGTGGTCGGCGTAGGTGCCGACGAAATAGACCGGGTACAGGGTGCGATGATTGTTCCAGACTGAGACGACCAGGACATGCCGGTCGCCGAGGGGGAAGAAATCCGGGCATTCCCACATCGAGCCAGTCCAGACGGGCTGGAGTTGGCTCTGGTCGCCCACGTAGAGGGGATGCAAGTACTCCCAGTGGCGCAGGTCCGAGGATCGATAAAGTAAAACCGTCCCGCCTATATGGAGGATACCCGATCCGATCCCTTGATACCAGGTATCGCCTTCCTTCCACACAGTATGATCGCGGAAGGCGACAAGATCCAGATCTTCCGGCGGCGCGGCGATGATCGGGTTGCCCGAGTATTTCTGCCAGGTACGCAACTCGGCATCGCCTGTCGCCACACACGGGAGTTGCTCCTCGCGCTGGACCCCGGTGTAGATGATGGTCGGCACGCCATCATGGTCCACGACGCAGCCGGAAAAGCAACCATCCGAGTCATAGGAGGCCGGGGTGGGTGCCAACGCTATGGGCAGGTGGGTCCAATGTATCAGGTCCGTGCTGATTGCGTGGCCCCATTCGATCGTGCCCCAGAACGGGCCATTCGGATTGTATTGGTAAAACATATGATAGGTGCCCTGCCACTGGATCAGCCCATTCGGGTCGTTCATCCAGTTGGCTGGCGGTAGAAAGTGAAAGCGCGGGCGGTGGGGATCGCCGTCCGGCCTGGCCTGCGCCGCGGAGGCGTGGTCGGCTACCGTCGGGATGAAGTTGGTGGCATTGTCGGGTTGCATGAGATTCTTCTTTCTGATCTATCACCACAAGCAGAGCGTGGGTCGCTGCCGACCCACGCCCCGCGCGCCGCATGATTAGCCCTTGAGCCCCGTGGTGGCGATGCTCTTGACAAAGGCGCCCTGAAACGCCAGGAAGAGCAGCAGCACCGGCAGCGTGACTAGGGTGGCGTAGGCCATCACTGCACCCCATTGGGTGTTCTGCTGGAAGAAGTACTGCATGCCGACCATCACCGGGCGCAGGTTCTCGCTCTGGATCGTCATAATCGGCCAGAGGAACATGTTCCAACTGCCCTGGAAGGTCAGGATCGCCACCGTGGCGAACACCGGCTGCGAGTTAGGCAGGATCACGTGGCGATAGATCTGCCAGCGATTGGCCCCGTCCACCAGCGCCGCTTCGTCCAGCTCCCGCGGGATGTCCTGGAAGAACTGGTAGAAAAGGAAGATCGCGTAGGCGCTGGTGATGAAGGGGATGATCAACACCTGGTAGGTGTTTAGCCATCCCTGCGTGATCGCCATACCCTGGTCGAAGGAGAGATTCGGTAAGCGGCTGACCAGCAGCAGGAGCGGGATCATAATGACCTCGCCGGGAATGATCAGCGTGGCGATGATAAGCGTCAGCACCAGCCGTTGCCCGCGCCATTGTAACCGCGACAAGGCATAAGCGGCCAGGCTGTTGACCAACAAGCCCAGCGCGATGGTGACGATCGAGATGCCGATCGAGTTGGCCAGGAAGACCAGGAACTTGCTCTGGGTGAAGACCGCGGTGTAATTGTCCCACGAGAGATCACCCACGGGCAGGAACGCACGGAACGAGCGCATATCCGCAAAGATCGCGTCTTTTGATTTGAACGACGACATGATCATGAACACGATCGGGAACACGAAAATGAAGAGTAGCACGATATTGATCGCATAGCGCAGGGCCATCGTCAGCCTGTTGCGCAGCACCGGACGTCCGGCGGCCTCCGTGCCGGGGGCGATAGTCGTGGTGGGGGAAACACTTTGCGCTGCCATGGCTTAACCCTCCTGCGTGCGCAGCACGCGCCGCTGAATCAGCGAGATGACAAGGATGATCAAGAAGAAGATGACCGCGATGGCCGAGGCGTAGGCGATATCTTGCTCGCGGAACCCCTTCTGCACCATTTGGAAGGTCACGGTGGTGGTGGCGTCGTTCGGGCCGCCGTTGGTCATGACGTACACCTGGGTGAACAACTGGAACGCGGCGATGGTGATGGTAACGATGATGAACACGACCACGTTGCGCAGGCCGGGGATGGTAACATGGATGAACTTCTGCCAGGGGTTGGCCCCGTCGATGCTGGCGGCCTCATAGAGGTAATCGGGGATGCCCTGCAACCCGGCCAGGAACAGCACCATCTGAAATCCCACCCCTTGCCACACGGACATCAGGATGATCGCCCACATGGCAATGCTGGGGTTGCCCAGCCAGTCCACCGGTCCCAGTTGCCCAAACGAGAGCGAGCGTAGAAACTGGTTCATCAGTCCGACGTTCTTCTCGTAGAGGAAGGTCCAGACAATCGAAATAACAACCATCGAGGTGACGACCGGGCTGTAATAGGCGGTGCGGAAGAAGTTGCGCCCGGCCATGCGCTGGTTGACGAGCAACGCCAGCAGCAGCCCCAGCCCGGTCTGCAGCGGGATGACCACGAGCGCGAAAAAGACGTTGTTCCACAGCGCGTGCAGGAACGCCGGGTCGCCCGCCAGCACCACATAGCGGCGGTTGCCGAGATCGACGTTGAACCACTCGCGCAGGCCGGCGTACTGCGGGTACTTTTGCGTATCGCGGGTGAAGTCGCGCGAGCGCGGATACTGGAGATTGCCCTGGGCGTCGCGCTGAGGCTGTCCGGTTTTTGGATCCACGACCGGGTCCAGGGTCAACAGGGACACCCCCAGCAGGCGTTCGTAGTTGCGCGTGCCGACGAACTGGGCCGGGTTAGGCGAGACGAGGCGCTGGTCGCTGAAACTGAAC
>DASSGZ010000590.1:0-2025 GCA_035693165.1 Chloroflexia bacterium | reverse complement strand
CACAGCAGGAGTACCCTACTACCAATGACCCAGACAACCAGCCCTGGGCGCATCGTCCAGATCAATATCTCGCCGGGCGGCGTGCCCAAGCTGCCGGTGGCGCGCGCCGCGCTCGGGCCGCTCGGCCTCGACGGCGACCAGCACCGCGACCGGCGCAACCACGGCGGCCCCACCCGCGCCCTCTGCCTCTACGGCATCGAGCAGATCCGCGCGTTGCAGGCCGAAGGCCACCCCATCGTGCCCGGCGCCATCGGCGAAAACCTGACCACCGAGGGCATCGACATCGGCGCGCTGCGCCCCGGCGACCGCTTGCAGATCGGCGACGACATCCTGATCGAGATCACCGGCTACACCACGCCCTGCCAGAACATCGCGCCCTGGTTCGTGGACGAGCGCATCGCCCGCGTCTCGGCGAAGGTCAACCCCGGCTGGAGCCGGGTCTACGCCCGCGTGCTGCACGGCGGCGTGGTCTACACCGGCCAGCCGATCCGGGTGCCCGCCCCGGCGACCATCGAAGCCGGGCATGACGGCGGCGAGTAAGCGACCATGCTGAATATACGACGGGGGGCGCCGGCTGCAAACCGGCGCCTCCCCGTCAAAATCGGAGCGATAGTGACTAGTAGCCCACCACTGTGATTTTGCGGTGTAGGGGCCGGTTTGAAACCGGCCTGCCGCCGAGTGTAGGGGCCGGTTTCAAACCGGCCTGCTGCCCATCAGAATCAGGGTGGCGGACTACTAGAACGGGTAGCCGCGCACGCCCTGCAATCCCTTGAGGCAAGAAATCTCGCCCATCAGGTCGTGGCAGTGCCCGACGACAAAGTTGCCGAGCGTCGCGCCGAGGGTCTGGCTCATCCCGAACAGGTTGACCTCGCGGTCCAGGTCGTCGGGGGTCAGCCCGGCCAGGTAGGCATCGGTGGCGGCATAGACCGCCTGGGCGTAAGCGCGGGCCGCGGGCAGGTCCACCCGCACGTCGCGCGTCCACGCCGCATATTGTGTCCAGTCAGAGTTGGGGTGGGGCAAGCTCTGGCCGGTCTTGCCGGCCCAGTCGCCGAGGAACAGCGGGGTGCCGTCGCGCAGTATGCCGTTGATGATCAAATCCTCGCTTGCAATCGCGTGAGCATAGCTGGCCCCCAGCGGATTGGCCACGCCGGGGGGCACCCAGTCGGCCTGCTCGGCGGTCACATCGGCCATCGTGCCTTCCAGCCACTCGTGGGCCGTGCTGATCTGCTCGCGTAAGAGGGTAACAGCATCCAAGGTGTATCTCCTTTAGCCCCCAGCGCCGCGATCGGGTTGCCGGGGGCGGCGAATTACTGGGCGGTCTTGCCGCGGGCCACGAACTCCAGCAAGTCGGCGCGGGTGATCAGGCCGACCGGGCGGCCCGCTTCCTCGGCCAGCACCGCCGGGTTGCCGGCCAGCAGCGCGGGCACCACGCGCTCCACTTCCTCGCCCACGTCGACCAGCGGGAACGGCTGCTCCATCACCGTCTCGACCGTCTGGTCCACGGCCTCCGGGTTGCGGAACACCCGCTCCAGCAGCGACCGCTCCTGGATCGAGCCGACAATCGAATGCACCGTGGTCAGGTCGCCGTCGCGCGACACGGGCAACTGCGAGATGCTGTACTGGTGCAACAGTTCGATGGCCTCGCGCACGCGGGCCGTGACCGGCACGGTGACGAGCGCGGGCAACTCGCGGTTGTGGTAGTGCAACAGGTCACGCACGCGGGCCGGGGTCGCCAGCCGGTCGAGGAAGCCGTTTTCGCGCATCCAGTCGTCGTTGAAGACCTTGCTCAGGTAGCCGCGCCCCGTGTCGGGGAAGAGCACGACGATGGTCTTGCTCTCGTCCAGGTCCTTCGCCACCTGCAGCGCGGCCCACATCGCCGTGCCCGTCGAGCCGCCGACGAGGATGCCTTCCTCGCGGGTGATGCGGCGGGCGGTCAGCAGCGAGTCGCGGTCGCTCACCTGCACCCAGCGGTCCACGATGTCGTACTGGAAGGTGCCGGGCATGAAGTCCTCGCCGATGCCCTCG
>DASSGZ010000589.1:0-2243 GCA_035693165.1 Chloroflexia bacterium | reverse complement strand
CATGCTCATCCCTCCTCTGCTGCGCGGCGCCCCCACCGCGCGGCGCCCATAACGCTCCCGCTTGATTGTAGCGGAATGTGCGCCGCTGTCAAGCCCTGCCCGGAGGCTCAAGCCTCCGGCTACCCTTACCAGGGCCGCCTGCGCAGCCTAGCGTTTTAGCCCGCCCGTTGGCGGGCCGGGCGATCTCGCGCCATCCCGCAACTTGCCCCGTTGCCGCCGCCGATGCTATATAATGCGGATAGCGGCGGCCGGAACCGCGGGCCGACCGCGTTCGCGGGGCGGGCCGGCCCGGTAGCCGATTCCTGGCCCACTTTGTGCTACGCTAAGTGCGAATGATCGATCCGCCTTTAGCAAGGAGTAAGTTCATTGCGCCGGACCATCCGTTTCGAGCCGGTGAATCGCGGGGCCCTCTGGACCAAGCTCAACCTCACCACCGCCCAACTGGCCCAACTGTGCGATCTCACCACGCGCCAGGTGAGCTACTGGGCGCTCAAAGGATACCTGCCGCGGTCCCCGCAGAATAATGAGCGCTTCAACGGCAATGCCGTGGACATGTGCATGCTGATCAAGCAGGCCATGGACGGCGGGGCCACGCTCGCGCACGCCGCGCAGATGGCGGCGGCCTATCTCGCGGAAGAATTGCGCCGCCAGCCGCAGATGGATAACTTCGGCCCGCCGGCTTTGCTCGATATCTATGAGAAGCTGACCGGCGTCGAAGGCACGGTGCGCATGGTGCGCGAAATCATCGAGCCGCAACTGCCGCCCCAGGATGCGGCGGAGGCCGTGGGCCTCAATGGGCAACCGGTGGACGCGGAAGAATCGCAACCCGCCGCCGAGCGCTGAGGCCACCCGGCATATTTCTTGCTCCCTCTATCACCGGGGCGCACCTGTCGCGCTCCCGCGGGCCGGCATGCGGGCGCAGTAACGCAGCCCCGCCGCCCCGCTGTAGCCGTAGAGGAGGCCAGAATCCATGAGCAAGCATCGGCATGAATCCGACACCCCGCCGCCGTCCGACCAGACCCGGCGCGCACCGTCCGGCGGCGATGAGAACACCCTGCCCAACCGCCCCGCCAACACCAGCCTGACCAATCCGGGTCCGCCCCCGGCCACCGGCCGCCAGGGCGCCGGGCGTGGCCCATCGGGCGGCGACCGGGACACCCTGCCCAACCGCACCGCGAATACCAGCCTGACCGATCCGGGCCCGCCCCCCGCGAACGTGCAAGCGAGCGAGATGAGCGAAGGCACCGGCTCCGGCGCGTCGCGCGGCTACACGGGGCCGTCGTCGGGCAATGTGCCCAACACCGGCGACATGATCCCCTGGGACCCCACGGGCAAGATCGACGACGAAGTCGAGCGGCGCTATCGCAAGCCGCCGGCCGGCCCAACCCCGCCACCTGCTGGTCGCGGCGCCGCGCCTCAACCGCCGGCCGGCACGACCGCGCCGCCCACTGGTCGCGGCGCCACGCCCCAGCCGCCGATCGATCCGACCGCGCCCCCCAGCGGCACGCTGCCACGCGACGCGGGTAGCGGTACCTCCGGCGACTATTCCGGTCCCATCACCAGCGCGCCCGGCGTGCGTACCTTGCAGGATGTGCGCTCCGCCCCGCCGCCGGCGCAAGGCGCAAGAGACGCCCACCACCCCGCGGACGGTGGCGCCCACGAGTCGTCCAGCGAGGCGCCCTATACCGGCCCCCACCGCGAACCGGGCGGCCATGGCGAGGTTCAGTAGACCCGGCGCGGCTCCGCGAATCCAACAGGGCGACCCGCATGGGTCGCCCTGTCGTTTGTTTGCCGGGACGGGCGCCCCGGCTTAGTGCCCGTTCGCCTGCGCCGCCACGTCGTCGAGCAGCGCCTGGCCCTGCGCGATCAGGGCTCGGGCCTGCTGCTCATCGGCGGCCTGGTTGTCGAACGTGGCCGACTCCAGCAGCGCCTGCATCTGCGCCGCCAGCGCGTTGCGCCGGGCGGTGATGGTGGCGAGTTGGTTCTCCAGGGTGGTATAGGTGCTGTCGCCGGCGGGGCTGCCGCTTTCCAGCGCCTGGGTCGAGATCTGCAGGCTATCCAGGCCAAGTTGGCCCACGGCGGCATTGATCTGCTTATAGACGGCGCCCAGCCGCAGCAGCGTCTCCCGGTGCGCCCGCAGCGCTTGCGGCAGGGCCCAGGCATAGAGCGGCTCGGTGATCGCGCGCCCGTCGTGGAGATAGTCGTCGTGCAGCCCCAGCAACATCAGCATCGTCGGGCGGATG
>DASSGZ010000588.1:0-4487 GCA_035693165.1 Chloroflexia bacterium | reverse complement strand
GTTGCGGGATCGCCGGCGGCACGCCCACCGTGACCAGCACACCTGGCCCGGTGAACACGGCCACGCCTACGGCGCAGGCGACCACCACGGTCGGCGCGGGCACGGCCACGGCGACGCCGGTGGTGAACTGTCCACTGCCGTTCACGGACGTGGACCAGTTCAACCCCTTCTACCAGTACATCCAGTGCCTGTACTGCCGCGGCATCATCAGCGGCTACAGCGACAACACCTTCCGCTGGGGCAACGACGTGACCCGCGGCCAGGTCGCCAAGATCATCGCCAACTCGGCGGGCTTCAACGACACGATCACGGGCCAGACGTTCACCGACGTGGACCCGGCCAACCCGTTCTATGTCTACATCGAGCGGTTGTACCGGCACGGCGACATCAGCGGTTACGATACGGCGGCCAACTGCCCGTCGGGCGTGCCCTGCTTCCGCTGGGAACTGCCGGTGACGCGCGGCCAACTGGCCAAGATCGACGCCAACGCCGCCGGCTACAATGAGACGCCGACCGGCCAGACATTCCGCGACGTGCCGCCGAGCCAGACGTTCTACCAGTTCATCGAACGCTTGTCGCTGCACGGGGTGATCAGCGGCTACGACTGCGGCGGCCCCGGCGAGCCCTGCCCCGGCCTCTACTATCGGCCCAACGCCAATATCACCCGCGGGCAGGTCAGCAAGGTGGCGGCGCAAACGTTCTTCCCGAATGCCTGCGCTCCGGCCCCGCCGCCCAGCGCCACGGCCACCGTCATCGTGACGCGCTAAGCCCAGGCAGCAGTGCAGGCGCGCTGCTGCCTCCACAACGCGCGTTCACCAAGTGGGAGCCGGCTCATCGAGAGCCGGCTCCCTTTTGCCGTGAACCAGGAAGTGGTAGGGTCTATGGAGAAGCCCGCGCGGGCCGCCGCCCGGCCCGTACCATCCGGCGGGCTGTATCGTTGTCTTACATGGCACAACGCGCTATCGCCGCTACCGCGTTTACCGGTCATGTAACAGGTTCCCATCGGGTAATTTACCCTTGAATGCGGGCGTTCCATCGGAACGCCCGCGGTTACTCAGGCGTTCCACGGCGCCGGCTCCTTACCCTCCTCAGCCTGCCGGTGTAGACGACAGACTCCGGTGAGCAAGGCAGTCCCACATTTGCCCGGCCGGCTGCGGTTTGCTTCAGCCGCAGGGTCGGCATACCTCGCTATGACCCACTGTTCCGGAGGGGGTGATGCCGGAGTCTCCATGCGCTGCTCTTCGCCTCCGGGGTTCTGGTTGCCCAACGCTCTTTTCCATGCGCCGGCCTGCTCGTCGCGGACAGTGCTGCCCGTGTCCGGCGGGGGTGCCGGGCGGTTCAATTTCTGGGCCACAATGATCCCGGAGCCTCACCAATGCGCCGTACACTTAACAGTACGCAGGAAGGATACTGAAGATGCGCAAAAACTCGTTGACCCGGCGCGCGCGGCAGTGGTTGGCCGTGGGTGCCGGCTGCTTGTTAATGCTGTTCGCTGTGGCTGCCGCTAATTTCCTGCCCACTGTTGCTGCTCAGCAGGGCAGCGCCGGGCCCACCGACCCGGCGGATCCCGGTCCCGTGATCCTCCAGCCCGGCGTGCCGTTCGTCGGGCACGATGCCAGGCACGACACGTCGCCCGCGCTCCGCACGATCTCGATCAAGCAAGCTACCACCCAGCAGGCACCCAAGAACGAACACCTCGAACGGGTATACAAGGGCAGCCGCCCGCAGATCCAGGACCCTGTCTTGCAGCGTTTCCTGGGCAGCCTGGCGGCGCTGAACATGCCGGCCCCCATTCGCAACTTTGAAGGGGTCCATAACCTCACCGGCGCGTCGCCACCCGATACCAATGGCGACGTGGGACCGAATCATTACGTCCAGTGGGTCAACACCAGTTTCCAGATCTTCGACAAATCGGGAACGTCCCTCTATGGTCCGGCCCCTGGAAATACCCTGTGGGCCGGGTTCGGGGGCATCTGCGAGTTCCAGAACGAAGGCGACCCGATTGCCCTCTATGATCCGCTGGCCGACCGCTGGCTGATGAGTCAATTCGGATTCCGTACCGACCCGAACGGCAACGCCATCGGTCCCTACTACCAGTGTGTCGCCATCTCGGCGACGCCCGATCCGCTCGGCGCGTGGCACCGCTACGCCTTCAAGATCAGCGATGACGTATTGAACGACTACGGCAAATTCGGGGTCTGGCCCGAAGCCTACTATGCATCCTTCAACATGTTCCCCGATGCCGGTGGGTTTGCCGGGGGCGGGTTCGCCGCCTTCGACCGCGCCCAGATGCTGGCTGGGCAGCCGGCGAGCTTCCAGTTCATCCTGGAACCGGGGGCCGGGGGCGACCTGCCGTCCGACCTCGACGGTCACGCCTTGCCGCCCGCCGGCGCGCCCAATATGTTCCTCGATTGGTGGGACACCATCGGGGAGTTACACGCCTGGTTCTTCCATGCCGACTTCAACAACCCGGCCAATTCCACATTCACGGGCCCGGTCACGATCAACGTGGCCCCCTTTAACCTGCCGTGCGGGGCCGGCGCCTGTATTCCACAGCCGGGCACGAGCCAGGAACTCGATACCCTCAGCGACCGGCTGATGTACCGGCTGGCCTATCGCAACTTCGGCACGCACGAATCGTGGGTTACGAACCACACGGTCGATGTCAGCCCGGTCACCACCACCGTGCAGACCGCCGTGCGCTGGTACGAATTGCGCACTTCGGGCGTGGTGACGCCGACCCTGTATCAGCAGGGCACCTATGCGGGCGACAGCCCCAATAGTGACAACCGCTGGATGGGCAGTGCCGCGATGGACCAGCAGGGCAACCTGGCCGTCGGCTACAGCGTGTCCAGCAGCAGTGTGTATCCGAGCATACGCTACACCGGCCGCCTGGTTACCGACACGCTCGGCACGTTACCACAAGGCGAAGCGACACTGGTTAATGGCGCTGGCTCGCAACTAACAAGTCTGCGCTGGGGCGACTATTCGATGTTGTCGGTGGACCCGGTGGACGACTGTACCTTCTGGTACACACAAGAATACTACCAGCTCAGCAGCGGCGCGCGCTGGCAGACGCGCATCGGCTCGTTCAAGTTCCCCGGTTGCCCCAGCGGGGCGGTCACGCCGTCGGCGACGGCCGTGCCCGCGAACCCCAGCGCCACGGTGACGCCGCAGAACACGCCGACGGCGCCGCCCGGCGCCACCGCCACCAACACGCCTGTCGTCCCCTGCGGGGTAACAGGCGTCTTCACCGGCTCGCTCACCGCGAGTGACCCGGTGCATGCCAACTCGATCACCCGCACGTTCGCGCCGAGCGAATGCGACTTCCCCAAGTCCTTCCCCGGCGTAACCACCGGCAATTCGTACCACTATGACACCTACACGTTCTACAACCCCAGCAATAGCCCGCAGTGCGTCACCATCCAGGTGAACAGCGCCTGCAACTACTACAACAACACCCGCATCTTCAGCGCGGCGTACCTCAATAGCTTTGACCCGACCAACCTGGCGACGAACTATCTCGGCGACCTGGGCTATAACGCTGCCGGGAACTATGAATACCAGGTCACGGTGCCCGGAAACTCGACGTATGTCGTCGTCGTCGACGAGTACAATCCCGGCACCGGCTGTCCGAGCTACACCGTGCAGGTCAACTGCGGCATCGCCGGAGGTACCCCCACCGCGACGACCACTGCCGTGGCGAGTGCAACTGCGCCCGCCGCCACGGTGACGGCCACCGCACCCGCGGGCACAGCCACGGCCACCCCGGTGGTGAACTGCCCGCTGCCGTTTACCGACGTGGACCAGTTCAACCCGTTCTACCAGTACATCCAGTGCCTGTACTGCCGCGGCATCATCAGCGGCTACAGCGACAACACCTTCCGCTGGGGCAACGACGTGACGCGCGGCCAGGTCAGCAAGATCATCGCCAACGCGGCGGGCTTCAACGACACGATCACGGGCCAGACGTTCACCGACGTGGACCCGGCCAACCCGTTCTATGTCTACATCGAGCGGTTGTACCGGCACGGCGACATCAGCGGTTACGATACGGCGGCCAATTGCCCGTCGGGCGTGCCCTGCTTCCGCTGGGAACTGCCGGTGACGCGCGGCCAACTGGCCAAGATCGACGCCAATGCCGCCGGCTACAATGAGACGCCGCCCACCGGTACGCAGAGTTTCCGCGACGTGCCGGCGAGCCAGACGTTCTACGTGTTCATCGAGCGGTTGTCGCTGCACGGGGTGATCAGCGGCTACACCTGCGGCGGCCCCGGCGAGCCCTGCCCAGGAGTGTACTATCGGCCCAACGCCAACATCACCCGCGGGCAGGTGAGCAAGGTGGCGGCGCAAACGTTCTTCCCGAATGCCTGCGCCCCGGCGCCGCCGCCCAGCGCCACCGCCACCGCGACACCCTAGCGGCGCCGTGCCGCGCAGTGGTTAGCCGTCTGCGCTCAGCACGCGCCTGGCAAGCCCGGCGGGCACCG
>DASSGZ010000587.1:0-5425 GCA_035693165.1 Chloroflexia bacterium | reverse complement strand
ACAACGCGGCGCGCTTACGGTGCCGTGCCGAGCCGGGCGGCGATCTCGGCGGCGGCCTGCCGCTCATCCGGGAAGAGCGCCAGCTTGCGCGCCTGTTGGAGATCGGCGCGAGCCTTCACCGGCTGATTCTGGCCGGCCTCGATGCCGGCGCGGACGACGTAGCCCCACCCGTAGCGATCATCCTTGCCATCCCACCGGCTCAGGTACTCCAACGCCTGCGCCGGTTGCTTCCTGGCGACCGCCAGTTCGGCTTGCTCCAGCAGCACGTTCGGGTTGTCGGCGTTGATCGCCGCAGCGGCAGTCAGGTCGGCGGCGGCCTGGTCCAGTTGCGTCCGGCCCAGGTTGATCCGCGCACGGTAGGCCAGCAAATCGGCCTTCTCGTCGGCTGCCGCATGGTCCAGCGCCTGGTTGATCAGGTCGAGCGCGGACGTGAAATCGCGCTGGACCGCGAAGATATGGGCAAGCTGGGCATAGCCGTAGGCCGCGTCGGCACGCAGGGTGACGGCCTGCTGGGCGTCGGCGCGCGCCCTGGCATACTCGCCGAGCAGCAGATAGATTTCGCTGCGTGCCCCATAATAATAATAGTTATTGTCCACTGCGATCAAGCGGGTCAGCGTTTCGGCGGCCAGATCGTACTGCTGGTGGCCGGCATAATATTCCGCCAGCCAGATATAGGTCTGGGTGTTCTTCGGTTCCAGCGCCACGGCCCGCTGGAGATCGAGTAACTGGGCTTTGTCGTTCGCCAGTTGGCCCGCCAGCGTGGCGCGCAGGTAGTACATGTCGGCGGTGGGCGGCCCGAGGGTGATGGCCTGGTTGATGTCGGCGAGAGCATCGGCACGGTCGCTCTTATAGTCCTGATAGACTCGCGCCCGCCAGTAGTAGGCCTGGGCGTTGCGCGGGTCCACCTGCAGCGCGTGGCTGAAGGCGGCCAGCGCCTGGTCGGGCTGGGGTTGGACGGCCTCGTCGTAGGTGACATAGGCCCGGCCCAGCGCGATCCAGATCCCGGCATCATTGGGCGCGAAGGTGAGCGCCTTCTGGTAATCGGTGACTGCCGCGGTGGGGCGGCGATTATTGACATAATAATCACCCCGTGCCTTGTAGACGGTGGGATCCTGTGGCGCCGCCGCGACCGCCGCATCGAGGTCGGCCACGGCGCGCGCATCGTCGCCGTTCATGGCCGCGGCCTGGGCATGCAGCAGCAGGGCCGGGACCGATGCCTTATCCTGGCTGAGGATGCGTTCGGTGTCCTGGGCCACGTCGGACCACGACTGGAGGCCCGCGCCGGCCTGGGCACGCGCCAGGAGCAGCGCCGGGTCGTCCGGGTGGGCGCCGAGGGCCTGGGTCAAGGCGTTGATCGCGTCCTGGTAGCGGCCCAGACCGAGCAGGGCCAGGCCCTGGCCGCGCAAGGCGGCAGCGTTCTGCGGATCGCCGGCCAGCACGGCATTGTACACGGCCAGGGCCTGGTCGTATTGTTTTGCGGCCAGGGCCTGATCGCCGGTCTGTAGGGCGCGGCTAGGATCAGCGGCGACGGCGGTGGTCGCCTGCATGGCTGCGGCGGTGGCCTGGGCCGCGGCCTGCGCCCGATTCGCGGCGGCGGTGGCCGAGGCATCCCGACCCCCGCTCCCCCCACCGGGCGGCCCCGCTGCGGCGGCGAGAGTCGTCGGCAGCGGACTGCTGGCGACTTCGCTGTCCGGCGGCATGGCAACGACGGCGTAGCTGGTGGGCGCGCTGCCGGCCGCGCCGGTTCCGCCGGGCGGGGGCGCCGTCGCCGACGGCTGGCGGCCCAGGCCCAGATAGTTTGCGCCGCCGATCAGCAGCAACAGGACCGCGACGACGGAAACGGCCATCGAACACGACATGCGCCCCATGCCCAGCCGGGCGGCGGCGGCCATTTTGGTGCCGGGCGGCGGGGCGGCGGGCAGCAGGTCCGCCGGGGCCGGCAAAATCGGCTCGGCAGGGGCGGGTGGCTCGACCTTTACCGGCTCAGCGGGCGCGGGCGACGCGATCCGTAGCGGCTCGGCGGGCCGTGCCTCTTTAGAGGCAGGTGCGACCCATTCGGTGCGCGGCGTATCCGGCGGTGCAACGGCGACCGGCTGGGTGCCGCTACTGCTCTCGGACGCGCCCTGGGTGGGCGGAAGCGGTGCCTCTTTAGAGGCAGGCGCGGCACCGGTGGATGCCCCGGTGGCGACGGCGGCTTGGGTCGCCTGGACCATTTCATCCGCCGTCTGGAAGCGCTCCTCGGGCGCTTTCGCCATCGCCTTGAGGATCACCCGCTCCACCGCTTCGGGAATCTGGGGATCGAGGGTGCGCGGCAGCGGCAGCGGGTCGTTGATGTGCCGGACCACCACGGCGAAGGGGGTGTCGGCGTCGAAGGGGATGCGCCCGGTCACCATCTCGTAGAGCACCACGCCGAGCGAGTAGATATCGGTGCGCGCGTCCAGCGGCAGTGCGCGGCCCTGTTCCGGGCTCATATAGGCGGGGGTGCCCGACAACACGCCGCTGGCGCTGACGTTCTCGCCGCCGACGATCTTGGCGATGCCGAAGTCCGTCAGCAGCGGCTGGCCCTCGGCGGCGAACATGATGTTGTGCGGCTTGACATCGCGGTGGATCATGCCCTGGCGGTGGGCGTAGGCCAGGGCGCTGCCGATGCCGGCGACGATCTCGCCGCTGCGGGCCAGGCTAAGGCGAGTGCCCTGGCGGGCCTGCTCCTGCAAAATGGCCTTCAGGTTCGGCCCGGCCACGTACTCCATGACCATGAAATAGGTGCCGTCTTGCTCATCGAAATCGAAGACCTGGACGATGTTGGGGTGGCGCAGCGCGGCCACGGCGCGCGCCTCGCGCTCGAAGCGGGCACGGCTGCCTTCTTCTTCCAGCAAGAAGGGATGCAGCACCTTCACGGCCACGTAGCGGTCGAGCGAGGGCTGGTAGCCTTTGTAGACTTCGGCCATGCCGCCCCGCCCGATCCGTTCAAGAATGCGGTAGCGGCCGAGGGTCTTCCCGGTCAGGTCACTCATGGCGGTTCTCAGCCGCTAGGGCGCGGCGGTGGCGGTGACGGCGGGCGCGGCGGTCGGGGTAGCATCGGCGGCCGGCAATGCGGGCGCGGGTGTGCCCGGCGCGGTGGGTAGCGGGGGCAGCGTCGCGACGTAGAGCTTTTTGCCGCTCAGGGCATAAAGTTTGCCCGCCGCTTCGTCCACGTAGATGTTGCGCAGGCCGTCAAAGGCCGTGCTGTCGGCGGGGGCTTTCAACTGCCCTTGCACCGCGCCGCCGGCCTTATCGACACGGATGATGCGTTTGTCGGCCACTTCGACAACGTAGAGCGAATGGGCAGTCTCGGTGGTGAAGATCGCCAGCGGGCTGGCGACCTGCGGCCAGACGTTCAGGGCGATGGTGTTCTTGATCTCGCCCGCGCTCATAGTGACGATGCGCCCATCGCCCAGCAACAGGTGGATATCGCCGTCAATCGTCATAGCGACGGGGCCACGGTTGCGGATCTCGTTGCTCGCGGCCTCGCTCATCCAATCGACTGGATCGTTATTATAGGCGCCCGCCGCCCATTTGCTGATCTGGCCGGGCTTGGTGCCGAGCAGATAGAGATTGCCGTCGTAGGTGCCCAGGTCGCGGGGCCGGTCGAGTTTATCGGCGCCGCCCAGGCGGAACGCCTGCCACTGCCCGGTGGCCGGGGTCCAGATGTAGGCTACGCGGGCGTCGTCCAGGGCGATCAGGTCGCCGCCCTCGGTGGTGGGCCGCCAGGCCATGAACAGCAGCGCGCCCACGGCAGCCTTTTCCCCTGCGGTGCCGACGAGTTCCACCTGGTCGCCCGCCCCCAGGATCGGGCTGTACTGGCTTGTCGCCATCTTGTAGCGGTAGAGCCGGCCGCTGCCTTTGTCCAGCAGGAAAGCGTCATCGCCGTTGACCACCACCTGGCTGAAATAGTCGCCCGGCTTGGGCGGCGCGATCAGCGGGGCCAGGGCGGTGCTGTCCGTAACCGAAGGCGTGGCCCCCACGTCCGGCGTATCGGTGGGCAGCGCGGGCGCAGCGGTGGTCGTGCCGGTGGCCGGGCGGGCCGTGCTCAGATCGAGCAGCAGGTTCAGGCCCGACAGGCGGACCACGCCGTTCAGGCTATCCAGTTCGCTCTGGATGCGCGTGTTGAGCCGCATGGCGGGCTGGGACTTCGGATCGATGTCTAGCGCGGTCTGCACCTGGTTCAGCGCCTTGAGCAGGTGGTCACGCCGGGCGGGGACGGGGCCATCCTGGCCGTCGGACTCTTCGCGCTGGGCCTGCTGCAACAGCACGTCGATGCGCGCCGTCTGCTGGCCGGCCAGGATCTGCTGCACGGCGAAGAGCAGCACGCCCAGCAGGGCCACCACGGCGATGGGAATAAGCCAGCGCATCCAGGGGAAGGGCGGGGCCGGCGCGGACGGCGCGTGCCGGGGCGCGTCGAAGTCGATGACCCGGTTGGCTTCCGTCGCGGGTTCGGGTTCGTACTCGTCGTCGCCGGCCGTCTCGGCGTCCGGGTCTTCGTCGAGATCCTCGATTTCCAGCACACCGTCGGGGTTCAGCATGCCCGCGGCGCCGCGCTGGCGCACGTTTTCGGGCAGGGTGTGGCCCAGCATCGTGCCGGCGGCGCCCAGGGTAGCTTTACCCGCCGTGCCGACCACGGGGGCGGCCTTCCGCCCGAACAGCCGCGCCCGCCCGATGAGCTTGTCCAGGCCTTCGCGAGCGGCGGATGGTCCCGCCGGCTCGGCTTCGTCCGGCGGCAGGCCCCGGTCGCCTTCTTCATGCTCGGCAGCGGTCGCGCCGAGGGCGGCGTCGAAATCATGGGCCGAGGCCGCCGCGCTGTGGAGGGGGATGGGCTGGGTAGGCGGATGCGGGGCGCCGGATTCCGGCTCCTCGGGCGGGGGGGCCGGCGGCGTCGCGCGGCGGGGGCGCAGTTGCAGCACGCGACGGTCGCCATCCTGCGGCGCGGCGGCCTCGTCCGGCGGCGCGCCGTCCGCCTCGGCCCCGGCGCGCGGCACGAACACCTCGCGCACGGGCGCATCCGGCTCTTCCGGCGCGGCAGGCGGGGGCGCCGCCGGGTGCGGCGGGTCAGGCGTGGCTTCGGGCGCCCAGGCGGGCGGCGGGGGCAGGGTGATCGGCTGGGTGCTGCGGCGGCTGACCGGCGCGGCGGACATCTCGACGGCCATGGCGTGGGCCTCGGCCAGCCCGGCGTCGCGCGCCAGGTTATACAGATATTCGACCACGTCGGCGGCGGGGCGGCCCGGCAGGGCCGCGGCCAGCGCGTCTTCGTCCAGGACGCCGGCCAGGTTGCTCGAACAGAGGATCAGCAGGTCGCCGGAGTCGAAGCGGCGGAAGGCGTAATCGGCCTCGACCAGCGGGCCGGTGCCGAGCGGGGCCGCCGGGTAGAAATTGCCCACGATCTCGCCGT